>NZ_JAIOKW010000031.1:0-62616 GCF_020093335.1 Pseudomonas fluorescens group sp. | reverse complement strand
GAGTGTCAGTCACTGCATCCGGTGACTGAACCACTGCCATCGGGGGCAAGCCCCCTCCCACATTTGATTGGGTGACCCCATGGGATGCTGCGGTGTGGCTTACACCACCAACGACAGCAACATGATGAAGATCAACGCCACGACCGACAGAATGGTCTCCATCGCCGTCCACGTCTTGAACGTCTCAGCCACGGTCATGTTGAAATACTGCTTCACCAGCCAGAACCCCGCATCGTTGACGTGAGACAGAATCAACGACCCTGCCCCCGTTGCCAACACCAGCAGTTCACGGTTAACGCCTGGAATCATCCCCACCACCGGCACCACGATGCCCGCGCCGGTAATGGTTGCCACGGTGGCCGAACCGGTTGCCACGCGAATCACTGCCGCCACCAGCCACGCAAGCAGGATCGGGTTGATCTGTGCGTTCACCGCCATGTGGCCGATCACGTCACCCACGCCGCTGGTCACCAGCATCTGCTTGAAGCCACCACCGGCACCGATGATCAGGATGATCGCGGCGGTCGGCGCCAGGCTGGCGTCAAGCAGCTTGAGAATCTGCTTGGAATGGATGCCCTGGCGATGACCAAAGGTGTACAGCGACAGCAGCAACGCCAGCAGCAGCGCGGTGATCGGGTGACCGATCATGTCCATCCAGTTGCGCACCACGTTGCCTTCGGCAAACGCGATGTCGGCGAAGGTTTTCAGCAGCATCAGGAACACCGGCAGCAGCACGGTGACCAGGGTGATGCCGAAGCTCGGCAACGACTTGTTATCGGTCTCGCGGGCCAGTTGGTCGACCAGTTCCTGGGACGGGTTGCCCGGGATGTACTTGGCGATGAACGTACCGAAGATCGGGCCGGCAATGATGGCGGTCGGCAAGGCGACGATCAGGCCGTACAGGATGGTCTTGCCGATGTCCGCGCCAAACACGCCGATGGCCAGCAGCGGGCCGGGGTGCGGTGGCACCAGGCCGTGTACCGCCGACAGGCCGGCCAGCAGCGGGATGCCGATCTTGATCAGCGACACACCGGTACGGCGCGCGACAATGAACACCAGCGGGATCAGCAGCACAAAGCCGATCTCGAAGAACAGCGGGATGCCCACCAGGAACGCGGCGAACATCATGGCCCACTGGACCTTGTCCTTGCCAAAGGCGCGGATCAGGGTCTGGGCGATCTGATCGGCGCCGCCGGACTCAGCCATCATCTTGCCGAGCATCGTGCCCAGCGCGAGGATGATGCCGACAAAGCCAAGCACCCCGCCGAAGCCGTCCTGGAAGGCCTTGATGATCTTGTCCACGGGCATGCCCGAGGTCAGGCCGAGGAAACCTGCGGCGATGATCAACGCAATAAAGGGGTGAACCTTGAACCGGGTGATCAACACGATCAGCCCGATGATGGTGACGACTGCATCTAACAGCAGGTACGACTCGTGGGACATGCCAAACATGGGGGGTCTCTCCTGTTTGTTGTTGTTATTAAAGCGGGTGTTGAATTTCCTGCCGGGGATAGCGCTATCTTTTCCGGCAAAAAATTATTTGGATGGTTCAAAACCGTGTTTCAGCCACCAGGCATTGGTCTGCTCGGCCAATTCCTCGACGCTGTCTTCGCTGGCGTTGAGGGCCAAGGTCAGCGGCTCGCCTTTGGGCGACTCAAGGGTGGCGAACTGGCTGTCGATCAGGCTTGCCGGCATGAAATGGCCGGGGCGATGGGACACGCGGTCAGCGGCCACGGCGCGGGTCAGTTCCAGGAAGACGAAACCCAGGCCCGGCGCGGCTTCGCGCAGGTGGTCGCGGTATTTCTTTTTAAGCGCTGAACAGGTGAGTACGGGATGCTCGCCCGCTTTCAGCGAACGGCGCAGTTCATCGCACAGGATGTCGAGCCAGCCGGCGCGGTCGTCGTCGTTGAGGGGGTGGCCGGCGCTCATCTTTTCGATGTTGGCGGCGGGGTGAAAGCTGTCGCCTTCAATGGCGGTCGCACCGTTCAGGCGGCACAGGGCCTCGCTGACGCTGGACTTGCCACAGCCGGAAACACCCATGATGACCAGGGCGGTAACAGGTTGACTCATGGAACACCTCAGGACGCAGATAGCGCTACCTTTGCACGCTGTAAGGCTAGTGCAAAAACAGGCTTTTCCCGCGCCGTCTTGTCTTTTTTTATGGAGTGACGCGTGCATCCGCTCCAACGCGTTGAACAGGATCAGGCAACCCTTTGTTCAAGAATTTGCAGCCCTTTGGAGACAGCGCTACCTTAGTGCCTCGATTTTTGTTTGGCAAGCCGCCTGATGACCTCTAAGAACGATAAAAAAATGCGCACTACCGGTCGCCCGACCCTTAACGAAGTCGCCCGCCTGGCCGGCGTCAGCCCGATTACCGCCTCCCGTGCCCTACGCGGCATCAGCACCGTCGCCACCGAACTGGTGGAAAAAGTGCAACACGCCGCAGCCGAACTGAACTACGTGGTCAACCCCGCCGCCCGCGCCCTGGCCTCGGCCCAGAGCCATTCGGTGGTGGTGCTGGTGCCGTCGTTGTCCAACCTGCTGTTTATCGAAACCCTCGAAGCCATCCACCAGGTACTGCGGCCCAAGGGCTTTGAAGTGCTGATCGGCAACTCCCACTATTCGCGCGATGAAGAAGAAAACCTGCTGCGCAACTACATGGCCTACCAGCCACGCGGTTTGTTGCTGACCGGGTTTGATCGCACCGAAAGCGCCCGACGGATGGTCGAGGCCAGCAATGTGCCGTGCGTGTACATGATGGACCTGGACCCGAACGCCGGCGTGAACTGCGTGGGGTTCTCGCAGCTGGCGGCGGGCGAGACGGCGGCAGCGCATTTGATCTCCCGTGGGCGCAAGCGCCTGGCGTACATCGGTGCGCAGTTGGACCAACGCACCTTGCTGCGTGGCGAAGGTTTTCGCCGAGCGCTGCAACAAGCCGGCCTGTACGACCCGGCGCTGGAGTTGCTGACGCCGCGCCCCTCCTCCGTGGGCCTGGGCGGCGAGTTGTTTTTACAGTTACTGGCGGCGCATCCGGACGTGGACGCGATCTTCTTCGGCAACGACGACCTGGCCCAGGGCGCGCTGCTGGAAGCCCTGCGCCATGGCATCAAGGTGCCGGAGCGTGTGGCGGTGCTGGGCTTCAACGACTTGCCGGCGTCGTCGTTCATGGTGCCGCGCCTGAGCAGCATCAGCACCCCGCGTGAAGCGATTGGCCGGCGGGCGGCGGAGCATTTATTGACGATCATGGCGGGCAACAAGATCGCCAAACCGGTGGTGGACATGGGGTTTGAGTTGCAGGTGCGGGAGAGTACGTAGGACGCCTGTAGGACGCGACTGACATTGCGGTAAGCGCCTTGCCCGGTTGCCTACGCTTACGTCAGAATCCGCCGGCTTGTGCGCCTGGGTGGGGGTCTCTAAGGTTGTCTGGTCGCTGAATTTCTCGGTGATCGGGTTTATGTAGCCCGCTTCCTCACACAAGATAAATGAGCCTATCGATGCTTGATGGTGGCTGTGCGCAGGGCGCCTTCGGGTGCGCCGGGTTTGTGTGGGATACCGGTCTACTAACCTGCGTACAGCTGCCACCCTCGTTTAGTAGCGATGAGGTATCAGCCCATATCAGGTACTTCACTCATGCACAGCATCCCCACGCACACGCTCTTCACTGTCATCCCTGACACCTCCACAGAAACCCTGCTGATCAACAGCTACGAAGCCGTATGTTCCGTCAGCACCTTGCTGCTCGACCTGTCCGATGACCTCAGCGGCAAGCACCGCGATGTGGCCCTGGCGATTTACCAACTGAGTGAACTGAGCATCTTGCTGCTAGGAAAAGCCGTGGACCAGCACACACCAAGCTGCTGAAAGAAGGCTGCGTGAGTTTAACAATTGATTGCCCCTGCAGAACAAAGTCCAAGTTATTGCGTCAGAAAGCCCACTATAAAATCTCAGTACGTTAGCCCAGTCAAATACAATAAAACACTGTGATTTCTGACAGTAGACGTGATACCGACAATACGGACTAATAAGCTTCCTGACTCCCAATATGCTCAGGACCAAACGTTTATTTAAACCGGAGGAAAGCAATCATGACCGCTGGCATCCCACACACACCCGACATCAACATCAAAACTAAAAAGGCTAAAGGGCACTTTGATATTGAAGCGTCTCCGATCGGAGATTTTTTTACTAGCGATGTAATTATGACCAAGGGACAGGGCATACTTCGCTTAACCGGCACTCATATTCACTCAAACGAAAGCATTCGAGTCACTGTGTATATCGGCGATGGGCCCGGCTCTTTCGAGGGTGAGATCGTAAGTGATGACGTACCTCCTTGGGGTTTTTACGATATCGACACTACAGGCTACCAGGCTTCACGCGGGAAGGTTAAATCAACCTATATTCCTAACCAACTGCATGTAACGCTGGAATTCAGTTTTTTTATAAACATAAAAGGACAGGAGCACGAAGTTAAAGGTGAGGCCAACATTCAATACTTTGATGAACTATAACAACTTCTCACACATTGAGTCTTCTCAGCCAACCGGCTCTCTATAACACTCTGGGCCGGTTTCTTTCATAGGCACAGTTTCCGCGCAACTCGCTCTTATACGTGCTCCCTGCTACATTGGCCACTGCACATTTCCACCGCCAGGGAAGCACCATGGGCCACTCACTGAAAATCTTGGGTCGCACGTCCTCCATCAACGTGCGCAAAGTACTCTGGACCTGCCAGGAACTGGGCATCGACTACCAGCGCGAAGACTGGGGCATTGGCTTCAAGCCCACCCAGTCCGACGAATTCCTCGCCCTGAACCCCAACGCCCAGATCCCCGTATTGATCGACGACCACGGCGTGCTGTGGGAGTCCAACACCATCTGCCGCTACCTCGTGAACCTCTACCAACGGCATGACCTGCTGCCCGCCGAACCCGCGCCACGTGCCAGGGTCGAGCAGTGGATAGACTGGCAAGCCGTCGAACTCAACCGCGCCTGGGGCGATGCCTTCACAGCCCTGGTGCGCGGCAACCCGGAGGGTCTGGACGCGACGCAGATTGCCGCCGCCGTGCAGCGGTGGAACGACAAGATGGGCATTCTGGAACGCCAGCTGACCAAGACCGGTGCCTACGTGGCCGGCGACGAATTCACCCTCGCCGATATCCTGATCGGCCTCTCGGTGCACCGCTGGCAAATGACGCCCATGGAGCGCCCGCCCTACCCCGCCATCGCGGCGTACTATCAACGCCTCAGTCAGCACGCTGGCTTCAAGGCCTTTGCCCTCGACGGTCACAACTAAACCAAGGACGACACCGTGAAAGGACTCAACGTACTGCTGACCGGCGCCTGCGGCAGAATCGGCAAGACGTTTTTCGAAGGCTCGAAAGACCGCTACCGCTTCACCCTCACCGATCGCATCGCGCCGGATTTCGACGTGGGCCAACACCGCTTCGTGCACGCCGACCTCAGCGATCAATCCAGCCTGGTTGCCCTGCTCGACGGCATCGACGTGATCGTGCACCTGTCGGGCATCCCCCATGCCAGCGCCTCGTTCGACGAGTTGCTGCCCAACAATATCCTCGCCACGACCTACCTGTTCGACGCCGCTGTGAACGCCGGGGTAAAACGCCTGGTATTCGCCAGCAGCGCGCAAACCATCGAAGGCTACCCGGTGGATCGCCAGATCACACCCGGCATGCCCGTACTGCCCGCCAACCTGTACGGCGTGAGCAAATGCTACGGCGAGGCGTTGTGCGGCTACTACGCGGCAAAAACCCCGCTGTCGACGATTGCCCTGCGCATCGGCGCCTTCGAGTTCCCCGAAACCCACGACCTGAACAACGCCCGCGACCTCAGCGCGTGGCTCAGCCCCCGTGATGCTGTGCAGTTGCTGCAACGTTCGGTGGAGGCCGAGGGCGTGAAGCACTTGATTGCCCATGGTATTTCCAATAACCGCTTCAAGCGCTTGGATTTGAGCGAGACCACGCGGATGCTGGGTTACCATCCCCAGGATGACGCGTTTCAAACATTCGAGATTCCGATCACTTATTGAGTTTCCCCATGCCCACACTCTCCAGTACCGACGGCATCGACCCCCTCCGCGCCGCCCACATCAGCGCGCGCATTGACCGTCTGCCCGCCGTCGCTACCGTTTGGCGCTTGGTGGCGCTGCTGTCGATTGGTGGTTTTTTCGAGCTGTATGACCTGTTCCAGACCGCCTACATCAGCCCCGGCCTGATCAGCGACGGGATTTTCCACACCGGCAGCGAAGGCGTGTTCGGCTTCTCGGACCAGGCGGCCTTCGCCTCTGCGACCTTCCTGGGCCTGTTCCTCGGCGCCAGCCTGCTCAGCCCCATCGCCGACCGTTTTGGGCGCCGGGCAATCTTTACCTTTGCGTTGATCTGGTACACCGTCGCCACCGTGTTGATGGGCATCCAGACCTCGGCCTTGGGCATCATCTGCATGCGTTTCCTGGTGGGCATCGGCCTGGGCATCGAGCTGGTGACCATCGACGCCTACCTCTCGGAACTGGTGCCCAAACGCATGCGCAGTTCGGCGTTTGCCTTTGCGTTTTTTATCCAGTTCCTGTCGGTGCCGGCGGTGGCGCTGATGTCGTGGTGGCTGGTGCCGCAGGCGCCGTTCGGCATCTCGGGTTGGCGCTGGGTGGTGCTGTCGAGCGCCGTGTTCGCGTTGTTTATCTGGCAACTGCGCAAACGCCTGCCGGAATCACCGCGCTGGCTGGCACAGAAAGGGCGCTTTGACGAAGCCGGGAAGATCATGGACAACCTGGAAGCGCGCTGCCGAAAGGATCACGGCAAACCGCTGGACGAGCCCGAACCGCAAGCCGTCAGCGTGCACGGCAGCGGCCGCTTTGCCGACATCTGGCAACCGCCATACCGCCGCCGCGCGTTGATGCTGATCGTGTTCCATGTGTTCCAGGCCATCGGGTTCTTCGGCTTCGGCAATTGGCTGCCCGCACTGCTCTCAGGCCAGGGCGTCAGCGTGACCCACAGTTTGCTCTACGCCTTCATCATTACCCTCGCCTACCCGCTGGGGCCGTTGTTATTCGTGAAGGTGGCCAACCGCTTTGAAAACAAATGGCAAATCGTCGGCTCGGCCCTGGGCGCCGTGATCTTCGGCAGCCTGTTTGCCCTGCAAACCACGGCGGTGGGGCTGGTGATCTGCGGGGTGATGATCACCTTCTGCAATGCCTGGCTGAGCTTCAGTTATCACTCGTACCAGAGCGAACTGTTCCCGACCAACATCCGCGCACGGGCGGTCGGGTTCTGTTACTCGTTCAGCCGCTTGTCGACGGTGTTCAGCAGCCTGTTGATCGGCTTTATCCTCGAACACCTGGGCACGCCGGGCGTACTGGCGTTTATTGCCAGCAGCATGTTGATCGTGATGATCACCATCAGTTGGTTCGGGCCACGCACGCGTAACCTGGCGCTGGAAAATATCGCCCACTGATGACGACGCAACCATTGGTCGTAACTGTTATTTCTGACAGTGGACCTGCGGCAGTTATGGGCGCCTGATTTGCGCAGGGCTTGCGACACAGCTCTGTCAATTCACCAGTTAATAAACAAGGACGGCGCCATGACAGACTCCCAAATGGAAAGTAACCATAGGAACCCCACAAATGGGAAATTCACAGCACAACTCGTGAGAGGTAGTTTGGTTCTTGAATACAGAGCCGATGAAATCAGCTTAAGAAGAATGGCCTTCCGCTACACATTGGACACGACTCAGAGAGGTAGCGATGTCGTTTATATGGAATTCCATCTCCCACTTGGAATTACCGGAAACCGCGACAAATACGACATCACCCCCGGCGGCCCAGTGACCGCTACCTGCGATTTAAAATACGCCTCCGACCCTCAGCAGATCCGTTTTCAAGCGACAGCGGGGCAAATTACGTTTTTTGAATTTAATACCAACACTGGAAAAGTTTTCGCAAGGTTCTACTTCAGAGCCAGTGACACATATGGAAACTCCTTAGAAGTCAATGGTGGGGAGATGGATTTGACTGGAATTGGCGTTCTAGATAACAACCAAGCCATCACACCACCACACACTGAGTGATGCCGTGAGACAGCCGCCAACGGCAAGAATTGGCCGCAAACAGGACAGTTCTTGCCTTAGCGACATAGATACGCGCCCTAATTCCAGGCGTTCACACCCGGCACGCTATTTGCTCCTCCTGAGGCACCGAACATTTCCCCAGGTGACCGATCATGCTGGTTAACAACAACACCCAAGCCGTGTCGACCCTTCAACAGATCAAACGGCCCGACATGGACCCCGCCAACGCCGCCGCCAGCGCGCTGTACAGCGGTGCCTTGCAAGCTGCGCAGCAAAGCGTGACCGTGCCGGCCGCGCAGAAGGAGTTGGACAAGGCGACTGACCGTATCGACGAAGCCTTCGCCAAGACCCGCGTGCAGTTGCAGACCACCACAGAGGCCGTTACCGCCTCCACGGCGACAACAGACGTGCCGAAAACCGGTTCGACCACCAGCACGGCGCGGTCCGAGTTCACCGATTACATGAGCAAATCCCCGGCCGAGCGCATTCGTGAGCAGTTGCTCAAGGAGCAGGGTTTGACCGAGGCGGATGTGCAGAACATGTCGCAGGAAAAGCAGGACGCTATTTCCAAGCAAGTGGCGGAACGCTTGAAGCAGCAGCAAGAGCAGCAGGTAGCTGCAAAGACCACTGACCCGCAGGCGCGGGCGGTAAAAGAAACCCTGGCCGCGATCTAAGCCCCTTAGCCTGTAGTGAGCGGGCTTGCCCCGCGCTGGGGGGCGAAGCCGCCCTAAAACCAGTCGCCGCATTCTGCCTGACAGAATGCGGCGTTTTTATTGGGGCGGCTTCGCCCCCCAGCGCGGGGCAAGCCCGCTCACTACGCAAAGCGTGCTCGGGGTTACTGCAACTGCAACGTCGAATTGAACTGCCCGATCGCATCCACCACATGCCGTGAGCCTTCCTGAATCTCCAGGATCACCTGCCCCGCTTCGTTCGCCAACTCTACACCCAGCCCTGTGCGGCTCAAGCTCGATTGCATGCTCGACACGGCGCTCAGCGACAGGTCGTGGTTCTTACGCACCACATCAACAATTTCCACCGTCGCCTGGCTGGTCCGCCCCGCAAGGCTGCGCACTTCGTCGGCCACCACTGCAAACCCGCGCCCATGCTCACCGGCCCGCGCCGCTTCAATGGCAGCGTTGAGCGCCAGCATATTGGTCTGCTCGGCAATGCTGCGGATGGTCTGCACAATGGCGCCGATGATGTCCGACTGCTTGCTGACCGCGTCGATACTCACGGCCGCCTGGTTCAGGTCGAGGGAGATTTCTTCGATGATCTGCACAGTTTGCTGCACCACTTCCGACCCCTTACGGGCGCAGGCATCGTTTTGCACCGAGGTGGCGTGAGCCGAGTCAGCGGCGCTGCGCAGGGTGGTGACTTGGTCGGTGATGTCGCTGGCGAACTTCACCACTTTGTACAAGCGGCCATTGGTGTCGAAGATCGGGTTGTAGGAGGCTTCCAGGAACAGCGTCTTGCCGTATTTGTTTTTGCGCTCGAAGCGGTGCGAGTGGTACTCGCCGCGGTTGAGGGACGCCCAGAACGCCTTATAGGCGGGCGACTCCACTTCGCTGCGGTGGCAGAACAAGCTGTGGTGCTGGCCGACGATCTCATCCAGGGAGTACTGCACGGTTTTCAGGAAGTTTTCGTTGGCGTTGAGGATCTGGCCCTGGGGCGTGAATTCGATCACCGCCATAGAGCGGCCGATGGCGTCGATCAGGCTCTGGTTTTCATGCTCATGGTGAACCCGTGCGGAAATATCCGACGCGACTTTGATCACGCTCAATACGTGATTGTCTTTGTCCAGCACCGGCATGTAGCTGGCTTCGAGCCAGACTTCCTGGCCCTGTTTGTTCAAGCGCATAAAGGTGCCACTGAGCGCCTCGCCCCGCGCCAGGTCAAGCCAAAGCTTGGCGTAGGCGTCGGTTTGGGTGTAGGCCTCGTCGCAAAAAAGGCGGTGATGTTTGCCGCAAATCTCCTCGGCGCTGTAGCCCATGGCTTTGCAGAAGTTATCGTTGGCGTCGAGAATCACGCCACTGGGGTCGAACTCGATCATGGCCATGGAACGGCTGATGGCGGCGAGTTTGGCGTTGGATTCAGTGAGTGCGCAGGAGAAACGTTCGATTTGTTGCAGGTCGGATTTGTGATGGCGGTTGAACATGGTCAGATCACCCTTGATTACCGGCGCCCAGAAGGCGCATTCCATTCATTTGTTGGCTATTGCTGGCACACCTTCATGGGGAAATAACCATCCAAATCGCTTTATATGCCAAGCGTCATCAACGGTTCTGGGTGAGCATAGACACGGCTTGGCGCTATGCAAGGCCACTAGTCAGCCAGCATTTTTAACAATGCGCCGGCAGCAGCGGAGGGCGGACAGTGTTGCGCTGCGACCAGGGAGAACTCGCGGTGCACGGGCACGGCCAGTGGCATCACCCGCAGGCCCTGGCGTTGGGCTGGCAGGGTCATTTCCGGCACCAGGGTCACGCCGACACCTTCGCGAACCAGGCTGAAGGCACTGCTCCACTCGCGCACTTCCACGCGAATATCACTCAGCGTCAGCCCGGCATCAGCGCCCAGGCTGCGCGCATTGGCGGTGCAGCCACCAGTGGCCAGTACAAAGGGCTGTGCCAGCAATTCCTCCAGCGTCACCGTGGCCTGCGCCGGACGTTGGGCCAGCGCGTGCTGCACCGGCAACACCGCCAGCCAATTGTCCCGCCCCAACACCGTGGCATTGCGCCCAGGATGGGGGTTGAGCACTACGCCGAAGTCGATCAGGCCTGCGTCGAGCAACGTGTTCACTTCGTTGTCAGTGACTTCAAGGGTGGTGACCTCTATACCGGGGTGAAGCTGCGCGAAGCGTTGTAACAACGGAGTGAGAAAGGCCACCAGCACCATGGGGAAACTTGCAATGCGAATACTCCCACGCAGCATGGGCCTGGCTTCGTCCACGGTGCTGCGAATCGCCTGCAAGGCTGTGAGCATCACCCGCGCCTGCTCGACCACACTCAAGCCCAAGGCAGTGGGCAAGGTCTTGCGCGGCTCGCGGGTAAACAGCTGCGCACCCAGTGATGCCTCCATGCCGGCCATGGCCTGGCTGGCGGCGGATTGGGTCATGCCCACATGCTCGGCGGCGGCGGTGATGCTGCCGTGATCGGCCACCGCCACCAGCAGGCGCCAATGCATCAGGTTCATCATGGCAGTAGCGATCCTTATGGCAGGGGTCTGAAGGTTTAATTTTACGCAAGGTGCCACGCCCACGAGACTGGCGCAAATTCAACGGAGCTGCCCCAGATGAAACTGTATTTCGCCCCCCACGCCTGTTCCCTCGCCCCGCATATCGTCCTGCGCGAATTGGCGTTGCCGTTCGACCTGGTGCGGGTTGATAACCAGGCCAAAACCACCGCCGATGGCGAGGATTTCCTGCAGATCAACCCCAAGGGCTACGTCGCCGCGCTGAGGCTGGACGATGGCCAGGTGCTGACCGAAGCCAGCGCGATCCTGCAGTACTTGGCCGACCTGAAACCCACCGTCGGACTGGCCCCGGCCAATGGCAGCTGGGAGCGCGTGCGGTTGCAGGAATGGCTGAATTTCATCGCGACCGAAGTGCACGGCGGGTTGGCGGTGTTCTTCAACGATGCCATCCAGGGCGAGGTGCGTGCCCTGTTCCAGGCCACCCTCTTCAAGCGTTTCGCGGTGCTGGTGCAGACGCTGGAACACCAGGATTATCTGTTGGGCACCGCATATTCGGTAGCGGACGCCTACCTGTTCGTGGTGCTGCGCTGGGCAGGGTTTCACGCTATTGATCTGGGCGAGTGGCCGGCGCTGGCGGCGTTTCAGCAGCGGATCGGCGCACGGCCGGCGGTGATTGCGGCCCTGGCAGCAGAAAGCCGATGAACTAAAATGCAATCAACCTGTGGGAGCGGGCGTGCTCCCACATTTGATCCGCTTCGCTGCAGAGAACCGGTTTCAAGCGGCCATTTGGGGCTTACGGTAGAGGCTGGGAAATCTTGCAGAGGGTTTGCTTTCAAGCGTGTCACTCAGTGACCGAACAGGCCTGTCTCAGTTTTCTTGGCTTTTTTGTCGGCGCGTTTTTCATCTGCGGTCTTTGCCGGTTTCTTCTTCGCGGCTTTCTTTGAATCCATACCTTTGGCCATGATGCGTGCTCCACTGACAGGGGATGTAGCAGTGGGTATACCACCTATTGCAAGACAGAAGGCGCTTATAATCCCCGGTCCTTGATAACGCTTGCCTGAACACCATGCCCCCATTGCACATCGAACCGCTGGCAGAGCCGCTTTGGCCGTTGCTGAATAAATTTTACCGCAGCCACAATTCGCCGATGAAGGCGCTCAAGGGCGGGCGTTTGTGGGTGGCGCGCGATGGCGAGATTGTCGCGGGTCTGTGCCTCACACCCGTGGTCGGCGGGCAGTGGCTGACCGGAGTGTTTGTTGATCCGGCCTATCGCGGCCAGGGGCTGGCGGCGCAGGTGATCGCGGCGGCGGTGGCCGATGTCGAAGGTACAGTGTGGTTGTTGTGCCATCCGGACTTGGAGGGGTTGTATCAGCGCATGGGGTTCAGTCAGGACACGCTGTTGCCGCAGTCTCTCAGCGAACGGCTGGTGCGCTACAAACGCAACAAACCGATGATCGCGATGGGCTTAGATCGTTTGGTGAGGTCGACCTCGGATAATGTGTGATCCGAGCGTACAGGGCCCATGCTAGCCTCGGCGGCACAGTGGCCCTTTACAGGATGATCATGAAAACCACACTCGCAGCTCTGTCCCTCACCGCCCTGCTCGCCCCGGTTTTAAGCCAGGCAGCCGACGCCACCTTCACCGCCCAGCAGTACCAGAGCGTGCTCGCCGGCAGTTGGCGCGACCCGGCCAACAGCGCCCGCGACGGTTATCGCCATCCGCAACAGACACTGGCGTTCTTTGGCTTGGGCGCCAAGCAAACCGTGATCGAGATCACCCCCGGTGGCGGCTGGTACAGCGAGGTGCTGGCACCGCTGCTCAAGGATCACGGGCATTACATCGCGGCGGTGCAGGCCGCGAGCAGCAGTGCCTATGCGCGCACCTCGGAAGAGAACCTGAAAAAGAAATTCGCGGCTGACCCTGTTCGGTACGGCAAGGCTGAGGTGGTCGAGTTCGACCCCAAGGCGCCGGTGTTCGGCAAACCCGCTTCGGCAGACGCCGTGCTGACATTCCGTAATGTGCATAACTGGGTCGCGGCCGATACCGCAGCGAAGACGTTCAGTGCCTTCTACACCGTGCTGAAACCGGGTGGCGTGCTGGGCGTGGAGGATCATCGGGCCAAGGAGGGGGCCGATCTGGACGCGATCAAAGACAGCGGTTACCTGACCACGGCCCAGGTGGTGAAACTGGCGACGGATGCCGGGTTCAAGCTGGCGGGACAGAGCGAAATCAACGCCAATCCGAAAGACACCAAGGACTATCCGGCTGGGGTGTGGACGTTGCCGCCGACATTGAAATTGGGGGAGCAGGACAAGGCCAAGTATGTGGCGATTGGCGAGTCGGATCGGATGACGTTGCGGTTTGTGAAGCCGGCCAAATAAACCGACTTGAAAGGCGTTCCAACGGTGGGAGCGGGCTTGCTCGCTCCCACCGTTCGGTCTCATTGGGCCTGAACGCTAGGCGTCGGCCGTGGGATCCATGTCCGGAAACATCACCTCGATAAACCCGAACTTGCTGAAGTCAGTGATCCGCGACGGGTACAACCGGCCGATCAAGTGATCGCACTCATGCTGCACCAACCGTGCATGAAAACCATCGGCAAACCGCACGATAGGTTCGCCCTTCGGATCAAACCCTTCATAGCGAATCTGCTGGTAACGGCTCACCGCGCCCCGCATGCCGGGCACGGACAGACAGCCTTCATAGCCCTCTTCAAGCACCGGGCCCAGCGGCGTGATCAGCGGGTTGATCAGGATCGTCTGCGGCACCGGCGGCGCGTCCGGGTAGCGTTCGCTGGCCTCGAAACCGAAGATCACCAATTGCAGGTCAACGCCGATCTGCGGCGCGGCCAGGCCGACGCCGCCCACGTGTTCCATGGTCTGGAACATGTCATCGATCAATTGCCACAGTTCGGGGCTGTCGAACATTTCCGGCGGAACCGGAGGCGCGATACGCAGAAGGCGTTCGTCGCCCATTTTCAGGATTTCACGGATCATCGATCAGACTTCGTCAGGGGTGGGCTTGGAATGGTCCCGGCCAAGGCCTGAGACGTGCTGTTTTTCAACGGTGTGGCCGGGTTCATCGAACTCTTTTTCGCCAGGGTCCTTGCCCTCGGCGGACATGTGCTCGATCACCGCATTCATCTCCGCGCCCAGCAACAGCACGGCCGCAGAAATGTAGAAGTACAGGAGCAACACGATGATCGCACCGATGCTGCCATACATGGCGTTGTAGTCGGCAAAGGTTTTGACGTAATAACCAAAACCCAGGGAGGCCACGATCCAGACCACCACGGCCAGCACCGAGCCTGGGGTGATAAAGCGAAATTTCTGCTCGACGTCCGGCATCACGTAATACATGAGGGCCACGGCAAACATCAGCAGGATCACGATCAACGGCCAGCGCACGATGGTCCACAAGGTGACCACGAACTCCTGCATGCCGATCTGCCCCGCCAACCACTCCATCACCTGCGGGCCGAGCACCATCAACGCTGCAGCGGCCAACAGCATGCCGGCGATGCCGACGGTGTAGAAAATCGACAGCGGAAAGCGCTTCCAGATAGGCCGACCTTCGACCACGTCATACGCGGCGTTCATCGCACTCATCATCAGACGCACGCCGGCCGAGGCCGTCCACAGCGCAATCACGATACCCACCGACAACAGGCCACCCTTGGATTGCTGCAACTGGTCGATCACCGGGTTGACCTGCTCCAGGGCCTGGGGCGGCAACACCAGCTCGGACTGCAGGCGCAGCCAGGTAAAGAAGTCCGGCAGGTGCAGGAAACCGATCAGGGCAATCAGGAACAGCAGGAAGGGAAACAGCGAGAACAGCATCTGGTAGGCCAGCGCCGAGGCGTAGGTGGGCATCTCGTCATCGACAAATTCCTTGACGGTGCGCACCAGCACTTTGTGCAGCTTGAGGCCTTCTAGTACCGGGAAAATCATAGCGTCTCCTTTCGCCGCAAAAGGAAGGTTCGTGGGCGACTCAGGGGCCGTTTTCTACATCAAGGTAGCCTATTTGGCGACCTTGAAACAATTTCGAAACTTTAACCGCATCAGGTGACACAAAAACGGCCATCCGTGGATGGCCGTCGGGCTGCGTGAAACCAGCCAGCGATTCAGGCTTACTTGGTCGCTTTTTTCACGGCGTCTTTGGTATCGCCGACAGCTTTCTGAACTTCGCCTTTCTTTTCCTGAACCACGCCTTCAGCGCGCAGTTTGTCGTTGCCGGTGACTTTACCGACGCCTTGCTTAATGTTGCCGACCGCTTCGTTCGCTACGCCTTTAACCTTATCGGATGTACTGCTCATGGTATTTCTCCTGAAACAATCGATGGTTTTTGGTCATTACGTAAAGATTGACCTGAGGCCGTTCGGCAGAGTTTCAATTATTTTTGCGCAGGCATTTCATCGCCGGTTGCAGGTTTGGCTTTATGTTTTGCGGCCAACCCACGAGAATGCCCGGCACATTCAGGCTATAACGCTGAATAACAGATCCCGTAGGAAGGTTATGAAACTCAATAAAGCACAGGCCATCGCCCGCAGAAACACTGAACTGGGCGGTGCCGTACTCGGCGTCAACAACTGCCACTTCACCGACCTGGACAGCAAACGCAACATCTGGTGGTTCGACTTGCCGGTGGTGCGGATTGGCGTGGGCCAGTACGAGTGGATTCATCTGTTGATGCATAACGCCGAGACCGACCAGTTGCTGCATCTGAAGGTGCCGACGGTGTTCCTGCGCGAGAATCTTGAAGGCTTGGTGGTGCGCAACGCGGGCAAGCGCAAGCCTGAGATCACCCT
This sequence comes from Pseudomonas fluorescens group sp., assembly GCF_020093335.1. NCBI lineage: Bacteria > Pseudomonadati > Pseudomonadota > Gammaproteobacteria > Pseudomonadales > Pseudomonadaceae > Pseudomonas > Pseudomonas fluorescens group sp. The sequence goes on along the minus strand of NZ_JAIOKW010000031.1, from coordinate 46,537 downwards.
GGAGCTGAGCGCGGATAAGGATTCGTTCTTGAAGGATGTGCGCCCTGCAGGCGCCGGTGTGAGCTTCGCGCAGTTCGCCCTGTAGAAAACGCATAAAAAATGTGGGAGGGGGCTTGCCCCCTCCCACATGGGTATAGCGTTACTTTTTCAGACCGAGCTTCTTCAACTCTTCATCGCGCAACTCACGCCGCAGGATCTTGCCTACGTTGGTGGTCGGCAACGCATCGCGGAACTCCACGGCCCTGGGCACTTTGTAGGCGGTGACGTTGGCGCGCATGTGCTCCATCACCTGCTCCTTGGTCAGGGTTGCGCCTGGCTTGACCACGATAAACAGCTTGATGTGTTCCCCGGACTTCTCGTCCGGCACGCCGATGGCCGCGCACTGCAGCACGCCCGGCAAGCCCGCCAACACGTCTTCCAGCTCGTTGGGGTACACGTTGAAGCCCGAGACCAGGATCATGTCTTTCTTGCGGTCGACAATGCGCATATAGCCGTCGGGCTGGATGATCGCGATGTCACCGGTCTTCAGCCAGCCTTCGCTGTCGAGCATCTCGTCGGTGGCTTCCTGGCGCTGCCAGTAGCCCTTCATCACTTGCGGACCCTTGACGCAGAGCTCGCCGGTTTCACCCAGTGCGAGTTCGGTGCCGTCGTCGGCGATGACTTTACACACGGTGGACGGCACGGGAATGCCGATGGTGCCGATCTGGATGTGCTGGATCGGGTTCACGGTAGCCACGGGGCTGGTTTCGGTCATGCCGTAGCCTTCGCAGATGCCACAGCCGGTCACGGCCTTCCAGCGTTCAGCGGCTGCCAGTTGCAACGCCATGCCGCCCGACAGGGTGACTTTCAGCGCGGAGAAGTCCAGCTTGCGGAAGGCTTCGTTGTTGCACAGCGCGACGAACAGGGTGTTCAAGCCGACAAAGCCGCTGAACTTCCACTTCGACAGCTCCTTGACCATCGCCGGCAGGTCGCGCGGGTTGCTGATCAGGATGTTGTGGTTGCCGATCAGCATCATCGCCATGCAATGAAAGGTGAACGCATAGATGTGGTACAGCGGCAGCGGCGTGATCAGGATCTCGCAACCTTCGTTGAGGTTGGAACCCATCAGCGCCTTGCATTGCAGCATGTTCGCGACCAGGTTGCGGTGAGTGAGCATCGCGCCCTTCGCCACGCCGGTGGTGCCGCCAGTGTATTGCAGCACGGCTACATCGCCGCTGGCCGGGTTGGCGTTGCTGACCGGTTGGCCATGCCCCTTGGCCAACACGTCGTTGAACTTGATCGCCTTGGGCAAGTGAAACGCCGGGACCATTTTCTTCACGTACTTGATGACGCTGTTGATCAGCAGGCGCTTGAGCGGCGGCAACAGGTCAGCGACTTCAGTGACGATCACGTGCTTGATGGCGGTCTTGGGCACGACCTTTTCCGCCAGGTGAGCCATGTTGGCCAGGCAGACCAAGGCCTTGGCCCCGGAGTCGTTGAATTGGTGTTCCATTTCCCGCGCGGTGTACAGCGGGTTGGTGTTGACCACGATCAGGCCGGCGCGGATGGCACCGAAGACGGCAACCGGGTACTGGAGGACGTTGGGCAACTGCACGGCGATGCGGTCGCCGGGCTTCAAGTCGGTATGTTGCTGCAGGTACGCGGCGAAGGCGCCGGACAATTCATACAATTCACCGTAGGTGATTGTCTTGCCCAGGTTGCTGAAAGCCGGTTTGTTGGCGAAGCGCTGGCAGGACTGCTTCAGTACCGCCTGAATATTTGGATACTCGTCTGGATTGATTTGTGCAGCAATCCCGGCGGGGTACTTATCCTTCCAAAAGTCTTCGTTCATGGAAGCCCACTCCTCAGCGACGTCAGCGACGCGAATTCATCATCGCATTTGATGCGATTATTATTGGTGTATGTTTTTTTAGGTGAATCTGGCGCTTTCAAGCAGGCCGAGACGTCACAAAGCGCGCCGAGAGTAGCAGCTTTGCCAAGGGCCGCCTAGAGCCAAAGAAGGGGCCCACGGTCATAAACACGACTGTCCTACAATAATTGGTCACGCTTTAAACCAAGCCAAAATAGCGGCATAAATGGCTCTGGAACGGGGCTTTCAGAACAACACAGTACAAATGTGGGAGGGGGCTTGCCCCCGATGGTAGTGGTTCAGTCTACACATCTGGTGACTGACCCACCGCCATCGGGGGCAAGCCCCCTCCCACTTTTTTTCAGCGCATTTCAGATCAGGCGATGTCGCGCAGCTCACGCCGCAAAATCTTGCCAACCGGTGTCATCGGCAACGACTCACGCAACACAATATGCTTGGGCACCTTGTACCCCGTGAAGTTGGTCTTGCAGTACGCCTTCAATTCCTCAAGGCTCACCCCTTGCGCACGCGCCACCACAAACAGCTTCACCGCCTCCCCGGTGCGATCATCCGGTACGCCGATCACGGCACAGTTGGCCACCGCCGGGTGGGCCATCACCACGTCTTCGATCTCGTTGGGGTACACGTTGAAGCCCGAGACGATGATCAGGTCCTTCTTGCGGTCGACAATGCGCACAAAGCCATCGTCATCGATCACTGCAATGTCGCCGGTCTTCAGCCAACCTTCGGCGTCCAGCGCTTCGGCGGTGGCAGCCGGTTGCTGCCAGTAGCCCTTCATCACCTGCGGGCCCTTGATGCACAGCTCGCCGCGTTCACCCAACGGCAGTTGGAGGCCCTGGTCATCAATCACCTTCATTGCCGTGGCTGGCACAGGAATGCCCACGGTGCCCAGGCGTGATTTGTTGCCGTAGGGGTTGGTGCTGGCCACAGGGGACGTTTCGGTGAGACCGTAGCCCTCGCCTATCGCACAGCCGGTGATCTGCTCCCAGCGCTCGGCCGTGGCCTTGATCAGCGCGGTGCCGCCGGAGTTGGTGAGCTTGAGGTGGGAAAAATCCAGGCTTTTGAAATCCGGGTGGTCCATCAAGGCCACAAACAGCGTGTTGAGCCCCAACAGCCCGGTAAAGCGCCACTTTTTAAGCTCCTTGATAAAGCCGCCGATGTCGCGCGGGTTGGTGATCAGCACGTTGTGATTGCCGGACACCATCATGCACATGCAATTCGCGGTGAAAGCATAGATGTGGTAAAGCGGCAGCGGCGCGATCATCACCTCCTGCCCTTCCTTGATCAGTGGATGGCCGTCCTCGCCGGTCTGGGACATGCAGGCGCGCACCTGTTGCATGTTTGCCACCAGGTTGCCGTGGGTGAGCATCGCGCCCTTGGCCAAGCCAGTGGTGCCGCCGGTGTATTGCAGCACGGCGATGTCATCCAGGGTCACCGGGTGGCGGGTCACCCCCAGGCCTGCGCCCATGCGCAGGGCGCGCTTGAACGACACCGCGCGCGGCAGGCTGTAGGCCGGGACCATCTTCTTGACCTTGTCGACCAGGGTGTTCACCAGCCAACCCTTTGCGGCGGGCATGAAGTCGCCCATCTTGGCTTCGATCAGGTAGTCGATCTCGGTGTCGCTGCACACCTCTTGCACCCGCGAACCGAAGAGGTTGAGGTAGACCAACGCACGTACACCGGCATCCTTGAACTGGTGACGCATCTCGCGCGGGGTGTACAGCGGGTTGGTGTTGACCACGATCAGCCCGGCGCGCAAGGCACCGAACACGGCAACCGGGTAATGCAGCACGTTGGGCATCTGCACCGCGATGCGCTCGCCCGGCTTGAGGTCGGTGTGCTGCTGCAGGTAGCCGGCGAACGCCGCGCTCTGGCGTTCAAGCTCGGCGTAGGTCAGGGTGATGCCCATGTTGCTGAATGCCGGACGGTCGGCAAAGGCCTTGCAGGAACGCTCGAAGACTTCGATCACCGACTTGTAGGCCGCGAGGTCGATGTCATTGGGTACGCCCGCCGCGCGTTTGTCATTCCAGAAATCAGGTTGCATTATTCTTGTCCTCTTACCTGAGTGTGTCCGGCCGCTGCTGGTGTAAAACCTCTACATCTATAAAAAGCGGAGCTCAGGGGACGTTAGCAGCTATGGCCAAACAGGCAAATACAGGAAAGAGCGTCATTAACTGTGTGAATCTTCCTACAAGGCCCTGCACTGATCAGACGCTTCCCTCGGGATGAGCTATACACTGGAACGAACCTGAGCAGACCAGACCTTGAGCAGACCTTGAGAAAAGGAACCGCTATGAACCACAGCACCTTCTGGCTGACCGCGAATGACCGCTGCCGCCTGTACGTCAATCAATGGATGCCCGACGGTCCGCCCAAGGCCCTGGTGATGCTCTCCCATGGGATGGCCGAGCACAGCGGGCGCTACGCACGCCTGGCCGAAGCCTTGTGCGGTGCCGGCTACGGCCTTTACGCGCTGGACCAGCGTGGCCACGGCCGTACCGCCGATGAAGGCACGTTGGGTCTGTACGCAGAGAAGGACGGCTGGAACAAGGTGGTGGGCGACCTGGCCAGCCTCAACCAGCATATCGGCCAGCAGCAGCCGGGGTTACCGATCATTCTGCTTGGGCACAGCATGGGCAGTTACATCGCCCAGGCCTACTTGGTGCACCACAGCGCCAGCCTGACCGGGGCGATCCTCAGCGGTTCGAATTTCCAGCCGGTGGCGCTGTACCGCGCGGCGCGGGTGATCGCACGGGCCGAGCGCCTGCGCCAGGGCTTGCGCGGGCGCAGTGCGCTGATCGAGTTCCTGTCGTTTGGATCGTTCAACAAGGCGTTCAAACCCAATCGCACCGCTTTCGACTGGCTCAGCCGCGACCCGGCGGAAGTCGACAGGTACATCAACGACCCGCTGTGTGGGTTCCGCTGCACCAACCAGCTGTGGATCGACCTGCTCGGCGGCTTGCAGCAAATCAGCAAAGCGTCCAATCTCGCGCAGATCGATCCCGGCCTGCCGATCCTGGTGATGGGCGGCGAATGTGATCCGGTGAGTGAGGGCAAGCGTCTCAAACACCTGGCCCACGCCCTGCGTGAAGCCGGCTGCCAGCACCTGCAATTGACTATTTACCCGCAGGCGCGTCACGAAGTGTTCAATGAGACCAACCGCGATGACGTCACCGCGGATGTGCTGACGTGGCTCGACCAGGCCCTGACCTTGCACAGGCCCGCCCGCTGCGAATGAGTTTTCACTTAAAATCAAACAGTTAATTTACCGATTAGCCACAGGATGCACCTTTAGATGACCCAGGTAACCAACACCCCGTACGAAGCCCTCGAAGTCGGCCAGACCGCCAGCTACAGCAAATTGGTGGAAGAGCGCGATATCCAGCTGTTCGCCGCGATGTCCGGTGACCACAACCCGGTGCATTTGGATGCCGAATACGCCAAGGCGACCATGTTCAAGGAGCGTATCGCCCACGGCATGTTCAGCGGCGCCCTGATCAGTGCGGCGGTGGCCTGTGAGTTACCTGGGCCGGGCACGATCTATATCGGCCAGCAGATGACCTTCCAGAAGCCGGTGAAGATCGGCGACACGCTGACGGTGCGCCTGGAGATCCTCGAAAAACTGCCGAAGTTCCGCGTGCGCATTGCCACCCGTGTATTCAACCAGCGCGATGAGTTGGTGGTGGACGGCGAGGCGGAAATTCTGGCGCCGCGTAAGCAGCAAGTCGTGACCCTGACCGAGTTGCCGCCGATCAGCATTGGCTAAAACTTATGCAATACGAATGTGGGAGGGGGCTTGCCCCGATAGCGGTAGATCAGTCACAAGATGCAGTGATTGACACTCCGCAATCGGGGGCAAGCCCCCTCCCACATTTCTTACAGCATTTACAGCACAGGGCTTACGACTGGGCGCGAGCCTGGTTACGCAGGGCTTTTACTTGGTCGTGGTTGCGTTGTGCGCCGTGGAACTGACGCTCAACCAGGTCACGAATGCCCAGCAGGTTGTGCTTGTTGATCTTCTCGATCGCTTCCTTGTAAGCCTTCAGGGCGTGGTCTTCACCGCGCTCGGCTTCGTTCAGCACGGCCTCTTCATCTTTACCGGTGACCATCGACTTCACGTCGACCCAGCCACGGTGCAGGGCGCCGGCAACGCTGCCGGACTCTTCCGGATCGCCACCCAGAGCACGAACAGCGGTCTGCAGCTCGGCAGCCGCAGTAGCACAGTCAGCAGAACGTTTCACAAACAGGGCTTTGAGCTCTGGATGCTTGATGTCTTCAGCACAAGTGGCGAAGCCTTTCTGGCCGTCTTTGCTGGTCTCGATCAGGTCGTTGAGTACGGAGATCGATTCTTTGTTGATGTCAGTCATTTTTCAATTCCTTGTGCGGGTTTAGAAACGTGTCTTAGTAATTGCAGCGCCCGTGCCAGGTTTTGGCAAACAACTTTTCTATTAATTATCAATAGCTTACGAATTATTGAACCATCTGTATGTACGTTATTTGCATGATCTGTCATTTGGCCTTCATGCAGAATGCCTGTATTTTCGAAGACCTCGCCTCTACCGCCTGAAGCTCATGAACCCGGAAAAACTCGAACTGCTGATCACCCGCGAAATGCCCTTCGGCAAATACAAGGGACGGATCATCGCCGACCTGCCCGGTCCTTACCTGAACTGGTTCGCCCGCGAGGGTTTCCCCCACGGTGAACTCGGCGGTTTGCTGGCATTGATGCAGGAAATCGACAGCAACGGTTTGTCTGAACTGCTTGAACCCCTGCGCGCCAAACACGGCAAGCCCGCCCCTCGTCATTAAGAGCCACCTATGCCACGGAATGCAGACAACGAACGTCACTGGCAGGCCGTCGCGCAGCGCTATGCGCTGGAGCCCGGCCCGATCAATCTGGAAAACGGCTATTTCGGCCGCATGAGCCACGCGGTGCAAACGCACTATCTGGAGCAGGTTGCGTTTATCAACCGCAGTAACTCGCTGTATGTGCGTCAGACGTTCGAGCAGGGTGAGAATGTGGAGATTCGTCGACAACTCGGCGAGCTGATGGAGGCTGACCCCGAATCGCTGGCGTTTACCCGTAACGCCACCGAAGCCTTGCAATCACTGATCCGCAACTACAACTGCCTGCAACCGGGTGACCAGGTGCTGATCAGCGACCTGGAGTACGACACGGTCAAAGGGGCCATGCGCTGGTTGGCGGGTTACCGTGGCGTGGAGGTGATCGAACTGTCCCACACTCACCCGGCCAGTTTCGACAGCCTCGTGCAAACCTATCGTGACGCGTTCACTCAGTACCCGCGCCTCAAGTTGATGGCGCTGACCCACGTTACCCACCGCACCGGGCTGGTCATGCCCGTTGCCGCGATTGCCCAGGCGGCGCGCGAGCATGATATCGACGTGATCCTCGATGGCGCCCATGCCCTGGGCCAAATCGAGTTCAACCTCGCCGAGTTAGGTATTCAGTTTGCCGGTTTCAACCTGCACAAATGGATCGGCGCGCCGCTGACCCTGGGCTTTCTGTACATCGCCCCGGAGCGCCTGGCCGATATCGACCCGGACATGGGCGAGTTTCACTACCCGGCTACCGACGTACGCGCACGCACGTCCTACAGCACGCCGAACTTTCCGGCGCTGATGACACTGCCATTGGTGTTTGAAGAGCACCGGAAGTTGGGTGGCTCGGCGGCCAAGGGTGCGCGGGTTAATTACCTGCGGGATTTGTGGGTGAACCAAGTGCGGGCTTTGCCGGGGATTGAAGTGCTGACGCCGAATGATCCCAGGTTGTATTGCGGGATTACGGCGTTCAAGTTTGTCGGAAGGGACCAGCAGGTGATGGTGGATCGGTTGCTCAGGGACTTTGACTTGTTTACTACCACGCGTGTCGGTGCAGCATTTGGCACGTGTATCCGGGTAACGCCGGGGCTAGTGACTTCAGCTGCGGACATCAGCGTGTTGGTGAACGCGATTACCCAACTGAACGCAGACTAAAAATGTGGGAGCGGCGTTGAATTCAAGTTTTCTACAGGCAAAAAAAAGCGGCACACCGACCAAGTGCGCCGCAAAAATGCCGTTAAGCACAGCAACAACGATTCGGTAAATCAGCTCAATCCAGCAGCGCCAGCGCCTGTGCGGTGACTTCCTGGATGCGGGCCCAGTCGCCGTTCTTGACCCACTCCGGGTCCAGCATCCAGCTACCGCCCACGCACATCACGTTTTTCAACGCCATGTAGTTTTTGATGTTGGCCGGGCCCACGCCGCCGGTCGGGCAGAACTTCACTTCGCCGAACGGGCCGCCCAGGGCCTTGATGGCCGCGACGCCGCCGCTGACTTCGGCCGGGAACAGCTTGAAGCGGCGGTAGCCCAGGCCATAGCCTTCCATGATGCCCGAGGCATTGCTGATGCCCGGCAGCAGCGGGATCGGGCTGTGCACCGAGGCTTCCAGCAAGTCGCGGGTAATGCCAGGGGTGACGATGAATTGCGAACCGGCCACTTCGGCCGCTTCGAGCATGTGACGGTCGAGTACGGTGCCGGCACCGGTGCACAGTTCAGGACGTTGCTCACGCAGCACCTGAATGGCCTTGAGGCCGAACTCGGAACGCAGGGTCACTTCCAATGCGGTCAAACCACCGGCTGCCAGGGCATCGGCCAGCGGCAGGATGTCCTGTTCGCGGGCGATGGTGATCACCGGCAGGATCCGCGCCTTGGCGCAGAGGCTGTCGATCAGGGCAACTTTATCCGCCATGGACACGGTCGGTTGAGGGCTTTTCATAGCGGCTGATCCTTGGCTCATGGGCACCAGTAAATCTCTAATGTGGGTTGCAAAAACGCGCGAATCGGCATGGCAGCAACGTCGTTGCTGGCCAGCGCGGCGCTCAAGGTGGTCAACTTCGAACTGCCGGAAATCGACAGCACGGTGTAGTTCGCCGTGGCCAGCAACGCGCGACTCATGGTCAGGCGCTGGTGCGGCACGGTCGGCGCCAGCATCGGCCAGCAACGGCGGGTACCGTCGGCCTGCAGTGCTTCAGCGAGGTTCGGACTGTTGGGAAACAGCGAAGCGGTGTGGCCGTCATCGCCCATGCCCAATACCAGCACATCAATGGCGGGCAGCTCGGCCAGCAGGCGATCGGCCTGTTCGGCGGCCTCTTCAAGGTTGGCCGCAGCGCTGTAGAGGCTGAGGAACTTGGCTTTAGCCGCCGGGCCTTGCAACAGGTTTGCTTTGAGCAAACCGGCGTTGCTGTCCGCGTGCTCCACCGGTACCCAGCGCTCATCGGCCAGGGTAACGGTGACCTTGGACCAGTCCAGGCCTTGCTTGGCCAGGTTCTGGAAAAACGCGACGGGGCTGCGGCCGCCGGAGACGACCAGCGTCGCTTCGCCACGGGCACTGATGGCCTCACGCAGTTGTTCGGCCACGTCATTGGCCAGGCCGTCCGCCAACAATGCAGGCGTACGGTACTCATGGGCCGTCACACCCTGAGGCAGTTTCAATTCAGATATCGCCATACCACGACCTCCCATCCCGCGTGATCAGTGCAATCGAGCTCATCGGCCCCCAGGAACCCGCCGCGTACGGCTTGGGCGCATCACCGGACTTTTTCCACCCGGCGATCAACTGGTCACACCACTTCCACGCGGCTTCGATTTCATCTTTGCGAACAAACAGGTTCTGATTGCCGCGCATCACTTCCAGCAACAACCGCTCGTAGGCATCCGGGATACGGGCGCTGCGGTAAGTGTCGGAAAAATTCAGTTGCAGCGGGCCGCTGCGCAGTTGCATGCCCTTGTCCAGGCCCTGCTCCTTGGTCATCACGCGCAAGGAAATACCTTCGTCCGGCTGCAGGCGGATGATCAGTTTGTTGCTGATCTGCAGGCGCTGCTCGGGGGCGAAGATGTAGTGGGACGGTTCCTTGAAGTGGATGACGATCTGCGACAGCTTTTGCGGCATACGCTTGCCGGTGCGCAGGTAGAACGGCACCCCGGCCCATCGCCAGTTGCGGATATCGGCACGCAGGGCGACGAAGGTCTCGGTGTCGCTCTGGGTGTTGGAGTTCTCTTCTTCCAGGTAACCCGGCACCGGCTTGCCGGCGCTGTAGCCGGCGATGTACTGGCCGCGTACCACTTGGGTGGTCAGGCCATCCGGGCTGATCGGCGCCAGGGCCTTGAGCACCTTGACCTTCTCGTCGCGGATGCTGTCGGCGGACAGGTCGGCCGGCGGGTCCATGGCGATCAGGCAAAGCAGTTGCAGCAGGTGGTTCTGGATCATGTCACGCAGCTGGCCGGCCTTGTCGAAATAGCCCCAACGGCCTTCGATACCGACCTGCTCGGCCACGGTGATTTCCACGTGGGAGATGTAGTTCTGGTTCCACTGGGTTTCGAACAGGCTGTTGGCGAAACGCAGGGCGATCAGGTTCTGGACGGTCTCTTTGCCCAGGTAGTGGTCGATGCGGTAGGTGCGGTTCTCCGGGAAAAACTGCGCCACGGCATCGTTGACCTTGCGCGAGGACTCCAGGTCCGAACCGATGGGTTTTTCCAGCACCACGCGGGTGTTTTCCGCCAGGCCGACCTTCGACAGGTTCTCGCAGATCGCGCCGTACACCGCCGCCGGGGTGGCGAAGTAGGCGATCAGGCGCTGCGCAGTGCCGGCGATTTCCGCCAGGGCCACGTAGTCATCGGCTTTCATGAAGTCGACGTGAACATAGGTCAGGCGCGCCAGGAAACGCTGGGCGATGGTTTCGTCCAGTTCCTTGCCGACGTATTTGCGCAGTGCTTGTTCGATGTGCGCCAGGTGCTGTTGCTCGGAACCGGCTTCCCGGGCCAGGGCCAGGATGCGCGTGTCGTCGTGCAGGAGCCCCGCGCCATCAAGTTGGTAGAGGGCAGGAAATAACTTGCGCAGCGCCAGATCACCCAAGGCGCCAAACAGGGCAAAGGTGCAGGGTTCTACGGTTATCGAAGGCATGATGTTTGTTCTTTTATCAAGTTAAGCTACAAATACCTTTTTTCAAGGCATCACTCAAGGAAAAATGTAGTAATAACCACAACATTTTCCCGAAATACGCATTCCGAGTGGTGGTGTTCAGCTACCCTCAGTAGGATAGGCCACCGCAAAAGACCACTTATCGATTGGTTACCACCCTAATTTGCATCGTCGCCCGAAGGAAAGACTGAATGGACCGCGTGCGAAATCTTCTGGAACAGATCCGGAACCGCCTCGAAGAATTGAACAAGGCCGAGAAAAAAGTCGCCGAGGTCATCCTGCTCAACCCGCAGCAGGCGACCCGCTTCTCCATTGCCGCCCTCGCCCAGGCGGCCTCGGTCAGTGAACCGACGGTCAACCGTTTCTGCCGTTCGTTCGGCGTGAGCGGTTACCCTGAACTGAAATTGCAGCTGGCGCAAAGCCTGGCCAGTGGCGCGGCGTATGTCAGCCGCGCTGTGGAGGCCGATGATAACCCTGAGGCCTACACGCAGAAGATCTTTGGCAGCGCCATTGCGTCCCTGGACAGCGCCTGCCAGGCCCTGGACCCGGCGCTGATCAGCAAGGCCGTGGACCTGTTGATCCAGGCGCGGCAGATCCACTTCTTCGGCCTGGGCGCTTCGGCCCCGGTGGCCATGGATGCGCTGCACAAGTTTTTCCGCTTCAACCTGGCCGTGACCGCGCACGCGGACGTGCTGATGCAGCGCATGATCGCGTCGGTGGCGCACACGGGCGAGTTGTTCGTGATCATTTCCTACACCGGGCGTACCCGTGAGCTGGTGGAAGTGGCGCGTATCGCGCGGGAAAACGGCGCGTCAGTGCTGGGCGTGACGGCCGAGAACTCACCGCTGGCCAAGGCCAGTACCGTGAGCCTGAACATTCCGCTGCCGGAAGACACCGACATCTATATGCCGATGACCTCGCGGATCATCCAATTGACGGTGCTGGATGTGCTGGCAACCGGCATGACCTTGCGCCGTGGCGTGGATTTCCAGCCGCATTTGCGCAAGATCAAAGAGAGCTTGAATGACAGCCGGTACCCGGTGGGCGACGAGTTCAACTGAGCCAGGCTGTGTGTTGGTTTCACTGGCCTCATCGGGGGCAAGCCCCCTCCCACAGTTTAATTTGTGAATACCTTCAAGTGTGGGAGGGGGCTTGCCCCCGATGAGGCCATCAACCACACCGCTAAACCCCAGCCCGCGCCTGCAAACTCAGATGCGCCCGCTCCCCCGGCGCCAAACTCGCCCCCGCCATCGCCGACTCCACGCACACAAACCCCGACGCCTCGTTGAAGCTCACGCCTAACAACGGCCGACTGCCTGGGTGCCACACCACCGTGTCGGCGCTGTCGCCGGTGTCGATGCACAGTTCACGCTGCCAGGCGTGGTCCTTGAGTTGCAATTCGCCTTCGTGATGGAACACCCGCTGGCACCCGCCCTCCACGCGCAGCTCGCCTTCCTGCTGGCAAACCTGGCGATTGAGCTGGTCGTAACCCTGCGCACCGTCGAGCCCAGACAGCGCTATCTCGTCAACGTGACCAATACGCCAGTAAGCATGCAACGCATGGCTCAATTGGCACGGCAGCTCATCCTGATGCTCGGTGCTCAGGCGCAATTCCAGGGTGTCGCCCAAGTGCGCGTGCAGGTCGACCTGCCAGTCGCACAGCTGCAATTGCCAGTGCAGGCGCACGCCCTCATCGTCGGTGCTGCTGTCGAGCAGTTTCCAGTCGATCAAGCGCGCCCAGCCATGGGACGGCCAGGCATTCTCACTCGGATGGCGGCCATACCACGGCCAGCACACCGGTACGCCACCACGGATGGCGCCAACTTGCGGCCACTTGGCTGCACACCACAGCCAGGGTTTTTGGCCACGGGGCTGGAAATGCAACAGTTGCGCGCCCTGGCGACTGAACACCGCCTGGCACAGCGGGTGGTCGATCACCAGCACGTCGCGCATCTGGAAGCGCTCCCAGGCGAACACCGGACGCTCGCGCAGGGATTTGAAAAAGCGTTGCAGCGGTTGCTCATGCATGTGCCACGGTCCTGAATATCTTCACAATGCAACCCAAAAAAAAGCGGATAGCCATGGCTACCCGCAAAATGCGCACAGAGAGAAGGAGCTTATCGCAACAGCGTTAGAACGTAGACTGAATTTTCAGGCCCGCCACCAGCGCGTTGTCGACTTTATCCACGCCGCCCGGCTGGACGACGTATTGCAGGTTGGGACGCACGGTCAGCCAGTTGGTGACGTGGAAGCCGTAGTTGATTTCGAAGTTGTACTCGGTTTCGCGGATCGGCGAGAACAGCGCGTTGTCGTAGTCGTTCACGCCATTGGCGACGTTGAGCAGTTCGGCGTTTTTCTTCACGTCGTCGTTGACGTGCAGACGCGCGGCACCAATACCCACGTCGTCTTTTGGACGCGCATCGAATGGGCCTTTGTACACCAGCATCAACGACTGGTAGTTGTCGACCAGGTTGGTTTCTTTGTCGTGGAAGGTCGCGTTGGCCGCGATGTTCAGGCCACGCGAAGCGTCGCCGTTGTGCGTGGTGAGTTGTTGCTGGGCAACGAACCAGTAGCCTTTCTTGCTGCTGCGGGTACGGTATGCAGCACCCGTGGTGGCGGCATCGTTGCCGTTCACGTCTTCACGTACGTCAGCGGCATCGGCGGCACTTTTGTAGTAACCCACACGGTATTCGCCCGGCAGGTTATTAACCTTCGGCGACCAGACCAATTCCACCGGAATCACGGTACCTTTGGTGCCGCTGCCGCTGAGCTTAAAGCCATTGCCGTGCTCGAGCTGCGATGGGTTCTGGTTGTACGCACCGATTTGCGCATACAGCTCAGGCGTGATGTTGTATTTCACGCGGATCGCGGCCTGGCTGACGGGCCAGTTGTACCAGGTGTTCACATAGTTACCGACCTGCGAGCCGCAGAACGACAGGTTCTGGAAGTCGCATGGGAAGGTGTTGAAGTCTTCGCCTTCACCGAAGTAACCGAGTTTCACGTCCAACTTGTTGTCGAACATCTGGTGCTGGATCCAGAACTGGGTCAGACGCACCATGTGGCCACGGCCGTAGACTTCCATGGACGAACTCAGCGTGCCGGCACGCGGGTCGCCAATGCGGTCGTTGGAGATGTTCTGGCCATTACGGTTGGTAAACTGGATCTTGGCCTGGGTGTTATCCCAGCCCCACAGCTTTTGCAGGTCCAGTGCTACGCCCAGACCGAACTGGTCAGAGTAACGGCCGGTCCTGTCGTCGTTGTAGCCGCCGCGCAGGTTGGCGCCCATTTCCCCTACGTAGTCAGCCTTGATGTCGATACCTTGCTCGATCAGCTTGGTACGCTCACCACCCCAATCGCCGGTCATCCACTTGGAGTCGGCACTGAATGCATCGGCCGCCATCGCATTGGCGGACAAAACCAGGGCTGCTGCAGCTGACATTTGGCAGATCAGCCGAGTGTTGTTGTGTTGCTTTTTCATCCCTACATCCTCGTCTTTATTGTTATTAAACTGTTTTTATCTAACGCGGGTTACTTTTTTATTTAAAACAACAACTTAGCTGCTTCAGCGGCCTTTGAATTGGGCCACGTTGTCGGCATGCCCCTGTGCGGGCAATGAAGAAGCAGTGCCTAGGCGTTCGCCAGTGTTGGCGTCGAACAGCAATACCTTGGCCGGATCAAATTGCAGGGTCAGGGTCTCGCCGACCTGGGGCGCCACATCCGGCGCCAAACGGCAGCAGACCTTGGTGTCATTGAGCTGCACGAACACCAGGGTGTCCGGACCGGTCGGTTCGGTGACCTGGACTTCAGCGCGAATGCTCGACGAACCGTTGCCCTCACCCGCCGCCAACACGATCTGCTCCGGGCGCAGGCCCAGAATCACATCACGGTCCTCCAGGCCTGCGTCGTTCATGCCCAACGGCAATTCGCAACGGGCCTGGCCGCTGTCGAGCAGCGCGACCAAACGACCTTCCTTGCGTTTTAGGCGCATAGGAACGAAGTTCATTGGTGGTGAACCGATAAAGCTTGCCACAAACAGGTTGGCCGGGTCGTTGTAAATTTCTTTCGGCGTGCCGAATTGTTGGATGATGCCGTCCTTCATCACCGCCACTTTGTCGCCCAGGGTCATCGCTTCGATCTGATCGTGGGTCACGTAGACCGTGGTGGTCTTGAGGCGCTGGTGCATCAGTTTCATTTCGGTGCGCATCTCGACGCGCAGCTTGGCGTCGAGGTTGGACAGCGGCTCGTCGAACAGGTAGATCTTCGGCCGGCGCGCCAGGGCACGGCCCATGGCCACGCGCTGTTGCTGGCCGCCGGAGAGCTGGCCCGGCTTGCGGTTGAGCAGGTGTTCGATCTGCAGCAGCTTGGCCACGCGCGCCACTTCGGCGTCGATGTCCGCCTGGGCCATCTTGCGGATCTTGAGGCCGAACTCGATGTTCTGGCGCACGCTCATGGTCGGGTACAGCGCGTAGGACTGGAACACCATGGCGATGTCACGGTCCTTGGGGCTCATGCCGCTCACGTCCTGGTCGCCGATCATGATCGCGCCGCCGGTGATGGTTTCCAGGCCGGCGATGCAGTTCATCAGCGTGGATTTACCGCACCCCGAAGGGCCGACCAGGATCAGGAACTCGCCTTCCTTGATCGACAGTTCGATGTTCTTCAAGGTGTCGGGCAGGCCGGCGCCATAGGTCTTGTTTACATTGCGAAGTTCAAGCGTAGCCATGATTACCCCTTGACCGCGCCGGCCGTGAGGCCGCGCACGAAATACTTGCCTGCGATCACATAGACCAGCAGGGTCGGCAGCCCGGCGATCATCGCCGCCGCCATATCCACGTTATATTCCTTGGCCCCGGTGCTGGTGTTGACCAGGTTGTTCAGCGCCACCGTGATGGGCTGGGAGTCGCCGCTGGAGAACACCACACCGAACAGGAAGTCGTTCCAGATCTGGGTGAACTGCCAGATCAGGCAGACCATGATGATCGGAGTGGACATCGGCAGAATGATCTGACGGAAGATGGTGAAGAAACCGGCGCCGTCCAGGCGTGCCGCCTTGATCAGCGCATCCGGAATGCTCACGTAGTAGTTACGGAAGAACAGCGTGGTGAACGCCAGGCCGTAGACCACGTGCACAAACACCAGGCCGGTGGTGGTGCTGGCCAGGCCCATCTTGCCGAGGGTGAACGACGCCGGCAGCAGTACGGTCTGGAACGGCAGGAAGCAGCCGAACAGCAGCAAACCGAAGAACAGCTGCGAACCACGGAAGCGCCAGAACGACAGCACATAACCGTTCAACGCACCGATGGCGGTGGAGATCAGCACAGCGGGAACGGTGATCTTGATCGAGTTCCAGAAGTAGCCATCCACGGTGGCCCAGGCCTTGACCCAGCCGATGCCGGAGACCACGGTCGGCCAGCTCAGCAGGTTGCCGGTGCTGATGTCTTCCGGGGTCTTGAAGCTGGTCAGCAGCATCACCACCAGCGGTACCAGGTACAGCAGCACGGCGAGGATCAGCACAGCGTAGATCGCGATGCGACTCAGGCTGATGGCAGGTTTGGAGGCGAGACTAGTCATTACGTTTGGTCCTCAGCTCGGAATAGAGGTAAGGCACGATGATCGCGAGGATCGCACCGAGCATCAGGATTGCACTGGCCGAGCCCATGCCCATCTGGCCACGGCTGAAGGTGAACGAGTACATGAACATCGCTGGCAGGTCGGACGAGTAGCCCGGACCGCCGGCCGTCATCGCCGCCACCAGGTCGAAGCTCTTGATCGCAATGTGCGCCAGGATCATCACCGCACTGAAGAACACCGGACGCAGGCTTGGCAGCACCACGCTCCAGTAGATGCGCGGCAGGCTCGCACCGTCGATCTGTGCGGCACGGATGATCGATTGATCAACGCCACGCAGGCCGGCGAGGAACATCGCCATGATGAAGCCCGAGGCTTGCCAGACGGCGGCGATCACCAGGCAGTAGACCACGCGGTCCGGGTCGATCAGCCAGTCGAGACGGAAGCCTTCCCAGCCCCAGTCACGCAGGAGTTTGTCCAGGCCCATGCCCGGGTTGAGCAGCCATTTCCAGGCGGTACCGGTGACGATCATCGAGAGCGCCATCGGGTACAGGTAAATGGTGCGGATAAAGCCTTCACGACGGATTTTCTGGTCGAGGAAGATCGCCAGTGTCACGCCGATGACCAAGGTGATACCGATAAACATCCCGCCGAACAAGGCCAGGTTTTTGCTCGCGACCCACCAGCGATCGTTGTCGAACAAGCGCTCGTACTGTGCAAGCCCTGCCCATTTGTAACTCGGCAGGAACGTCGATGTGGTGAACGACAGTACAAACGTCCACAGGATGTAGCCGTAAAAGCCCACCAACACGATGAACATGCTGGGCGCCAGCACCAGTTTGGGTAGCCAGCGCTGCAGTGCATCGAACGGCGAGGCTTTGCTGAACACAGCAACAGAACTCATGGGAAAATCCAGTACAGGGAAAAAGGACTACAGCCTGTCGGAGCCAGTGTGTTGTGGCGAAGGCGCTCCGCCTTTGGGGGTGCTTCGCACCCCAGCGGGAGCAAGCTCCCTCGCCACAGCAATCCGACTCCTACAAAAGGTGTTACTTGGCAGACTTGATCGCAGCGCCGAGTTTCTTGGCGGTGTCGGCCGGGTCGGCTTTCGGGTCGTTGATGTAGTTGGTCACGACATCAAAGAACGCACCTTGCACGGCCAGGGTGGTGGCCATGTTGTGCGCCATGCTTGGCTGCAGGCCGCCGGTCTTGGCGTCTGCCAGGAAGTCCTTGGCGGCGGTCTGGGCGCAGGAGTCGAAGCCGTAGGAGTCCATTTTGTTCAGCATGTCGACCCGAACCGGGATCGAGCCTTTGTTGATGCTGAAGACTTTCTGGAAGTTTTCACCCAGCACGACCTTGGCAATGTCCTGCTGACCCGCAGCCGTGCCTTTGTCTTTCTGCTTGAACACCGCCAGGGAGTCGATGTTGTAGGTGAAGGCTTTGTCGGTGCCTGGGAAGGCTACGCACTCGTAGTCTTTGCCGGCGACTTTCTTGGCGGCCGTCCATTCGGACTTGGCCCAGTCACCCATGATCTGCATGCCGGCCTTGCCGTTGATAACCTTGCCCGCTTCGAGGTTCCAGTCCTGGCCTTTGCCGTCGACGTCCATGTAGGTCGCGACTTTTTTCAGTTCAGTCAGGGCCTTGACCATTTCCGGACCGGTCAGCGCGCCGTTATCCAGGTCGACCAGGGCTTTTTTGTAACCCTCTGCGCCCATCACCGACAGGACGACGGCTTCGAACACCGTGCTGTCCTGCCACGGCTGGCCACCGTGGGCGAGCGCGATGAAGCCGGCTTTCTTCAGCTTGTCGCCCGCGGCGTAGAATTCTTCGAGGGTGGTCGGGTTCTTGGTGATACCGGCTTTCTTGAAGACTTCCGGGTTGATCCACAGCCAGTTCACGCGGTGGATGTTGACCGGTACGGCGACGTAGTCACCGTCGTACTTCACGGTATCGGAGACTTTCTTGTCGAGCAGGGAGTCCCATTTTTCTTCTTTGGCGACGTCTTTGAGCACGTCGGTGTCGAGCAGGCCGGTGGACGCCCATTCCTGGATGTCGGGGCCTTTGATCTGGGCAACGCCTGGCGGGTTGCCGGCGACCGCGCGGCTTTTCAGCACGGTCATGGCCGTGGCGCCACCGCCACCTGCGACGGCACCGTCTTTCCAGGTGAAGCCGTCTTTCTCAACTTGGGCCTTCAGGACATCTACAGCCGCCTTCTCACCACCCGAGGTCCACCAATGCACAACTTCAACCGTCCCTTTCGAGTCGGCGGCAAATGCACTGAGGGGAAACAACGAGGCAATGGAAATAGCGACGGCGAGGCGATTAATCGCGTTCATCTGAGTACCTTTTCTTGTTGTTATGCATGCAAGTCTTAAGCTTGCGCTGCACGGAGTTTAAACATGGATTTTTGAGGCGCAGGTAACAAAGGGATGCACAAATGTCACCAGCTGGTGACATAAAGCCCAGCCCCGATGGCACTGGCCATACTCGGTGCCAAGGGCAGTGCAGGCAGCACGACCGCTTGCCAAGCATGGTACAGGTCTGGCTTGCCGCCCCAGATGTTGCTGCTGGGTTGGTTGTGCGGGCTGAGTTCGTGGTGCCAACTGCCGTGGAGACGGTCGATAAAGTGGGCCTCGCAAAACTCCCAGAAACGCCGGTACCAGGTTTCGTAATGCAACTCGCCCGTGCGCTTGAGCAACGCCTGGGCAGCGGCGCTGGCTTCGGCATGGGTCCAGTGCAGGCGTTCACGCACCACTGGGCGATGGTTCCAGTCCAGCGTGTAGACGATGCCGGGGGCGCCATCCACTGCCCAGGCGTATTCACAGGCACTGGCGAACAAGCCCTTGGCGTCAGTCACCAACCATTCAGGTGTGACGAGCCCGGCTTGCAGGCGCGCCGCCTCCAGGTGCAGCACCAGCCGCGCCCACTCGAAGCCGTGGCCGGGGGTAATGCCATAGGGACGAAAGCCATCGGCGGGGTTGTCTTCGTTGTAGCCGAGCAAAGGTTGCCAATGAACGTCGAAATGCTCGATCACCATGAACTGGTTACCGGCGGCGTGGGTGTGGATCACACGC
Source organism: Pseudomonas fluorescens group sp. (assembly GCF_020093335.1). NCBI lineage: Bacteria > Pseudomonadati > Pseudomonadota > Gammaproteobacteria > Pseudomonadales > Pseudomonadaceae > Pseudomonas > Pseudomonas fluorescens group sp. The sequence continues at coordinate 27,051 of NZ_JAIOKW010000031.1, read as the reverse complement.
TCGACGATCCGCAGCGCGCGATCCAGCCAGCGCGTATCGCCGGTCACATCGGCGAGGGCGAGGAAGGCCTCGGTGGCGTGCATGTTGCTGTTGGCGCCGCGGTAGGCCTCGACGCCGCTCCAGTCCTGGGCAAACGACTCGAGCATCACGCCCTCCTCCTCGCTCCAGAAAAACTGGTCGATGATAGGGATGGCGTCGTTCAGCAGGGTGCGCGCGCCGGGAGCGCCGGCCACAACCGCAGAGCTGGCGGCCAGGGCGACAAAGGCGTGCAGGTAAGCGGCCTTGCCACGGTTACCATCGAGGGCGTGGGGCGCGGCGAACCAGCCGCCATGCTCAGCATCGCGTAATGGGCCGTTGAGGCAGGTAACCCCGTGTTCAACCAGCTCGGCATAACCGGGCAACCCCATGGCGTGGGCCATGGCGAAGCTGTGGGTCATGCGGGCGGTGTTCATGGTTTCGGCGCGCGCATCGGCCGGCAATTGGCCTCTATCGTTCAGGTTGCCGAAGCCGTCGGGCAGTCGAGAAGCTTTGGCAAACGCCAGCAGACGCTGGCCTTCGGCGGCGAGCCAGGCGTGATGAGCAGCCGCGTTCAGCCAACTGCTGACAGGCAGTGGTTGCGTGGTCATGGGTGGCCCTTATTATTTTTTGTGGGATGAACGGAGTCTAAACAAGGGCACGGTGGGGGCAAGTAACGAAGGGGAAGGGAAATGTCACCGAGTGGTGACATTCACGACTCGCATCACACCTCACACTTGGCCCTTGAAAACCGCCATTCAACTTGCTGTTGCTCATTTTCGACCGTTTCAGCTATCAAGACGCTGCCGGACGGTAAGAACAACACTTGACGTACACCGTTGAAAACCGCGCCATTACAAGGGTACTTACTGCTGAAATCAGCATACAACGCCACGTGTATGGCCAGCTCCCGTGCCCGCAACGTTACAGCATTCGCAGTTCCCATGAGCATACTGACGCCTAGCAACAGTAAAATGCCGCCAACCAGTTTCCGGAAAAAACCCTTGGCCGATTGTTCTTCGTTTATGAGCATCCGTAACAGCCATAGTGGCACGTAGAAGAACATGCCTGTCAGTAATACCAACGCAAACACCAACACCACATTCTTGAAAAAATATACGACAGCAAGAGCAGTAACCGCCCAGGGAAAGTTCCCGGACGCCTCGGCAAATACTTGGTTAACCTCGCCGGCGGCCCATATATATGCCAATGCGCCGTAGAACGTTATTCCTACGCCGATGACCGCCTTGCCCCAGACCGTACTGGAAAGTTTTTTATATAGAACATTTTCGGTCAGCAGCATCACGATCAAAGCGAAAGGAACAAGCAACGTGCAAAGCGAGCTGAGGAAAGTAATGGGCGCCGGCAACTCAAACCAGACAGACAGGCCTACTAAAATATAAACAAGAACTAAACAGAGTGTGAATTTTGCAACGGTATGCTTCAACGCGTGAAGCCAGACCCGGCATTCGGATAATTTTGTTTCAAATGACATTCGCATCAATTCCTTTTTTTGCGCAAAACTAATAACGTAATCGCCGTTTTACAGGTCGCTCATCGAACCATGAGCGCGCGATTGTATTTATGATGCCCGCCCAGCGCAACGTGTCACCACAGGAACACCTGTTTCAAGTGTCGAACCCCATCACCCAACAGCTGCAAACAAAGGACTGACATGCAACAACACACCACAACGGCGAAACTTTCTTCCGGCAGCACATTTTATAATATTGGTTTAGGACTTGGCATTGCCGGGCTGGTCGCTCAGCTAATATTCCAGAAGATGTGGCTGACCGAGACACTTATTCTTTGCGCCGGTGGATTATTCGGCATCGGCTACCTCACCTTTTTGTTCAACTTCATCAAGCATCACTGGGCTTCATCCTTCGGCAAGGTGTACCTGACTGTCGCCCATACCGCGATATTCTTTATTGCGTTTATACCGGCACGCTGGTGTGTATCCAGCGTCATGGGGCTTCCAGCACAGGACTTTGATATTACGGTCAGCGTGGTCAGCGCACTGATTTATCCCAGCCTTTGGTTAATGGCTGCTTCCGTCATTATTCTAGGCAATGCCTTAGTGGCGATACTGTTAGGCGGCCTCGTCCATATTTCCACGTTTCCGATTATTGACGACATCTTCAGGCTGTTAGCCATGGTCTTTCCTGATGGATCAGCGAAGGCCTTCATGCAGTCTGGCCGGAAGGAGTTCGCAGGACGCATGATCAAACACTGGGCGGGCGCTATCGTGGTGTCTCTTGTCATGAGTTTCGCCGGCGCTTGGCCAATGCAGGCGCTGGTAACCTATAAACAGCCGATAAAATGGATCGCCATCGCTGCCGATTATCAGCAAGCAGACCTTATGCCCGGCATCGAGCAAGGTACCCGCTATCGCTTGCACGACAATGGCGTGGTCTCCTATGCCAGCTTTGCGGACTGGGAGGTCTCAACCCGCGTAGCAATGGTCGGCACGCCGATGGCACCCGTGACAGCCGAGTAGAAAGGGCTTCCCGAGGCATGCTCGCCACAAGAGCCACTCCCCCCGCCAGAGTGGCTCGGTTGATTGAAGTTATTGCGTCGGCGTTGCAATTTGGCGTTGCAGGTTCTGCACCTGGCTTTGCAGGGTGGTGATATTGCGCGTGGTCTGGATGCGAAACACATCAAACTCTTTATTGGTGGGCGCATCGCTGTTGACCGGCTGGTTATCCTGCGCGCTTTTGAGCACTACCAGATCCTGCTCGATACGGGCGATGGCCGCACTGGGGTTGCCCTGTTTCTTCAAGGCCGCCACGTCAGCGGAAAGCTCCTTGATTTCGCTATCGCGCTTGCTCGCATCACCTTGCGCCGCCTTGAGCGTTGCCACAGCATCGGTCAGGGCCTGGACCTGGCCTTGCAGCTTGCTGTTGGCGTTGGACAGCTCAGTGGTGCTGGCCGTCATTTGCGCCAGGCGCTTATCCAACTCGGTCGCCTGGCCGGCCACGCCGACTTGCTGTTTACCCTGCTCCAGCAACTGGCTTTCAAGTTGCTTGATCTGCAGTTTCAGCGCCTCGCTGCCATTGTTGACGCTGGCTTCACTGGCCACCACCTTGCCGGAAATATCCTGCAGGCGCCCCGCCGCTTCTTCGCTGATGCGCGCAAAGCTTTCCTGGGTGGCAACCAACTGCTGGCCCATCAAGGAGATCTGCTGGAAGCTCCACCAGGCCAGGCCCGCAAAGGCGATCAGCAACGCGCCGATCAAGGCCCACAATGGGCCGGTGCTGGCGCTCTTGACCTTGACCACCTTGGTTGTGCGTGACCGCACCGAGGTAGCGGGAGAAGGCTCGAAATCATCATCATCCCCGACATCGGCCCGCAGGCTGGGAACGTTGTCGAAGTCGTCTTTAGCATCGTTGCGCATGAATCAACCCTGAATCGGTGAAATGGCGAGCGACGGGAGTATAAACCGTGATCCCGGCGCACTGATCGACCCGGAACGCCGAAATCGGTTCCCGAAGTGTTGCCTGTTGTGTGCTTACTGGATCCCCGGCGCCTGGGCTTTCCACCAACTGCAGAACTCGTCGAGGGCGGTCCACAGGCTGACCTTGGGCTCATAGTCCAGATAATGCCTGGCACGGCTGATGTCGAGGGTGAAATCTTTGTTCATGACTTGCATGCCCAGGCGAGACAACGCGGGTTCCGGCCGCCCCGGCCACATCGCGCAGAAAGCTTCGTTAAGTGCCGCCACGCTGTAGGACAGGCCGTAGGACCGATACCGCGTTACCTGCGGCATTTCCATCTGGCGCATCACATAGTTCACCACATCCCACACCGGCACTGGCGCACCGTTGCTGATGTTGTAGGCCTTGCCGAGTGCCGAGCCGGGGGCAAGCAGACTGCTGAGCAGCGCCTCGTTGAGGTTGTGCACGCTGGTGAAGTCGACCTTGTTCAGCCCGTCGCCGACGATCGCCAGGCGGTTCTTGCGCTGCATTTTCAGCAACCGCGGGAAGATACTCATGTCACCCGCGCCCGTCACGAAGCGCGGGCGCAAGGCCAGTACCTCGAGGCCGAACTCCTGGGCGCCGAACACCTTCTGCTCGGCCAGGTATTTGGTGGCGGCATAGGGGTGCTTGAAACGCTTGGGAACTTGTTCTTCGGTCACGCCCAGATGATCGCGGCCATCAAAGTAGATCGACGGTGACGACAGGTGGACCAACCGGCCGACGCGCTGCTTGAGGCAGGCTTCGACGACGTTCTCGGTAACGAGCACATTGCCTTGGTGGAAGTCCTGGTAACGCCCCCACAGCCCAACGGCGCCCGCGCAATGCACCACGGCTTCGACATCGCGGCACAGGTCACGCACCAGCGCGGCGTCATTCAAATCACCCTGGATAAACTCGGCGCCGCGCCTGACCAGGTGTTCCACACCTTCGGCGCGTCGCCCGTTGACCCGTACGTCCAGGCCCTGCTCCAAAGCGAAACGCGCAAAGCGCCCGCCAATGAAGCCGCTTGCGCCGGTGACCAGAATCTTCATGTATTACCCCGTGTTCTTTCATTTTTCATCGCTGTTGCCTTGACGCGCGCCATCACTCCAACGGCACCAACCATTGACCACACGCCTGGGCCAGGTGGTCGGTCAACAAGCCCAGCAGTTGCCCGCCACTGCGCCAATGATGCCAGTACAACGGCACATCGATGGGCTTATCTGGCAATAACTCGACCAATAGGCCCTTTTCCAGTTGGTCACGTACCTGCAATTCCGGCACCAGCCCCCAGCCCAGCCCCGCTTCCGTCAGGCGGATAAAACCTTCGGAGGATGGGCATAAATGGTGCTCGAACCCGCCGTCCACACCGAGGGATGCCAGGTAGCGGTGTTGCAGGAAATCATCCGGACCGAAGACCAAGGCCGGCGTACGCGCCAATTGGTCCGCGCGCACGCCGTGCGCAAAGTGCCGGGCAATAAAGGCCGGACTGGCCAACGCGCGATAGCGCATGGCCCCCAGCAAGAGGCTGCGCGCGCCCGCCACCGGCCGCTCGCTGGCGCAGATACAGGCCGCCACCTCCCCGGCGCGCATGCGCTTGAGGCCCACGGTCTGGTCCTCTACAACCAGGTCCAGCAGCAGATGCTGCTCGGCGCAAAAACCGCTGACAGCCTCGGCCCACCAAGTGGCAAGGCTGTCGGCGTTCAACGCGATGCGCAGGCGCTCAGGCATGCCTTCGTCGTCCAGCGCCGGCACCTGGCTTTGCAGGTCACGTTCCAGCAGGCGCACCTGTTGCACGTGGTTGAGCAGACGCCGGCCGATATCGGTGGGCGTCGGCGGCGTGGCGCGCACCAGTACCGGCTGGCCGATACGCGCTTCCAGCAACTTGATGCGCTGGGAGATCGCCGATTGCGAAAGGCCCAGGACTTGAGCGGCACGCTCGAAGCCCGCTTGTTCCACCACCGCCGCCAGCGCGGAAAGCAATTTATAGTCGAACATCAGTTTCTCTAATGAGCGATCAGCAATATTTGTTTTTCTTATACAGCCTGCCTCACGAGAATAGCCAGCATCGCTTCTCTTTATAAGGAATCTCCCATGGCTGGCGAAACCGCTCTGGCAACCCTGCTGCGCAGCATGAGCCCCCATCTCAACGACGGTGACTATGTGTTCTGCACCCTGCCCGATCACCGAATTCCTGCCGGTTGCGAGGTGATCGGCAGTTTCCGCGAGCAGGAAGGCCTGACGCTGATCCTCGAACGCCAGCACGCGCAACAGGCCGGGCTGGCGTTTGACTATGTCGCCGCGTGGATCACCTTGAATGTGCACTCGGCCCTGGACGCCGTGGGCCTGACCGCCGCGGTCGCCAGTGCACTGGGCAACGCCGGCATCAGTTGCAACGTGATTGCCGGCTATTACCACGATCACCTGTTCGTTGGCCGTGCCGATGCCCAGCGCGCCCTACAGGTGTTGCAACAACTGGCAGCGGACGCGGAGTAAATCCTATGTGGCAGAGTTATCTGAACGGTCTGCTGGTAGCCCTCGGCCTGATCATGGCCATCGGCACCCAGAATGCTTTTGTATTGGCGCAAAGCCTGCGCCGTGAACATCATTTGCCCGTGGCGGCGCTGTGCGTGGTGTGCGATGCACTGCTGGTGGCTGCCGGGGTGTTCGGTTTGGCGACGGTGCTGGCGCAAAGCCCGGTGCTGCTGGCGGTCGCACGTTGGGGTGGCGCGGCGTTTCTGCTCTGGTACGGGACGTGCGCACTGCGCCGGGCCTGTTCGAAACAGAGCCTGGACCAGGCGGATAATCTCAAGGTGCGCTCACTGCGTGCGGTGCTGCTGAGCGCGTTGGCCGTCACGCTGCTCAACCCTCACGTGTACCTGGATACCGTGTTGCTGATTGGCTCGCTCGGCGCCCAACAAACCGAGCCCGGTGCCTATGTGGCCGGTGCCGCCAGCGCTTCATTGCTGTGGTTCTCCACCCTGGCGCTCGGCGCGGCGTGGCTGGCACCCTGGCTGGCACGCCCTGCCACCTGGCGTCTGCTGGACCTGTTGGTGGCGGTGATGATGTTCAGCGTGGCCTATCAATTGATCAGCGCTTGATGAATATTCCAAAACGCTCTGGAACCTCTATCCCACACAGTTGTTGCGTGGTTTTGCCGCACCCCCGGTGCTATGATCCGGACCCTGCGCCGCAAAGAGTACAAACTCCCCGGCGCTTGTTTGGCCGCCCGTGATCGGCCTTGCGCTCACCGCAACTGACCTGATTAGGAGAATCATCATGGCTTTCGAATTGCCGCCGCTGCCCTACGCACACGATGCCCTGCAGCCGCACATTTCCAAGGAAACCTTGGAATACCACCACGACAAGCACCACAACACCTATGTCGTGAACCTGAACAACCTGGTCCCAGGCACCGAGTTCGAAGGCAAGACCCTGGAAGAGATCGTCAAATCCTCTTCGGGCGGTATCTTCAACAACGCCGCTCAGGTCTGGAACCACACCTTCTACTGGAACTGCCTGGCGCCAAACGCCGGCGGTCAACCCACCGGCGCGCTGGCTGAAGCCATCAACGCTGCGTTCGGTTCGTTCGACAAGTTCAAGGAAGAGTTCACCAAGACGTCCGTCGGCACCTTCGGTTCCGGTTGGGGCTGGCTGGTGAAAAAGGCTGACGGTTCCCTGGCCCTGGCCAGCACCATCGGCGCCGGCAACCCGCTGACCAGCGGCGACACCCCGCTGCTGACCTGCGACGTGTGGGAACACGCTTACTACATCGACTACCGTAACGTGCGTCCAAAGTATGTGGAAGCGTTCTGGAACCTGGTCAACTGGAAGTTCGTGGCTGAGCAGTTCGAAGGCAAGACCTTCACTGCCTAAGCAACGCTTGCAGTAGAAAGAGCCCGGCATTGCCGGGCTTTTTTGTGGGTGTTCCACAACGTCGACCTGCCCAGAATCGTGGAACCCGCGGAAGGGAAACAGCCACCCATCCAGTGAGAGGAATAACCCTCCCACACGCTTCTGGAGAATCAATGATGGAAGAAATCGGAAAAGCAGGCGGACAGATGGCGATGCAACTCATCACCGGACTTATGAAAGGCCTCGCCGGCGGGGCGGGTGGCGGTGGCGGTGATGGCGCTGCTGCCAGCCCTCCCAGCAAACCAGGCGAGGACATGATGCCGCCAGCGCCGCCAAAGATCGAGATTTCAGCCTATCAATAACAGCGGCCACGGTAGGAAAGGCATTTGCCTGACCCCACGTACGCCGAGTCCCCCAGACGGCGGAGCAAATCCGCCGTTTTTTCTGGTTTTTTCTCCCTCCCCACCGCCAAGACGTCTCCAGCCCTAATGTTCCTTTGACTGGCCTCACGGGATTGCCAATACTCATGGCATATTGAAGGCCACCCGCATGAGACAAGGAATGCCCCTTTGAAGCTGGAACTCAAGAACAGCTTGTCGGTGAAGTTGCTACGGGTTGTGCTGCTGTCGGCATTGATCGTAGGCGTTGCGCTGAGCGTGGCGCAGATCGTTTTCGATGCTTACAAGACGCGCCAGGCCGTGGCCAGCGATGCCCAGCGCATCCTCGACATGTTTCGCGACCCTTCGACCCAGGCCGTCTACAGCCTGGACCGCGAGATGGGCATGCAAGTCATTGAGGGGCTGTTCCAGGATGATGCCGTGCGTATCGCCTCCATCGGCCATCCCAACGAAACCATGCTGGCTGAGAAAAGCCGCGCATTGCAGCAAGCCCCCAGCCGCTGGTTGACCGACCTGATTCTTGGCCGGGAACGCACCTTTACCACGCCTCTGGTGGGCAAAGGCCCTTACAGTGAGTATTACGGTGACCTGAGTATCACGCTCGACACTGCCACTTATGGCCAGGGTTTTATTGTCAACTCGGTGATCATCTTTATTTCCGGCGTGCTGCGCGCCCTGGCCCTGGGCCTGGTGCTGTACCTGGTCTATCACTGGCTGCTGACCAAGCCGTTGTCGCGGATTATCGAGCACCTGACCTCGATCAACCCGGACCGCCCCAGCGAACACAAGATCCCACAGCTCAAGGGGCACGAGCGCAACGAGTTGGGGCTGTGGATCAATACCGCCAACCAGTTGCTCGAATCCATCGAACGTAATACCCACTTGCGCCATGAAGCCGAAAGCAGCCTGCTGCGCATGGCTCAGTATGATTTCCTGACTGGCCTGCCGAACCGCCAGAAACTGCAGGAGCAACTGGACAAGATCCTCACCGACGCCGGACGCCGGCAACGGCGCGTGGCGGTGCTGTGCGTGGGGCTGGATGATTTCAAAAGCGTCAACGAACAGTTTACCTACCAGGCCGGTGACAAACTGCTGCTGGCCCTGGCCGACCGTCTGCGCGCCCACAGCGGCCGCCTCGGCGCCCTGGCCCGGCTGGGTGGCGACCAGTTCGCCCTGGTACAGGCCGATATCGACCAGCCTTACGAGGCCGCCGAGCTGGCACAGAGCATCCTCGACGACCTGGAAGCGGAGTTCGCCCTCGACCACGAGGGTATCCGCCTACGCGCCACCATCGGCATCACCTTGTTTCCGGAAGACGGCGACAGCACCGAAAAGCTCCTGCAAAAAGCCGAACAGACCATGACCCTGGCCAAGACCCGTTCGCGCAACCGCTATCAGTTCTATATCGCCAGCGTCGACAGCGAAATGCGTCGGCGCCGCGAACTGGAAAAAGACCTGCGGGAGGCCCTGGGCCGCAACCAGTTCCATTTGGTATACCAGCCGCAGATCAGCTACCGCGACAATCGGGTGGTCGGCGTAGAAGCCCTGCTGCGCTGGCAGCACCCGGAGCACGGCCTGGTACCACCGGACTTGTTCATCCCGCTCGCGGAACAAAACGGCACCATTATTCCCATTGGCGAATGGGTGCTGGACCAGGCCTGCCGACAATTGCGCGAATGGCACGACCTGGGCTTCACCGACCTGCGCATGGCCGTCAACCTGTCCACCGTGCAGTTGCACCACACCGAGCTACCGCGGGTGGTCAACAACCTCATGCAGATCTACCGCCTGCCGCCGCGCAGCCTGGAACTGGAAGTCACTGAGACCGGCCTGATGGAAGACATCAGCACCGCGGCTCAGCACCTGCTGAGCCTCCGCCGCTCGGGCGCGTTGATCGCGATTGATGACTTCGGCACCGGCTATTCATCCCTCAGTTACCTGAAAAGCCTGCCGCTGGACAAAATCAAGATCGACAAGAGCTTCGTCCAAGACCTGTTGGACGATGATGACGATGCCACCATCGTGCGCGCGATTATCCAACTGGGCAAAAGCCTGGGCATGCAGGTCATCGCCGAAGGCGTGGAAACCGCTGAGCAGGAGGCCTACATCATCTCCGAGGGTTGCCATGAAGGTCAGGGCTACCACTACAGCAAACCCTTGCAGGCCCGGGAGTTGGCGGCTTTTCTGAAGCAGTCTGAACGCAATAACGCAGCGATTCTCTGACGTGGCAACGTCGCCACAGGGTCAGTCTTCTCGCTTGACTGGAGAGCATGGGGACTTGCCCTAAACACGATACTGAATATTTCCCGCGTATAACCCTTTACACAAAATGCAAATCTTTCGCATTATGTCGCAGTTTTTGCGCGCCTCCGCGCGCCCCCTCAACAACCGAAGCAGGATGTTCGCCATGATTCGTATGCCCCTGGCCACCGCCAGTCTGCTGGCCATTGCCATTTCTCTCGCCGGTTGCGGCGAAGGTAAAGACAAGCCCGCAGCAAACCAGGCGCCGACCCCGGCCGCCAGCACTACCGCTCCAGCGGCTGCCACGCCTGCCGGCCAGGTCGACGAAGCGGCCGCCAAGGCTGTGGTCGCGCATTACGCTGACATGGTGTTTGCGGTCTACAGCGATGCCGAGTCCACCGCGAAAACCCTGCAAACTGCAATCGACGCCTTCCTCGCCAAGCCGAACGACGAAACCCTGAAAGCCGCACGCACTGCCTGGATCGCCGCCCGCGTGCCGTACCTGCAGAGCGAAGTGTTCCGCTTCGGCAACACCATCATCGACGACTGGGAAGGCCAGGTGAACGCATGGCCGCTGGACGAAGGCCTGATCGACTACGTCGACAAGTCCTACGAACATGCCCTGGGTAACCCAGGCGCGACTGCCAACATCATCGCCAATACCGAGATCCAGGTCGGCGAAGACAAGGTCGACGTGAAGGACATCACCCCGGAGAAACTCGCCAGCCTCAATGAACTGGGCGGTTCCGAAGCCAACGTCGCCACCGGCTACCACGCCATCGAATTCCTGCTGTGGGGCCAGGACCTGAACGGCACCGGCCCAGGCGCGGGCAACCGTCCTGCGTCGGACTACCTGACCGGCGACGGCGCCACGGGCGGCCACAACGAGCGTCGCCGCACCTACCTGCGCGCGGTCACCCAACTGCTGGTCAGCGACCTCGAAGAAATGGTCGGCAACTGGAAACCTAACGTCGAAGATAACTACCGCGCCACCCTGGAGGCAGAACCTGCCACCGACGGCCTGCGCAAAATGCTGTTCGGCATGGGTAGCCTCTCCCTGGGCGAGCTGGCCGGTGAGCGCATGAAGGTTTCCCTGGAAGCCAACTCGCCGGAAGACGAACAGGACTGCTTCAGCGACAACACCCACAACTCGCACTTCTACGACGCCAAGGGCATCCGTAACGTCTACCTGGGCGAGTACACCCGCGTCGACGGTACTAAGCTGACCGGCGCCAGCCTGTCGTCCCTGGTGGCCAAGGCAGACCCGGCTGCCGATACCGCGCTGAAAGCGGACCTGGCAGCGACCGAAGCGAAGATCCAGGTCATGGTTGATCACGCCAACAAGGGCGAGCACTACGACCAACTGATCGCTGCCGGTAACGATGCGGGCAATCAGATCGTGCGTGATGCGATCGCTGCGCTGGTCAAGCAGACCGGCTCGATCGAAGCGGCCGCGGGTAAACTGGGCATCAGCGACTTGAACCCGGACAACGCTGATCACGAGTTCTGATCCACACAGGTTCACGCTCAACGTCGGTAAAAATGCCCCGAGGTACACCTCGGGGCATTTTTTTATGCACTGAGACCCGGAAGGGCTCGAGCGCGGAAGATGAAGAGACTGACCTCGCCGCCGTCGACAGACGACCGAACCCCTCCGACCAAAATCACGAAATTGTTGCTCACCCGCGCCCGTGCCACGAGGTTGCGTGTATCAGGCTGCATCGCTTGTACGCGGGGTTGCACATTGACACCTTCGTCGACCCAGTTCCCCTGCGCTCGTCGCAACGACATCCAATACACCGTGTCACGCCCCGGTCGCGTAAACAGTAACTCGCCAACGACGTTGTAACCGTCGAGTATCTGATAACGACTGCGCGTCAACACCTCAATCATCAGCGCCCGCAATGTGCCCTCGGTGCCCGACGTCAACGTGTTGTGTAACAGCAGCGCCACCGGATCGGTACGAAACCGCAGATGGCCGAAGAACCCCGACGATTCCCCCAGGTGCCAACCACGCCCGGTTCTGCCGGTGATAGGGAGCAGCAACAACGGGTCGCCAAACTTTGCCATGGACGACGATGGCCACTGGACCCAGTCATTCAGAGTGACCTGCAAGACGCGATAGCCCCAGGCCGTCAACCCTGACGGGTTAGCCCGCCTGAACAGTGCCCTGGCGACTTGTAGCTGACTGGTCTCATGCAGCATGGGAAATGCGCCGGCTACATAGGCCGATATCGTGCGCCGAAACGGCAATTCAATCTGGTTGATCCACCGATTAATCCCTCTATAAAACCGGGTGAGCCTGGGTTGGTTGAACAGGTCGGTTCTCAACATGTGCTCAAACTGGTCAAAGCTATCAAGTACCAGATTGGGATTACGCATATAGGCGACGCTACGTTGCACATCGCCCCCGATAGGCAGGATCGGGTAACAGCGTTCATCGATCCTGATGTAGTCACCCGTCGCGTGGCTCGCATTGCCCGGTATTCTGCGGACAATGTCCCTCTCGGCGTTCAACACGTTCAGTTCGGCAGCGTCGATGGTCTGCCCCCACTCGACAAACCGTTCATGGGGGAGACGGTCGGGAGACGGTCGAGGTAAGGGCGCACGGTCGGCGTCGACCGTAAGCGCTTGAGGCATCCGTCCAGGGCTGTCCCCGCCACGCAAGCGCGACGCCAACCGTTCTGGCGTGATCATGAGGTACGGATGGAAGGGGTCGAGGGCGACACCGCTTCTCAAGTGATAAACCAGGTCCAACCCAAATGCGATTTCCTGTCCCCGCGGAAAGTTGAACGAGTCAAGCACCCGCCAAGCCTGCGCCTCGTCGAAGAACGGATAAACCTCCATGAGCGCCCGGTGCGGCGGCTGACCGCCCTTCAAGCCTCTGCCTGGGTGCGAACCGATGTGCCATGTCCCACTGGCATCCAGTCGAATGGGGTCGTAATAGTATTGCGGCGGTTTGCGTACATCCCTGATCCGCCAGGCCTGCTCTGCGCCGTCATCAAGGATCGAGTACCAATGCTGATGCTGGTTGATGAAATACAACCTCGAGCCGTCTTTGGAGGTCGTGAAGTAAACCCCCTTGCCTTCCCACCCCTTCAGAGGCAGTACGCCGTCCGGCTTTTTCGCCAGCGCCATGTGCGGGTTCAATTGCCCGATCGTCGTGGCGCGACCGGCGCCGGTTGATCGGCTGCCGATGGCCCCATCCACCAGTGCCCCCACCAGCTCTCCAAACGCACGCACAAAGTGGTTCGCTGCCGCCGTACGGTCTCCCAGGTTCGCCGATTCGACCCCGTTGAACACCGAAAACAGACTCCTGGCCAAGCCAATAGGCAGCATGATCTTGATGGGCAACACCATGGAGGCAATATCAAACGCCGTGGTGGCAACCGTCAGTGCGGTTTCGACATTGGTTTGATGAGTGCTCGTGGATAAGGCCTGGGCATCGTTGATCACGAAGTTGGCGTCAACCTCATAGGCGTCCTCCATGAAGTTATTGTCGATTCTGCCGAAATGAACCATCGAGGTGTCACCTCGCCCCCTCAACACGGCGCGTACTTGCGGCTGGAACGCGCGCTCAACACGGCTCACCAGGTATTCGCGCCAGGAGCTGCTGTGGACGAAATCCCTTATCAGGGTTTCATCCGGGTACTCATGAAACACCCGCCCAGTCGGTGCCTGCGGGGTATAGACCACTACCGAGCCGCCGCCGGCGCTGGCGGTGCGCAGCATCAATACCCCGCGCACCCGCTGGCCGCGCAGCTTCAAGTACTCCACCAATATGCGATGACCTTCTACGCGTTCGCGCTGGTCGCTATCAATCGGCTCATCAAGCACGACGCGCACCCAGTTGAAGCCACGTTCCAGTCGATCCGGCAAGAAATCGCCGGCAATCCTGGCCTCAATGGCATCCAGCCGCAGTTGATGCGCCAGTACTTGGACATAGGTTTTTTTCTGCGCCAACGCTTGCGGGGACGTGATCAGCCGCTCACGCAACAGCGCCCCATAGGTCCCGCCCACATTCACACCGCGCACCAGATCCCTGACCTGTTCCACGGTCAGCCCTTCATAAACCTTAGCTGTCTTGAAGTCCTCCGGTCGCAGCGCTTCGTCGGGCTTGTCGAGGTCTTCGGTTTTTTCGGTCAACCGCGAGAAATTGATGAAATTGAGATCCAGGCCACCGACGTTTTCCAGGGCCAGTTGGGTCAGTGATCGGCTGCGGCTTTTATACAACGGCGTGCCGGGCTCTCTGATGGAGTGGCCGGGCGCGCCTGGGACTATCACGCTGGGAGGGACATAAGCTTCCTGGGTGTGCACGAGAATATGATCTGGGTTGATATCCAGCCCGTATTCGGCCACCAGCACCTGGCGCAGTTGCTGATTGGCGTAAGCCAGCAGTTTGCTCTTGTCGCTGAATTGCGCCCAGGAAGGCAAGCCGTCCGCGGCCAGCAGGTTTGCCAACTGTTCGTAATATTGCGCGCTGGCGGCGCTCCACGCGTCTTTGTCGCTTTGACTGGCGGCACTGAGAAAGGCCTTGATCTGCGCCTGCCCGCGTTTTTCCAGGCTGGCGAAGAGTGCACCCGCGCCATCGAATGCCCGCGTCAGGTCCATTACCTCGTCCAGACTCTGCGACAAATACGTGCTGTCCGCCTGCAAACCCAAGGTTTGATAGCGCGCAAGGGTCGCGGCAACGTTCTGTTGAAGGTGCAGGCATTGGGATTCGATAGCGTAATCGAACGGGGAGTCCAGTCGTTCAAGGTACTTGAACTGGCCCCGTTCATGACCTTCCCGGCACCGCGCCAGCGCCAGCGATTGCTGGTCTTGCGCCACCATCGCCAGGATGCGGGGGAACGCCACGCCATGGCTCAGCCGCCGATGCAGCTCGCGGTCAAGGTCACTCAACGAGGCAAACTCTTCAAGGCCTGCGCCGGGCGTGAACACCACCACCGTGCCGACGTTCGCCGCCGGTTCAATGGGTCGAACCTGAGGCACCTGAACATCGCTTTGCCAGCCCACGTGGGTATCTTGCGGGTCCCGGGCGGTCAAGATAAAGGCCCCATACAGCGGGATATCGTGGGTATCCCCAGCCTTCAAAGCGATCCCATAGACACACGGTCGATAGCTGCCCAACGCCTGACGCGCCAGGGCGTTCGGGTATTTCAGCACTTTGGCGAACAGCGCCTGCGCCGTCGCACTGAGCAGGTTTTCGGCGCTGAGCAGGGCGAGCTCGGTGCTCAATTGCTCGGTTCGCGTTTTAATCAACTGCTGCTTGATGGTGTGCGCCTCAGTCGGCCCATGCGCCAAGGCCAGGAAGGCTTGCTGGGATTGCTGATAACGCCCTGAAAAACCATCGGCAAATTGGTCAAGGAAACGATCGAAAGCGCTCGGTGTGAGCCCGGTAACAGGCTCCCACTCCCCTTCAGCGGTCAAGCGCGCATGGAAACTGACAGGCCGGCTGGCGTAGCCCGAAGCCTGGTTGGCAACCATGCGCTGCACCACCGCTTCCATGAGGTTCAACCTCGGCACCAGGGCTTCCTCGGGCACCGGTTCGCTGTTTTCAGGGAGGGGTGTGCCGATGGCCCGTGTCTCCTGCTCATCGTACTGGATAACCCCTTGGTCTATATCCAGCAGCGGTTTGCGGTCAGGGAATGCGTGGTCAAAGGCCTGCTGCACCAGGGCGTGAAACGTCGGTTGCCGCTGGAGCAACTCGAACAGTTCGATATTCAGTGCAACCAGCTTCTGGCGCAGGCTGGCCTGTAAGGGGGTGTCGCGCAGCGTCAGGCGACTGATCAGCGGCGTCGGTGATAACCGGTCATGCGGCATGGCGTATATCTCGAAAATAGGAAGTACGCCATCGTGCCGCTGCAGGCCGGGACGGGGGCATTACATAGCTACTCGCCAAGCCAATGTCCGCTCCGGTTTACTTGCCCCACACCCCAGGTAGAATGGCGCCTCTGCCCTACCTCGAGCGAACTTCATGGCGTTGCCGACCCTACGCATCATCGGTTTCATCATCGGCATCTTCCTGATCACCCTCGCGATCGCCATGGTCGTGCCCATGGCAACCCTGGTGATCTTCGAACGCACCAGTGACCTGCCCTCGTTCCTGTGGGCCAGCATGATCACCTTCATTGCCGGCCTGGCCCTGGTGATTCCCGGTCGCCCGGAACATGTGCACCTGCGCCCGCGAGACATGTACCTGCTGACCGTTACCAGCTGGGTGGTGGTGTGCATCTTTGCCGCGCTGCCGTTTCTGCTGACCCAACACATCAGCTACACCGACTCGTTTTTTGAAAGCATGTCCGGCATCACCGCCACCGGCTCCACCGTGTTGAGCGGGCTGGACACCATGTCGCCGGGCATCCTGATGTGGCGCTCGCTGCTGCACTGGCTGGGCGGCATCGGTTTTATCGGCATGGCGGTGGCGATCCTGCCGCTGCTGCGCATTGGTGGCATGCGCCTGTTCCAGACCGAATCCTCGGACCGCTCGGAAAAAGTCATGCCCCGCTCGCACATGGTGGCGCGCCTGATCGTGGCGGCCTACGTGGGCATCACCATCCTCGGCAGCCTGGCGTTCTGGTGGGCCGGGATGGGCCTGTTCGATGCGATCAACCATGCGATGTCGGCGATTTCCACCGGCGGCTTCTCCACCTCCGATGAATCCCTGGCGCACTGGAAACAACCCGCCGTGCACTGGGTGGCGGTGGTGGTGATGATCCTCGGCAGCTTGCCGTTCACCCTGTACGTGGCGACCTTGCGTGGCAATCGCAAGGCACTGATCAAGGATCAGCAAGTACAGGGCTTGCTCGGTTTGTTGCTGGTGACCTGGCTGGTGCTTGGCACCTGGTATTGGTGGACCACCAACCTGCACTGGCTGGAGGCCCTGCGTCACGTGGCACTGAATGTCACGTCGGTGGTGACCACCACGGGTTTTGCGCTGGGGGACTACAGCCTGTGGGGTAACTTCTCACTGATGCTGTTTTTCTACCTGGGGTTCATCGGGGGGTGCTCGGGCTCTACGGCGGGCGGGATCAAGATCTTCCGTTTCCAGGTCGCGTATATCCTGCTCAAGGCCAACTTGAACCAACTGATTCACCCGCGCGCGGTGATCAAGCAGAAGTACAACGGCCACCGTCTCGACGAAGAGATCGTGCGTTCGATCCTGACCTTTTCGTTTTTCTTCGCCATCACCATCTGCGCCATTGCCCTGGCCCTGTCGCTGCTGGGCCTGGACTGGATGACCGCCTTGACCGGCGCCGCGAGTACAGTGTCCGGCGTGGGCCCGGGCCTGGGCGAAACCATCGGCCCGGCGGGCAACTTCGCCAGCCTGCCGGATGCGGCCAAATGGATCCTGTCGCTCGGCATGCTGCTGGGCCGGCTGGAGATCATTACAGTCTTTGTTCTGTGCATTCCGGCGTTTTGGCGTCACTGACGGTCGACGCTTCCAGCAACCGCGCCCGGTATTCGCCGGGCGTGGCGTCGAACCAGCGACGAAACGCGCGGAAAAAGTTGCTCGGATCAGCGAAGCCCAACAGGTAGGCAATTTCCAGCAGAGTCATGCTCGGCTGCGCCAGGTACTGCTCGGCCAGCTCGCGACGGGTGTCGTCGAGCAACGTCTGGAAACTGGTGCCCTCTTCCTGCAAACGCCGCTGCAAGGTGCGCTGGGACAGGTGCAACGTCTGGGCGACCACCTCTCGCTTAGGCTCGCCCTGGGGCAACAAGCGGCACAACACTTGGCGCGCCTTGTGGGTCACGCGGCTTTCCGAGAAGCGCGCCAGGTATTCACCGGCAAATCGATCGTGCAGCAGCGCCATGGCCTCATTGGCCGTGGGCAGTGGCGCGTCCATATCCGCCCGTTCGAAAATCAGCGCGTCATAGGGCGCGTTGAATTCCAGGGGGGCATGGAACGCTTGTTTATAGGGGGTGAGGTCCGCCGGTTGATCGCCTTGCAACACCACCTTGCGTGGTTGCAGGGTACGGCCCGTCAGCCAGCCACACAGTGCCAAGGCACTGGCCAGTGAGGCTTCGGCGCTTTGCCGGGTGGGGGGCAAGTGATCACCGTGCACCGTCAGAATCAGCGCATAACCTTCGGGGATCAGTCGGAAACTCAGGTCGGCACTTTCGGCGATGATCCGCTGGTAGCGCACCAGGCGCATAAAGCCTTCCGCCAGCGTGTTGCTGGACATCAGTGCGTAGCCGGCCACATGAAACGACGCCGGGCGCACGACCTTGCCCATGTTCAGGCCAATCGCCGGGTTACCCGAAAGCTCCACCGCCCGTTGCCACAGACGCGTCATGGAGTCTTGCGGGAACCGCGCATCGGGATCGTCAAGGGCGGCGTAGTCCAAGCCGAGTTGCTTGAACAAGGCACGGCAATCCAGGCCGTCCATTTCCAATGCCTTGACTATCCCCATCGCCCAGCTTGCAGAAGTTGTTCGTTCGCTCATGGCGTCTTCTTAATAAAGCAGGCTCAAACAGCAGCCAGGAAGCCAAGGATACTAAAGTGGCATCTATTGTCACTGGCTGTTACTACTGATCACTCTAGACTCAAATAAGCTCCCCGCCGAACATCTGTTCGGCGGAACAATAATCAAAGGGCCGGTCGCCGTGGAAAATGTTAAACGTTTCAATAGCTTCGCCGAGTTCTACCCCTATTACCTGAGCGAGCACGCCAACAGCACATGCCGGCGCCTGCATTTTATTGGCACGACGCTGGTGATCGGTATCCT
The DNA here is from genome assembly GCF_020093335.1 of Pseudomonas fluorescens group sp. Classification (NCBI taxonomy): domain Bacteria; kingdom Pseudomonadati; phylum Pseudomonadota; class Gammaproteobacteria; order Pseudomonadales; family Pseudomonadaceae; genus Pseudomonas; species Pseudomonas fluorescens group sp. The sequence continues at coordinate 8,355 of NZ_JAIOKW010000031.1, read as the reverse complement.
GGCGTATGCCATTGGCAGAGGTTCTTTGGGCTTGCTGATTGCCTTGCCGATCGCCGGCTACAGCTTTGCCTGGATCGGCCACTTCTTCTTCGAAAAAAACCGCCCCGCGACCTTTCAGCACCCGTTCTACAGCCTGCTGGGGGACTTTGTGATGTACCGCGACATGATTCTCGGCAAGGTGCCGTTTTAAAGCGGGTGTGACCCTATGTCACTTGCGCTTGAACGATGAGCTTACGTAAATCCGGCGATATAAAAGTCTATTTGTCATTTACAGTGCTGTATCCTGCCAAGGCTTTTTGAGAGCGCGGAATCACCTGCGATTGAAAAAACAGACTTTGCGAGGAGCGACGACGATGCACGAGATACCTAATCTCCCCTTCCCAAGCCTGCACCCTACAGAGCAGCCAACCCCGCAGCAGGCCAGCGACAAACAGCCTGAGGCCAAAGAAGCAAAACCAGTCGAGCGCGAAAGCCAGGACTGACGCCGTACCAGACCGTGTGGAAAGCGCACCTTTGAGCGCTTTCCACACTGCCTGAATAAATCGAGATACCCATCATGATCGACAACCTCCCCAATACCCCGGACACCGCCGTACTCGATGCTGCCCTGCAGATGGTCGAGATCTGGAACCGCCTCAGCGCAGACAAACAGGCCGTGCTGCTCAAGCGCTTCGGCACCCAGGAAAACGCCCTGGCCGCCCTGGTCACCACCCAATTGCTGGCCCCTGCACAAGCCTGAGGTCTTTTTGATCTGAGATTTTTGCGGTTTACCGCCCTGCGCGGGGCAAACCACCGGTATCATTAGCAGCCTATCTTTACCTGCTGCGACAGTGGACCTCTCCCATGCCCGATACCCAGCGCCCCCTGGCGGTCACGCTGCAAGTTGTTTCCATCGTGTTGTTTACCTTCATCGGCTATCTGAATATCGGCATTCCCCTGGCCGTGTTGCCAGGTTATGTGCACAGTGAGCTGGGCTACGGCGCAGTCATTGCTGGCCTGGTGATCAGCGTGCAATACCTGGCCACCCTGCTGAGCCGCCCCTATGCGGGCAAAATCATCGACACGCTGGGCAGCAAGCGCGCGGTACTGATTGGCCTGGCGGGCTGCGGCCTGAGCGGTGTGTTCATGCTGCTCGCGGCGTGGTTCTCAAGCCTGCCGGCGTTGAGCCTGGGCAGCCTGCTGATCGGCCGCCTGGTACTGGGCAGTGCTGAAAGCCTGGTGGGCTCGGGCGCCATCGGCTGGGGCATCGGCCGCGTCGGTGCGGCGAATACCGCCAAGGTCATCTCCTGGAACGGCATCGCCAGCTATGGGGCCCTGGCCGTCGGTGCACCGCTGGGCGTAGTGCTGGTGAGACATTTCGGGCTGTGGAGCATGGGCGTCAGCATCATCCTGCTGGCAATCGTCGGCCTGTTGCTGGCCTGGAACAAAGTCGCCGCCCCCCTCGTTGCCGGCGTGCGCCTGCCGTTCATGAATGTGCTGGGTCGAGTATTGCCCCACGGCTGCGCACTGGCGTTGGGCTCCATTGGCTTTGGCACCATCGCCACGTTCATCACCCTGTATTACACCACCCAGCATTGGGATAACGCGGTGTGGGCCCTGAGCCTGTTCGGCGCCAGTTTTATCGGTGCGCGGCTACTGTTCGGCAATTTGATCAACCGGATCGGCGGGTTTCGCGTAGCGATTGCCTGCCTGTCGGTGGAGGTTCTCGGCCTGCTGTTGCTGTGGCTCGCGCCGGACGCCCATCTGGCCCTGGCCGGTGCGGCATTGAGCGGTTTCGGCTTTTCCCTGGTGTTTCCGGCCTTGGGCGTGGAAGCCGTCAACCTGGTGCCGGCGTCCAGTCGTGGCTCGGCAGTGGGGGCTTATTCACTGTTTATCGACCTGTCGTTGGGCATCACCGGGCCACTCGCCGGGGCCGTGGCGGCAGGCTTCGGCTTCGCGTCGATCTTCCTGTTCGCCGCCCTCGCCGCCCTCGGTGGTTTACTGCTGAGCGTGTACCTGTATCGCCAGGCACCCAAGGCCCGCGAAGCGCGCGGCGACTAGAAGTCGACCTTGCCGCGCCCGGCCTTGATGCTGCCGCGCTTGGTCTTGGATTCGAGCCGTCGCTTTTTCGAGCCCAGGGTCGGCTTGGTCGGACGGCGCTTCTTCTCCACCTTGGTGGCGCTGAGGATCAACTCCACCAAACGCTCCAGCGCATCCGCGCGGTTCTGCTCCTGGGTCCGGTATTGCTGGGCCTTGAGCACCAGCACGCCTTCGCTGGTGATACGGCTGTCGCGCAACGCCAACAGCCGCTCCTTGTAGAAGTCCGGCAGCGACGACGCCGGAATATCAAACCGCAAGTGCACCGCACTCGACACCTTGTTGACGTTCTGCCCACCGGCACCCTGGGCGCGAATGGCAGTCAGCTCGATCTCGGCATCGGGCAAATGCACGTTATTGGAAATCACCAGCATTGAGACAGGTCCGCGGTTCAGGTTCGCCAGCATACGCGAACGAGTCACGATGCTACACAGGCCCGCTTCCCGCGCAGGTGCTCCGACGCGCCTCATGTCCTGTTGGCAAAGGCCTGTTCCAACAGAGACTTGGCTAGCAACGTTGAATGGATCATCGCTTGGCGATCGGTGGGTTTTTCATCATTCAGCGTCATCTCGACGCCCGACACCACCTCCGGGAAGGAATGAGAAAAGATCAGCGCAGGCTCAACCCGTTTTGCAGACAAACCGTGCAAATCGCTGCGCATCTTGTCGTAGAAGCCTTGGGCATTGTCTGTGACTTGGTTACGCATCAGATGAAACACCAGCCCCATCATCGCTGCCCGGCCGTTCTTTTCGTCCATCCCGCTTGGCCACATGGATTGACCTTGTAATTGGGCTGCATATCGAATGGTCGAGGCGACATCCGATGCGCCACCCGAGGTACCCAACATGACGGGCATGCCAAGTTCATCGCGCACCTGAGTGCCCAAGTCGTTGCGCAAATCCGTGCCATGGCGGCTGGTGAAATGATGTGTCTTCACACCGTCCACAACACGGTTCGACCCCACGCGATGCTGGACGGTGTAGGCATCGACGCTACTGAGCATCGGATCATGCGCCTTGAGCGCCTCGGCAATTGCCTTGATACCAAAGCCCATTTCCGCACCTTGCTGCGCTTGCTCACGGGTCAACGGCCCCTGCTCGCCGCGAACTAACAGGGCGTGCAGGTTTTTCATACTCAAGTACAGACCGCCTGTGCCCTCTCCAGCCAGTAGAACGTTGCCGGGGTCATTGCTCGGCGCCAACAACTCCTTGTGCAGCGCCTCGCGAAACGCGGGATCACTTTTTGAATGCGTCCACAAACCGCGAACCAGGTGTGCCATATGTGATGACAGTTGCGATGCTGGCGAGTCGTCGCGGAGCAAATCTTTCTCAACGCCCAGACCGATGGCCATTTCAGACTCGATGTGCGTGAAGAAATGCTTCGCTCGGCGCGCAAGGTGTTCTGGGTTCTCGTAGTTGGAGTTTTGCAGCGTATCGTTGACGAAGGCATTGACCAGGTAGTCTTTTTCAGCGGGAGAGTAGTTTTTCCCCGCGATGGAGACTCCGGTGTGCGGTGTGAATGCCGGGGTTTCCTCACCGGCGTACAGCTTATTGCCGCAGCCGGTATCCAAGGCCGGTGCGTACTCATTGGCTGGATTGAAAGGTTGCCTGCTGACGGAAATCAGATCTCGCATACATCACCTCAAATATTCAGATAAAACCACTATCTATTTATTGCAAGGCAACACCACACAGTTCCGGCGACGGGCTGCTGACAGCAACAAACCGAATAATCAGGCAACGGACAAGCCCAACTCCGACAACAACATCGACGCCTGGGCTTTGGAAATCACGGCGCCTTTGAACAATTTGGCATCATTGAGGCGAAACCCGCTCAGATCCGCACCGCGCAGGTCGGCGCCGGCGAAATTGGCACCGTTGATACGCGCGTGGGCGAGGCTGCAGTCGATCAATTCGGCCTTGCGAAAATCCGCATCCGACAAATCGCTGTCGGAAAAATCCAGGTTATTCAGCACAGTACGCGCGAACGACAACCCCGACAGAAAGGCGCTGTTCAACCGGGTTTCGCTGAAGCTCAGGCCCAGGGAGGCGCAATGGGTGAAGTTGGCGCCGGTCAACTTGCAGTGCTCAAAACTCGCCTGGGACAACTTGCTGCGCTGCCAACGGGTGTTGTTCAGGTCGCAGCTGTGGAACTGCGCCTCCAGCAGGTTCGCCGCTTCAAAGATGGCGTGGCCGGCGCGGCAGCTTTTCCACTGGGTACCCTCTAAGCGCGATCCAAGGAACGAGGTCTGGACCAGGATGCAGCGTTCGAACACCCAGTGATCCAGGGCCATACGCGACAGATCGGCGCCACTCAAGTCAACGCCCACCAGGCGCAAGGGGCCGCCGTGCTGATCGATCAGGTCTTCCAGCTCACAGCGCTGCAAGGTGCCGCCGTCGATGTCGGTGTGGTGCATGGGTGGGCTCCAGCCAATGAACAGATCACAACAAGACGCGAGTCTAACCCGTCGACGCCCACAAAAAACCCGGCACTGCGCCGGGTTTTCCTTTTAGGTGCGGGCGCTTACTTCAACGCTTCACTCGCTGTCGTCAGCGCCGCATCGGCACTGCGCTTATTCTTGAGCCCATAACACCCCGCCATGAACACCACCCACACCGGGATCGCGTACACCGACACCTGAATCCCCGGGATCATCAGCATGATCACCAGGATAAACACCACGAACGCCAGGCACACATAATTGCCATACGGGTACCACAGCGCCTTGAACAAGGGCACCTGGCCGGTGCGGTTCATGTGCTGGCGGAACTTGAAGTGAGAGAAGCTGATCATCGCCCAGTTGATCACCAGCGTTGCCACGACCAGCGACATCAGCAGTTCCAGCGCGTGTTGCGGGATCAGGTAGTTCATCAACACCGCCACCAGGGTGATCGCCGCCGAAGCGAGGATGGCGCGTACCGGCACGCCGCGCTTGTCGATCTTCGCCAGTGCTTTAGGTGCATCGCCCTGTTCGGCCATGCCCAGCAGCATGCGGCTGTTGCAGTAGGTGCCGCTGTTGTACACCGACAGCGCCGCCGTCAGGACCACGAAGTTGAGGATATGCGCGGCAGTGTTGCTGCCCAGCATCGAGAACACCTGCACGAACGGGCTGCCGCTGTAAGCGTCGCCGGAGGCATTGAGGGTCGCCAGCAGGCTGTCCCACGGCGTCAGCGACAGCAGCACCACCAGGGCACCGATGTAGAAAATCAGGATGCGATAGATCACCTGGTTGATCGCTTTTGGGATCACCGTGCGCGGCTGGTCGGCTTCGGCTGCAGTGAAGCCGAGCATTTCCAAGCCGCCGAAGGAGAACATGATGATCGCCATGGCCATCACCAACCCGCCGACGCCGTGCGGGAAGAAGCCGCCGTGGTCCCACAGGTTGCTCACCGAGGCCTGCGGCCCGCCGGTGCCGCTGACCAGCAGGTAGCTGCCCAGGGCGATCATGCCGACGATGGCCACCACCTTGATGATGGCGAACCAGAACTCGGCTTCACCGAAGACTTTGACGTTGGCCAGGTTGATCAGGTTGATCAGCACGAAGAACGCCGCTGCCGAGACCCACGTCGGGATCTCCGGCCACCAGTAGTGCACGTATTTACCGACGGCCGTCAGTTCCGACATCCCCACCAGGATGTACAAAATCCAGCAGTTCCAGCCCGACAGGAAGCCGGCGAAACCGCCCCAATACTTGTGGGCAAAATGGCTGAAGGAACCGGCAACCGGCTCTTCGACGATCATTTCGCCGAGCTGGCGCATGATCATGAAGGCAATGAAGCCGCAGATGGCATAGCCCAGGATCATCGACGGGCCAGCGGATTTGAGCACCCCGGCGGAGCCGAGGAACAGGCCGGTACCGATGGCGCCACCGAGGGCGATCAACTGGATATGCCGGTTTTTCAGGCCGCGTTTCAGCTCGCCTGAAGAGGAATGGGGTCCACTCATGAAAAGGGTCTCACGCAAGGTTTGAGGATGTTGAATGCAGGTTGCTGCCTTGAATTACCGACTCAAGCAGCGCCGCTCAAACCCCAGCGCAGGCACCAGGAGTACAGCGTCGTTCTAACGGTCATGCGTCACCTGTTTGTTTTTATCTGTGACGAAATCGAACCCGTCCGGCTCGTGGCCAGGCGGAGTGATCAGGGCGGGTAAACCCCGAGGTCTTGGCCTTTTGCGTGGTTACGCAAGGGGGTCACAGTAAAACGCGGCGGATTGTACACCGCTCGACCGCTTGGGGGGTCCGCGAAAAGCGAGTGCGACGATCTGTCAGGTAATCCTTACAGCGCAGGATCGGCCAACAATGTCGCCACCTACTCGTAAATTAATCGTTACAGCATGGAAAATTAGCGTTACAGCTGTAATTTTAATAAAAATTGACGGTAGGAAATTTCTGGCAGATTAGTCGCGCCAGCTACCTGTATTCATTCAAGAAAAAACGATCGCCTAAAAACAGAACAAAAAATCCAAATGAAACCGTGTCAATAAAAATTTTGCATTTATAAACACTCTCTCCTAGGTTCATCCCACTTGCCCGCGAAGCCCGTTGGCAAGCCGTTCTCAAACAACGTCCTCTAGGAGATACACCATGCAAGCACTGGAAAACGACCTGGAAACCGAACTGCAACTCGACGATTGGTTTGAAGCGCCGACCCATGAGGCCGCCGTTGAAATGATGCAAGCCGATGCCGTTGTGCCGTTCGGCACCGCGATGTGGCCATTCTAAAAACCGGCAGGCATTCGGCAGGTGCTGTGCACGGCACCTGCCCCCTTACCCAAGGCACAGAAAGGAAGTACGTCATGGACAAGGCCCGCGCCGTCGAACACTTTCTCTACTACCTCGCGCACCACCCGGCGCTCAACGGCCTGAGCTGCCCCACCGTGTTGCTGGGCCATACCGAGCGCTACGACGCCATCGCCCAGGCGATCACCCTCAGCAGTGCCGCCCGCTTCAACTTCCAGGTGCAGCGCCTGGACCTGGCCACCAGCGATACCCTGGCCGAAGCGATTGAAACCTGCGACCTGTATCTGTTCCTCTACGATTCCTCGACCTTGCCCAACCCTCGCGCCGAAGGCCCGGACTTTATCCGTGCCCTGCAAGGCGTGATGGCCGAGCACTGGAAAAAATCCCTGCTGTTCAAGGATTACGGCGACTACTTCTACGACACCTTCAGCGTCGAACCGCAGCGCATTGCCGACCTCAACGCCACGCTGATCCGGCGCATGTCCCAAGCCACTGTGCTGAGCTTTACCGATAAGCACGGTTCGCGGCTGGAAGCGCCGATGAGCAGCATCAAGAAGTGGACCAATATCAACGGCGTCGGCAACCACGACCTCGCCCCCGGTGAGATCGCCACCCACAGCGAAGCCATCAATGGCCAGGTGCGGTTTGTCGGCACCTTTCTCAGCACCATCCCATTCGCGCGTAAATACGGCGTGCTGCAATCACCGCTGGAGCTGTGGATCGAGAACTCGACCATCTGCAGCGTGGCCAGCGACGTGCCTGGGCTGGCGGATGATTTCAATAAATACCTGAATGCCAACCCGTCCAACCGGCGTGTGGAGGAACTGGGAATAGGCACCAATGAAGGCGTGAAGGACCTGTATGCGCGCAATGCCGGGTTTGAGGAGCGCCACTGCGGGTTGCACCTGGGCCTGGGGGGCGGGCAGAAAGGCAGCCATCACCTGGATCTGATCTTCGCCAGTGGGGTGCTGGCGCTGGATGACAAGCCGGTGTTTGATGGCACCTTTGCATTCTAAGCGCTGACGTCGATTCTCATAGAGATCCACTGTGGGAGGGGGCTTGCCCACGATGGCAGTGGGTCAGCTGATGTATGGGTGGCTGGCACACCGCTATCGGGCTGTAGAACCGTAGACATCGTTTACATCTGAAACCGGGGACATCGTTTACACATTTGAGGCTTGGACGCGGGTCATACCCCGTCCAAGCCTCCCCAAGGAATAATCACACAGGTACAAATCCCAGACATCATCCTCAGCTTCTTTGAGCCCTATCCTTCCCCGGATAATGCCTCGCTGACAAATACCAACTTGCCATTCCACTTGATCGATCCATCCTGCCTGACGCTTCGAACCCGCATTTCTGCCGGATACTCCACATCGGGTAAGCATCCTGGATAAAGTCGGGTAGACGGCACATACACATCTCCCGGACGTTTCATACCAAGCGCTTCATGAGGGCGTACGTAATTGAACTCATGTTTGAAATGCTCCAGCAAAAGCTGCTGCTCAACCAAATTGCTCCCTAGCGGTAGCTCAAGTTTC
>NZ_JAIOKW010000030.1:0-65503 GCF_020093335.1 Pseudomonas fluorescens group sp. | reverse complement strand
GGTGAGGAGGGGGAAGGGGTAGGTGTGTAAGGCTGTAGTTTGATGGTGTGGGGGAAGGCCCTATCGGGGGCAAGCCCCCTCCCACCTTTTGATCGGGGTACAGCCGTCTCAGCCTTGTAGGCAATAAGCAATTGCCTGCCGATCAGGTCAGCAGGTGCTTGGAGATCAATCGCGAGATTTCGACGATGGAAGTCTTGCCGGTGAATTCGAATTTCACTTTGCCCAGCGACGAAAAATAAATCTCCAGCTCCGAATCCAGATCAAACGTCCCGGACGTCTCCACCGAATACGCGACGATGTTTTTATACGGCAGCGACGTAAAGTCCTTTTTGCTGCCGGTAATCCCCTGCACGTTCACCGCAATAATCCGCTTGGTGGTAAACACCACGCCGTCGCGCATGGCCTTGTAGGCGTCGACCACTTCCTCGCCGTCGAGCAGCAGGGCCGATACGCGCTCGGCGTATTCGTTGTTTTGTTTGAGCTTGAAGAAGCCTTTGTTGTTGAAGTCGATCATGGGCCTGCCTTTGGGTGAGTGGTGCGGTGGGTGTATGACGTTTTGCTCGCGGATCTGTATCTAACGCGCGCATTTTGAACGCCCTACCATGGCGTCCAAGCCTACAACATTGGCCAAATGTTTCACGTCGACAGAATAACGATCAAGGAGCCAAACAATGCCTGAAGTGTCCAGCTGGCTTGCCTATGCGCTGATCTCGCTCGGCATGGTGCTCACGCCCGGGCCGAACATGATTTACCTCATCTCCCGTTCGATCTGCCAGGGCCGTACGGCCGGGCTGATTTCCCTGGGCGGCGTGGCGTTGGGTTTTTTGGTTTACATGCTGTGCGCGGCCTTGGGGATCACGGCCTTGGTCATGGCGGTGCCGTTTGCCTATGACGCGCTGCGTTTCGGCGGCGCGTTGTACCTGGCCTACATGGCTTGGCAGGCCATACGGCCAGGCGGGCGTTCGCCGTTCCAGGTGCGGGATTTGCCCAAGGACAGCCCGCGCAAGCTGTTCACCATGGGCCTGGTGACCAACCTGCTGAACCCCAAGGTGGCGGTGATGTATTTGTCGTTGCTGCCGCAGTTCATCGACCCGAACGGCCATGGCAGTGTGCTGATGCAATCGCTGGTGCTGGGCTTCACGCAGATTTTTATCAGCGTGAGCGTCAACGCGGTCATTGCCACCATGGCGGGGTCGATCGCGGTGTTTTTCGTCACTCGGCCGGGTTGGCAGGTGGTACAGCGCTGGTTGATGGGCTCGGTGTTGATGGGGCTGGCGGTGCGGATGGCGGTGGAAGGGCGGCGCTGAACCGCGCGTTACAGAATGGCTTTCAGGTAATCCTTGAGTGCGTTGAGCGGGACATTGAGTTCATCCAGTGTCGACGCTTGGCGCACGCCCAGCGCCAAGCGCTGCAACTCGCGACCCATCACGGTATCGGCCCCGCCCAATGCCTCAAGCGCTTGATCAACACATTCCGCGACTTTGGATTGAATCACCGCCAAATCCCTCTGCCGCACCAGCAGCCCGAATACCTCTCGCTCATACCCATCCATCACCGGATCGTCCCGCAAAACCGGGCTGCCGCCGTCCGTCTCGTGCACCAGCTTCAGTGCAAAAAGCGCAACCGCTTCCAGCGTCAACTCCATGGTCTTGGTTCCTAGGGCTTGGGGGAGGGCGATGATCACTGTTCTACGCAGGAAAAAAAAGACCCCAATACCGCGAACGGCCAGGCTCACGCCCCTGTGAAGTCATTTGCCCAAGGAACGATATTAATTAGCCATGTTCCAACTCGCCGTGCCAAGTGCACCCGGCCACCAGACGGACAGGGTGCAAGGCTTAACCCATTACAAGGACGCAAGCTCTCATGCAGTCATCCCCCACCCAAGCACCTTCGGCCACTGGCGAGCTGATCGCGAGTTTCCGCCACGGCAAGGGCTTCCTGATTTTCAGTTTGATATTCGGGGTTGTGTTGCTAGCCCTCGCCGGTTTTGTGTTGTACCTGGGCACGATCCTGCCACCGGGCAACGATGGCCCGGTCAACCTCCAGACATCCCGTGGCATGGCCTTGAACTTTGCCAACCCGCATACCCTGATCTACGCCACCAGCGCCTTGCTGGCCGTACTCGCCGTGGGCGTGTTTGCAGCCTACGTCTGGCACAAAAAACTGCGCGCCCCCCGTTACAACGTGTTTGAGTTCGGTATCGAACGCATCATCAACGAGCAACGCGAGTACACGGCGTTTGCCGATATCGAAGACCTGTACTTATTCGGCTCCGGGCAAACCGTGATGACCGGCATGATCACCAACCTGGCCTATCGCCGTAACGCGTCAGAGCCGTTTCATCGTGTGATTGAGAGCCTCAAGGGCTTTTACGAATTCCAGCAACTTGCGCGTGAGCTGCACGTTCGCGCACGCATGCCGGCAGTGATCGCGACGCTGGAGATGGGCGGGGCGGTGACGTTCAACTGCATCAGCTCGGGGCAGGTCTGGGGCAAGCGCATGAGTGGCAACTTCCTGAAAATCACCACCTCGCCAATCGTCGTCAGCCGCACATGCCTGGAGTACCAGGGCCGCAAAGTGCCAATGTCGTCGCTGCGTACCGTCGACCTCAACGCCTGGACGGAAAAAGTGGTGGTCAAGGATGAAAGCGGTAAACCCGTGTTGTCGACCATCGCCACCGGCATTCTGAGCCACGACCTGTTCCTCAATACCCTCGATGCCGTGTTTGCGGCCCAACAACAAGCACGCGAGCCGGCTTGAGCCTGCTGCGTCACAACTGAGGATTAAACGATGATCTATCGCGGCGCAGGCTGGCTGACGTTGTTTACACCGGTGGCGATGGTGCTGCTATTGATGTGGCTGTGGCCCGACCCCAGCGTCAAACCCGGCAACACATCGCTGATGCAGGTGTTGCTCGGCTTCGGGGCGGGATCAGCGATCAACACCGTGCTGGGCTTTGTACTGAACCGACAACCGCACGCCGATGGCGTCCGCCACCACTTCTTTTTCATGCCGATGCAGTGGCCGGCACTGGTGATCACGGTGGCCTGCCTGCTGATTGCCTTGCTGAAATAACCCTGCCGGCCGCTCGCCCAGGGCGGCCGCGTCTCGACCCGTTCAAGGCTGACACGGGAAGACGCGTGAGTGTCTCGTAACAGTATGAGCGAGCAGGCGACGCCAGCCTCAGATCCACTGGTCATTCACAGCCGTACGCTCCCCACCTTCATGCCCGGTATTCAAGATGCCCCGTGGCTCGATCATCATCAGCTTGGCCTCGCCTTCTGCGGCTGTGCGGTGCGCTACGCCGCGAGGAACCACGTACAGCTCACCCGGTGCGACATAGACCGGGCCGTCTGGAAGGTCGATACGCAAGGTGCCGTCGAGTACCAGGAAGGCCTCATCGGTTTCGGGGTGGGAGTGCCAGATGAACTCGCCTTCGATGCGGACGACTTTGAATTGGTAGTCGTTCATCTGCGCGACGACGCGTGGGCTCCAGGGTTGGTCGATCAGGTCGGCTTTTTGGATGAGATTTATGGGTTTTGTCGGGGGCTGTGACTGAGACATGTCGGAGACTCTGCTGGTTAAGAGTCGTCAGGTTAGCGAACGAGGTATCAAGGGCGCTTGTACGATCCTGCAAGCAGCCTGAGCGTGTCGGCTGGCGTCACCTACACTTAACGCCCTGCTCAGTCACACACCGGTCATAAACCAGACGGAAGGCACTCACGAGTCCTAAAGTTGAGGCGCTAGGGGCGGATAAACTCTATGTTGATTACATCCGCAGCACTGTTCAAGGACCGAACCCATGCCCCAACGCTCATCCAGCCGCCTGCCCCCTTCCGTTTATCCTCGTTTCCGTTGGTTCGCCTTGGTCCCGGTCGTGCCGGCCGTTTTGTGGATACTCGTGCAATCAACCTCGCCAGCCAATCTGGTGGCTTGCACGGCACTGGTGATGATCGGCCTCGGTGCCTGTGCCTGGAGCGCGGTTTCACAGCGCAACGCACTGCAGCGAGCGATTGCGCAGGCGCAGGCGGACCAGTCAAGTGCGGATGTGCATAACGGCATAGCCTCTCGGGCACAGCTTGATGAGGTATTGCTGGGCGCCATGCCCATTTGGGCCAAGCAGGTGGAAAGCTCGCGCCATCAGACCGAAGAAGCGATTGTGAGCCTGGCGAACCGTTTCACCGGGATCGCCACACGCTTGCAGGAAACGGTACAAGCGTCGCAGCACGCGGCCGGCGAACTGGACGGACAGGCCGCCGACGGTGCGCTTGAGGTGTTGGCGCGCAGTGACAGCGAGTTGAGCCAGGTGATCAATTCGCTCAAGGCCACTCAAATCAGCCGTGACCAGACCCTGGCCCAAGTGCGCAGCCTGACCGCCTACACGGGCGAACTGCGCACCATGGCCGCTGATGTGGCGGCGATTGCCGCACAAACCAACCTGCTGGCCCTCAACGCGGCCATCGAAGCGGCGCGTGCCGGTGAGGCCGGTCGCGGCTTCGCGGTGGTAGCCGATGCGGTGCGCAGCCTGTCGAGTAAATCCAGTGAAACGGGCCAGCAGATGTCGGCCAAGGTCGACATCATCAATAACGCCATTACTCAATTGGTGCAGGCCGCGTCCAGCAGTGCCGACCAGGACAGCCATTCGGTGGCCGAGTCCGAAAACAGTATTCAGATGGTGCTCACACGCTTCCAGAACATCACTGGGCGTCTGGCCGAATCCGCCGACCTGCTCAAGCAGGAAAGCTATGGCATCCGGGATGAGATGACCGAGGTATTGGTCAACCTGCAATTCCAGGACCGGGTCAGCCAGATCCTCAGTCACGTGCGCGACAACATGCACGCCCTGCATGACCATCTCCTGCAGGCCAACCAGACCCCGGACCAACCGATGGCCATCGACGCCCGCCAATGGCTGGCGCGCATGGAAACCACCTATGCCACCGACGAGCAACGGCGCCTCCATCATGGAGAGGCGGCGGTGCAGCAGAACGCTCAAGACATCACTTTCTTTTAGGAGTACATCATGGCGAAGAGTGTATTAGTGGTTGACGACTCCATCAGTGTGCGGCAGGTCGTCGGCATAGCCTTGAAAAGCGCCGGTTACGACGTGATCGAGGCCAGTGACGGCAAGGACGCCCTGAACAAGCTGACCGGGCAAAAAGTGCACCTGATCATCAGCGACGTGAACATGCCCAACATGGATGGCATCACCTTCGTCAAGGAGGTCAAGAAGCTGGCCAACTACAAGTTCACACCGATCATCATGCTGACCACCGAGTCTCAGGAATCGAAGAAGGCCGAAGGCCAGGCCGCGGGCGCCAAGGCGTGGGTGGTCAAGCCGTTCCAGCCGGCGCAGATGCTGGCGGCGGTCTCCAAATTGATCCTGCCCTGACACCCGGCGCCAGGGAGGCCAACATGCCGATCACTCACGAAACCATCGACGACACCGCCCATGTGGGCATCGACGGCGAACTCACGATCTACACCGTCGCTGAACTGGCGGGCGCGTTGTTGTCGCAGATGGGCGCTGCGCCGCGCCTGGAACTGGACCTGTCCCAGGTGACGGAAATGGATGGCGCCGGCCTGCAGTTGCTGGCAGTCATCCAGCGTGAAGCCGGCATTGCCGGCACCGCCTTGAGTGTGACCGGCCATAGCCATGCGGTCATGCAGGCGCTTCAACTGTGTCGCAGCGCCGCGCTTTAATCGGCACTGTCCCGTCCATTGATCGACAAGGAAAGTCCAGGTGAGCATCAATCTCGATCAGGCACTGCAGACCTTCATCGTCGAGGCGCGCGAGCTGCTGCATGCCATGGAGCAATCCCTGCTGCAGCTGGAAAGCGAGCCCGGCGACCAGGATGCCATCGGCGCGATTTTCCGCGCCGCGCACACCATCAAGGGTTCCGCCGGACTGTTCGGCCTCGCGTCGATCGTGGGGTTCACGCATATCGTCGAAGACGTTCTCGACCGCCTGCGTGACGGCAGTGTGGCGGTGGACGCCGCCTTGATCGCGCTGCTGCTCAAGTGCGGCGACCACATGCTTGAACTGATCGACGTGGTCGCCAGCCGCGGTGAGGTGCCGACCCCGGCCGCGCTGGAGCGCGGTGAGACCTTGCGCGAGGCGCTGAGCGCCTATCAGCCGCTGCACAGCGCCACTGCCGACGTCGTACCCGCTGCGGTGGACGACGACACGGGGGCCGAAGTGCTTTGGCATATTTCTCTGCGTTTCGGCGTGGACGTGTTCCGTAATGGCATGGACCCGCTGTCGTTCCTGCGCTACCTCGATACGCTGGGGCAAATGGTGCAGGTCACCACCCTGACCGACAGCATCCCCGCCCTGGAGAACTGGGACCCGGAAAGCTGCTACCTGGGCTTCGAGATCGACCTGCGTTCGACGGCCAGCCATGCCACGCTCAACGAAGTGTTCGACTTCGTGCGCGACGACTGTGAAGTGCACATCAGCGCGGTCGACGAAACGCCCGAAAGCAGCGTCGCCCTCGGCAGTGACCTGATCGCGCAAGCCGAGCCAGGTCCTGCCACCGCCTCGCTCCAGCGCCTGCCTGCGAACAGCGAGGCCAAAACCCGCGACGGCAGTTATGTGCGGGTCAACGCCGACAAGCTCGACGAGTTGATCAACCTGGTCGGCGAATTGGTGATCGCCAGCGCCGGCGCAAGCCTGTTAGCACGTTCCTGTAACAACGACCCGCTGCAGGAGGCCACCTCGACGGTGTCGGGGCTGGTGGAAGAGATCCTTGATGGCGCCCTGCACCTGCGCATGATCCCGATTGGCGACACGTTCAACCGCTTCCGCCGCGTGGTGCGCGATGTCAGTCAGGAACTGGGCAAGGACATTGAGCTGATCATCAGCGGCGCGGAAACCGAGCTGGACAAGACCGTGGTTGAGAAGATCGGCGACCCGCTGATGCACCTGCTGCGCAACGCCATGGACCACGGTATTGAAAGCGCCGACGCGCGACGTTCGGCGGGCAAGTCGAGCAAGGGGCATCTGAGCCTCAATGCTTATCACGACTCCGGGAGCATCGTCATCGAAATCGCCGATGACGGCGCCGGTCTCAACCGCGACCGCATTCTGGAAAAAGCCGAGGAGCGCGGGCTGGTGGCCAGCGGCGCGGTGCTCACCGACCAGGAGGTGTACAACCTGATCTTCGAAGCGGGTTTCTCGACCGCCGAGGCCGTCACCAACCTGTCCGGGCGTGGCGTCGGCATGGACGTGGTCAAGCGCAATATCACACTGTTGCGCGGCACCGTGGACCTCGACAGTCGCCCCGGCCAGGGCACGATGGTACGCATTCGTTTGCCGCTGACCCTGGCGATCATCAATGGCTTCTTGGTTGGCATCGACCAATCCACCTACGTGATTCCGCTGGACATGGTCCAGGAATGCATCGAACTGGATGAACGCCAGCGCCAGTCCAGCCGCGATCAGGGCTATCTGGACCTGCGTGGCGAGGTGCTGCCACTGGTGGACCTGCGCGACCACTTCAGCCACGAGGGCCCGGCCGCGCGCCGTCAGAACGTGGTGGTGGTGCGCTATGCCGAGCACAAGGCCGGGCTGGTGGTCGATGACCTGCACGGCGAGTTCCAGACCGTGATCAAACCCCTGGGCAAGCTGTTCGGCGCACTGCGCGGTATCAGTGGCTCGACCATCCTGGGCAGCGGCGCGGTGGCCCTGATCCTGGATGTACCTGCACTGCTCAATCAAATCGTACAACTGGAAGCCCGCACGGCCCAGGCGCCTCAGTCGCCAACGTTCGTCGCCCGCTGACGTCTTTGCAATTCCATGGAGGTTCCCCGATGAAATGGTTCTACGATCTTAAAATTTCCACCAAGCTGATCAGCTCGTTCCTGGTGGTCCTGGCGCTCACCGGGGCCATGGGCGCCTTCGCGATCCTTCAGCTCGGTGCCGTCAACCAGGCCGCCCAGGACATCAAGGGCAACTGGATGCCCTCCATGCGCGCAGCGGCAGGCATGCGTTTTTTTGCCGCCAACTATCGCTTGAAAGAAAACCGCCACATCAGTACCGAGATTGCCGAAGAAAAGGTCCAGGCCGAACGCGAAGCCATCGAGGCGCGCCAGCAGTTCGAAACCCGCATGCAGACCTACGAGCAATTGTTGTCGAACGATGAAGATCGTCAACTCATGCTCAGCGTGAAAAGCGCATGGGACGCCTACATTGCGAGCAGCAAGCAGGTACTGGAGTTTTCCCGTCAGAACGAGGAAGCCCAGGCGCGCAGTTTGCTCAGGGGAGAATCCAAAGGGCATTTCGATGAGGTGACCAGCCGCCTGCAGAAAATGGTCGAGCTCAATGACGCTGGTGCGACTGCAGCGGGTGACAAGGGCTCGGTGCTGTATGAAAGCTCACGCATGTCGATCATCGCGGTACTGGTCGCGTCCCTGTTGATCGGTCTGGGCCTGGCGATATTCATCGCGCGGATCATTTCCCGACCGTTGCGCCAAGCTGCCAGCGCCGCCGAGCAATTGGCCGAAGGCAACCTTAACGCGCACATCGAGCCAGGTGGCAAAGATGAAACCGGCCTGGTGCTCAACGCCATGCGTAACATGGTCGGCAAGCTGGCACATATCATCGGCGAAGTGCGTAACGCCGCCGATAACCTCGCCAGCGCCTCCGAACAGGTCAGCGCCACCGCGCAATCGATGAGCCAGGCCACCAGTGAGCAGGCCGCCAGTGTCGAGGAAACCAGTGCGTCGGTCGAGCAGATGAGCGCCAGCATCAACCAAAACACCGAAAACGCCAAGGTCACTGATGGCATGGCCAGCAAAGCGGCCAAGGAAGCCACCGAGGGCGGCGAATCGGTACAGCAGACGGTGGTGGCGATGAAGAAAATCGCCCAGCGCATCAGCATCATCGATGACATCGCCTACCAGACCAATCTGCTCGCGCTCAATGCCGCCATCGAGGCCGCTCGGGCCGGCGAGCACGGCAAGGGTTTCGCCGTGGTGGCCGCCGAAGTGCGCAAGCTGGCCGAACGCAGTCAGGTCGCCGCCCAGGAAATCGGCGAACTGTCTTCCAGCAGCGTGGAAATGGCCGAGAAAGCCGGCAAGTTGCTCGACGAAATGGTGCCTTCCATCAACAAGACGTCCGACCTTGTGCAGGAAATCAGCGCTGCATCCGAAGAACAGGCCGCCGGTGTCGCGCAGATCAACACGGCGATGACCCAGCTCAACCAAGTGACCCAGCAAAACGCCTCGAGCAGCGAGGAACTGGCGGCGACGGCCGAAGAAATGAGCAGCCAGGCCGAGCAACTGCAACAGGCCATGAGTTTCTTCGTGCTGGATTCCGCGTTCAAGGTCGCGGGTCAAAGCGCCGGCGCGGACAGCCCTGGCAGCACGCCCAACCGTCAGCCGCCACGCCCTAAACCAACGGCGCCGCGCAAGGCGTTCGCCTACACCATGGCCAGTGCCCCGGACGAATCGGATTTCACCCGCTTCTGATCGCACGATCGATGCGCGCCTACAAGGGAGAGTAGTGACATGGGTGCAGTAATGACGACTCGGCAGACCGCGGTGGCGGTCGATGAGGATGCGCAGTACCTGACCTTCATGCTGGGCGGCGAAATGTTCGCCATCGGCATCCTGGGGATCAAGGAAATTATCGAATACGGCAGCCTGACCGTGGTGCCGATGATGCCCGCTTTTGTGCGCGGGGTGATCAACCTGCGCGGCGCGGTGGTGCCGGTGGTGGACTTGTCGGCACGCTTTGGTCGGGCCAACTCAGCGATCACCCGGCGCTCCTGCGTGATCATCATCGAGGCGAGTACCGAGGACGGTCAGCCACAGGACATCGGGCTGCTGGTCGATACGGTGTCTGCCGTGCAGGAGATCCCGGCCACGCAGATCGAACCGCCACCCAGCTTCGGTGCGCGCATTCGCGCCGATTTCATCAGTGGCATGGCCAAGGTCGACGGCAAATTCGTGATCGTGCTGGAAGTGGACAAGGTGCTGTCCATCGACGAGATGTCCAGCCTGGCCGAGGCCGGCCAGGCGCCAGCCCCTGACCTCGACCCGCGTTGAGGCTCGATCATGTCAGACACCGTCTCCATCGACGATCGTGAATTCGGTCAGTTCCAGGCCTGGCTGTACCGCGCGGCCGGTATCAACCTGTCGCCGGCCAAGAAAGCCTTGGTGGCCGGGCGCCTGTTCAAGCGCCTCAAGCACTATGAGCTGCAGAGCTATGGTGAGTATTTCAAGCTGATCATGAATGACCAGCGCAAAGGCGAACTGCAGGTTGCACTGGATTTGCTGACCACCAACGAAACCTATTTTTTTCGCGAGCCCAAGCACTTCGACTTCCTGCGTCAGCACGTGCTGCCCCAGGCCGCGCCGGGCCGGATGTTTCGCGTGTGGAGCGCGGCCAGTTCCACGGGGGAAGAACCCTACAGCCTGGCGATGACCCTGGCCGAAAGCCTCGGCACCACGCCCTGGGAAGTGATCGGCTCTGACATCAGCTCCCAAGTGCTGGCCAAGGCGCGCACAGGGCATTACTCAATGGAACGCATCGAGACATTGCCCCAGCCGCTGCTGGTCAAGTATTGCCTCAAGGGCATTGGTCGCCAGGAGGGCACCGTCCTGATCGACAAGGCCTTGCGCAGCCGCGTCAATTTTGTCCAGGTCAACCTTAACGAAGCGCTGCCGGTTCTGGGGGAATTCGAGGTGATCTTCCTGCGCAACGTGATGATTTATTTCGATCAGCAGACCAAGAGCCAGGTGGTCGCGCGTCTGTTGCCGCTGCTCAAACCCGGTGGTTACTTGATCATCAGCCACTCGGAAAGCCTCCACGGTGTCAATGACACCTTGAAGCTGGTGGCGCCGTCGATTTACCGCAAGCCATGAAAAAGCCTGTGGGTACGACCGAAGTGATATTGGCGCCTGGCCAAGTCAGCTTTGCGACGCGGCCGACGCGCCTGCGTACCTTGCTCGGCTCCTGCGTGGCGATCACCTTTTGGCATCCGCAACGGCTGATCGGCGGCATGTGCCACTTCATGCTGCCGGGGCGCCTGCGCAAGCATCAGCCCCTGGATGGCAGGTATGCCGACGAAGCCCTGGAACTGCTGCTGCGCCACGCGCAAGTCAATGGCACGCATGCACGGGATTACCAGGTCAAGTTGTTCGGCGGCGGCGAGATGTTTCCTGATCTGCACCGCCGCCTGCCGACGCAGGACGTGGCCAGCCTGAATATTCGCGCCGCGCTGGCCCTGGCCGAGCGCTATCACCTGCACCTGACAGCCCAGGACATGGGCAGTACCGGTTACCGCACGATCATGTTCGACCTGTGGAACGGCAACGTCTGGGTTCGGCACCAACCAATGGGATTACTTCAAGAAGATGCCTACCAAAAAAATCAGTGTGCTGGTGGTCGATGATTCGGCCGTGGTGCGCCAGGTACTGCTGGCGATTCTCAGCGATACGCCGGATATCCACGTCATGGGTGCCGCGTCCGACCCGATTTTCGCCATGGACAAACTCGCTCGGGAATGGCCGGATGTGATCGTGCTGGACGTCGAAATGCCGCGCATGGACGGCATCACGTTTCTCAAGAAAATCATGAGCGAGCGGCCGACGCCGGTGGTGATCTGTTCCTCGCTGACCCAGAAAGGCGCGGAAACCTCCCTGCAGGCGCTGTCGGCGGGCGCAGTGGAAATCATCACCAAGCCCTCAACCGGTTTAAAGAGTTTCCTGATTGAGTCGGCCGCCGAGTTGGTGGCAGCAATCCGGGCCGCAGCGAACTCCAACGTCAAGAACCTGGGAAAGCGCAGCGTCAGCCCGCCATTGACCCCGGCCAGCAAGCTCAGCGCCGATGCGATCCTGCCAGCCGGCAATGGCCATGCCATGGCCCAGACCACCGAGCGTATCGTCGCCATCGGCACCTCCACCGGCGGCACCCAAGCGCTGGAAGCCGTGCTGACGGCACTCCCGCGCGTGTGCCCAGGTATGGTTATCGTGCAGCACATGCCCGAAAAATTCACCGCTTCGTTCGCCGAGCGCCTCAACAGCGTCTGCGCGATCGAGGTGCGCGAAGCGCGCAACAACGACCGTATCCTGCCCGGCCTGGCCCTGATCGCACCGGGCGGCAAGCACCTGATGGTCACCCGCAGCGGCGCCTATTATCACGCTCAAGTTATCGATGGACCGCTGGTCAACCGGCATCGGCCTTCCGTGGATGTGCTATTTCGCTCGGTAGCCCGGTTCGCCGGCAGGAATGCCACCGGCATCATCATGACGGGCATGGGCGACGATGGCGCACGCGGGCTCAAAGAAATGCTTGAAGCCGGGGCCGCGACAGTCGCCCAGGACGAAGCCAGTTGCGTGGTGTTCGGCATGCCCAAGGAAGCCATCAAGCTCAACGCCGCTCAGCGCATCATGGCGCTGGAGGATATTTATCGGGCGATCCTGCATAAGTGAAGGTGGATGTTGGGCTGAGGTGAGAATTTTCTTCCTCCGAACGCTCGTCACGCGCCGGGCGGTACATCGGCCATTGCTCGCCACAGGTATTCGATGGTTGGCGCTTTTTGTGCGCGCATGTTTGTGGCCTGTCGCTGTGTGTGGGAGAGCTTTGGGTCTGCCGGGGTCGTATTGTCCCGGTTTCTCAGCCCGCGTAGAGCTGCTGTCCGTTCGCATGAGAAAGGAGCGTGGCCGTTTTCGATATTTGCCGGATGAGGTGGTGGAGGAGGGGGACGCGGCGGGTGTGTAGGGAGGTGGTTTGAGGGTATGGGGCTGGCGCTGTCGCAGTTCAGGTCAGCTCCCACAGGGGATTGTGTTTGAGCTTAATAATGGGCGCTGAGCAGTGAGTCAACTGACCACCCACTTTTTTAAGATGGTGCCCGAGGGAGACTCGCGTGCTCCATATAATACGGGTGTTGTAGCGGGTTTTTAGATCAAGGGATACATGCAGGGATACACGAAGCGTTCTGTTGGATCACTTTTCTATTGCCGGGAAGGCTAAGCAGTATGACCCCGAGTCTTACAGTTTTTGATCGGGAGTGCCCGGTCGGAGTAAACGAGATATTGAAAATAGCAGTTGGTCTACGGTCCATGGTTTCGGTAGATAGACCGTAGGATAGGGAACCGTTTCAGGCAACAGCGGGTATCCGGACATCAGTAACGTTTTCACTGACGGCCATTTTTCTCTGACGATTCGAACAAGGTCCATTCCGTTGATCTGGCCCGGCACTCCATAATCTGCGATCACAATGCAACAGTGCAGACTGGATTGCACCAGGTACTCCAGCGCTTGGTCAGCGGTCTCAAACGTAACAGTCTTAGCACCGAGCTCCTCGACGATATATTGGGTGATCCTAAGCAGTGTCGGATCATCCTCGACGATCACGACATTACCGTCGATGCGTCCTACGCTTTCCCAACTAGCGATCATACTCGGCCTTCTCAATGCCATATCGGACGAACGAAAAGGAACGTTTACGCCTTAATCAGTCATCCCTTTTCCCAGCCTATGGTAGCGAGCAGAGCGTAGGTGGGGAAATGGGATTGTCGGTCAACGGCGAAAAAGCCGGGGGCCCCTGACGATATCGAAGAGACACGGGGCATGAAACCCGCGGGATCGTGGTAGCGGCAACCACACCAGCTTACTGAAATTTCAATGTTGAAATTGAAAGGATCTTGAAGAAAAAAGGGCATCGTTACCGTATTGGTAACGGAACTCGCAGATGGCTGAAAGGGGTGGGCATATGCACAGGTGAACTGAGTTCACCAGGTTCACCTGTTCACTAAGCTGGGCGCCCTTCCGCTAACACGATCCGGCGGGTTTCCTACCCCGTACCTTTAAGAATGCTCCAGGTTCCCCACTATCGAGCCAAAGCCAAGAGCATGACCCACCTCGCTTCGCTGGAGGAGTGATACTAATGGGGCTATGGGGATACCCCAATAAAGTCGTGTTACGGGTGTTACTCGTGTTACGGAATTATATAAGTATATGATTTTAAATGATTTATATGGCGTTACACAGCTGTGGATGGTGTGCTGACATGCGTGTTACATGGGAAATAGGTGTTACATCAATGAATGCTCTGGAGGAGCGGTTTGTGATGATTAAGGCGGGAGTCATCGACCTGAAGGCTTTCGCTTATAAGGACCGCTACCTGCCAAAAGCGGTCATCCGCCACCGCCAGCCATTAACCCAAGCCGTGTAAAAAAACGTAGACTCCGTTTTGAGGTCTTCGTTTCACAGCGCTGGCATACATCGAGTGGTCGCGGCGCAGACGCTTTATCTCAGACGACGCAATGCCATTCCCAGCCTCCCCTCGCTACCGATAGAATTTGCCAACAAATTGCGCCCCACTGAGGAGCCACGGATGATCCTTCCCAGCCTCGCAGATGTCGTCGAGCTAGCTAAAAATGGAACGCTGCTAGAGGCCGTTTTCAGCGATCGTTGGCAATGTCGGTATCAGCACTTCGATGCGATTGCTCAACTACTTGCCGACGCCCACAACGAGGGGAGTTTCGATCTACTTGACACTCTCTCTGCCAGCGGCCTGGCCTCTTTTAGTGGCTTTAATGGTTATCAAGGGCGAAGGATCTACAGCTTAGCCATAGAGCGCCTAGACACCTCTGCGATAGCTTTACTGCCATCACTCAGGATCCTCGCAGCCCATGCGGACGGTGAACCTCACGAGGCTACTGAGACCTTTCGAAAGTGGTGCAGTGCCTCGCCGAACAGACCGAGGGAGCTAATTGCTCTCGTCGACTCTGGAGAGCTGGATGTCTGCGACTTCTACAGCTTGCACATTGCCATTCGCAACGGCCTAAACGCGGATCTGCCCTACTTCACTGAACGGGCGTACGCGTTGATTGAGAATGGCACGGCTGTTGAGAAGGCTCAGGTTATCCAGGCTTTATCCTCCCCGCCATTTAACGATAACGCCCAATGGCGCCGAGCATTAGATGTGCTTGGCAAATCAGCTGTAACGGAGTCTGACGATGAGGTTCGTAGTGCACTGGTAAGAACACTATTGAGTTTCACAGAGTCGATTCCACAGCATTTCGCAATGGAGCTTGAAGATCTGATTGGCCAGGCCTCTCATCCGACTACATCAAAGGTTGCTCACCATCTTGCCTACGCGCTCGCTTTCAGTTTCAAGGATATTGCACCTTCGTTAAGGGCAATGCTGCTGGCGCAGCTCGGAGCCATCCAGCTGGAAGTTCAAACTCAAAAGCTTGTCGACCTTGGCTTGGCAAACCTCGTAAAAGCAGGCGGCGCCGATGAAGCTCGCGCTTTCATCACTAACCTGCTTATGCAACCGGGCTCCAATCTCCGGTTTGAGCTTTTCGATTCAACTATCCGAAACCTCATTGACGGCCCTGCCCAGGACTTCGAGACCTGGATTGTCGACTGGCTGAGGACAGCACCTAACTCGCTGTGCAGAGAAATGAATGAAGGCTTCTTCCGCAACAAGGAGGGGTACACGTTCCGGCTGGAATTCACCCTGTTCAATTTTACGGAAAGCGAATATGCGTTCATAGCTCGGAGAGCGACGGCGGTCTTCTTCATGAACCCTGCAATCGCTGCCAGCTTTCTGGTTAATTTAGGGCGATGCGCTCAGCGTGCGAGCATCGACTCTACGCTTACACACGTTGATCAGCCCTCTTCTGAGCAAACTCAAGAGCCTCCAAGCGAATCGCAAGGATCTGAAGATTGGGATACCGAAGTGAGCGATCTACTGTTCGACCCGCTGCTAATCAATTACACCAGTGCCCAAAAGCATCTTCAGCCCATTGCCGATGACATCAATGACAAAGCCGCTCCGATGGTAAAGCGCGCGCTCAACAGTCTTAAGCAGTACTGCGATGAAATTGAGAAGGTTGGGTTTATCGTCGAACTCCGGCCCTCTGAGCGCGAAAAACAGTTAGAAGGTCAGCGTCGTTCTGACGTCATGAATAATGCGATGCGGGCGAGTCGGAAAGACTCACCCTTTGCCGGCATTTTTGCCGAGAGCATTCTCCTTTATGGAAACGGGATGGTGACATGGATCGAGGACAGCCTGAGCTCCAACGATGGCGACGAGCAGGGCGATAGCCAACCTAGGCGCTTGGAGCATCCACTCGCAAGCATTAGCCACAGCGTTGAGTTGCCGCGCGAAGTGATTCTCGAACCCGTCGGTTTGCAGATGAAGTTGTTGAGTCTTCAAAACGTAGGTAAACCAGAATGAAGCTCGTATTCAGGGAATATCTCGCCTCTCTCCGAGAACGCCGCGAGCTTGATGTGGTGCTACCTGATTTACTCAGCGAGTTAGATTTTAACGTGATTTCGCGCCCCTCGGTTGGAACGCGTCAATACGGCGTGGACGTCGCTGCTGTGGGGAGTGAACTCGACCCGCAAACCGGTATCTCGGAGGAGAAGCTATTTTTGTTCTCCATCAAGCAGGGTGATCTAACTCGCAACGATTGGGACGGTACAACGCAGGCGCTAAGGGGCTCAATCAACGAAATCACGGATTTCTATATTCCCGTTCGGATTGCCGAGCAATACAAGCACATGAAAGTGGTTATCTGCCTGTGTTTCGGGGGGGAAATACATGAGGCTATCCAGGATATTGTAACGCAATACATCAAAATAAAGACGAATGAACGCGTTTCCTTTCAGATCTGGAACGGGGATTTACTGGCCGGAAAGCTAACCCAGGGTGTGCTACAGCAGCAGTTGGTCGACGAGCGCCTGCGCAGTAGTTTTCAGAAATCGGTCGCGATGATCGACGAGCCGGATATTGCCTACCAGCATTTTTGCAACCTGGCGAAGGGGTTGTTGGGCGGTGAAGACCTGAAACCACAGTCACGGCTAACCAGCGTGAGGCAGGTCTACATTTGCTTGTGGGTACTGTTCGTCTGGGCACGTGCCGCGGGCAATCTGGAGGCCCCCTATCGGGCCAGCGAACGCGTCATCCTGTTAGCCTGGGAACACATCAAGGTGCACATTGATGCCAAGCAGCAGAAGAAAATTGCGGACGACATGGGTGGCACGTTCGCAGCGCTCGTGGATCTTCACTTCCAAATCTGGGACGAGTTCTTAGGCAAAAAGGTTTTGCCCTACGTTCATGTGCGACATGGCATCTCTGCGGCGGTGAACACCTCGACATCAGTCGACATCAGTCTCAAACTATTCGAGACATTGGGACGGATCGCCCAGCGCGGCCTCTGGTTGCTTTGGCAGATAAGCGGTGATGACACAGTCCCTCAGCGATGCCTGAAAACTGAGGCATGCGACCTATCCAAATTCGATGAGGCCTCCAAGCTGGCCTCACAGATCAGTCACCTGATCAGCAACAATCCGAGCTTACTAAGCCCGATCGCAGATGAGCAGTCGATCGACATAGGCGTCGCGCTGACCTTCCTTGCCATGATGGAAAAATGGCAGCCGTTTGCAGTCGACTACTGTGGCCACCTACTCGAAAACTACCGATTCACCTACTGGACACATGGTGGTTACCCAACAATCGATGCGAGCTATCGAAACCTGATCAGCCACCCCAGAGAATCCACTGAGACCTATCGTGAAGGTCAAACAAAAGGTAGTACTTTGATCCCGCTCCTGATGGCCTGGGCAACATCGCGAGGCGAAACAAAGAGAACCAGAGAATTCGCAGCATTCGCTAAGGAGTCTCTCAAGCATTGCACCATGCAGGCCTGGTTGCCAGGGGGAAATAGTGAGGAGATGTTGTATAGAGGTATATCGGGGCATGGCCTAGCACTAACCGACATTCCCGTAACTGCGGACGGTGCGGCGGCGATCAAAATGCTCAACTCCGAGGTTTCGAGAGATGGGCATCTAATGACGCTGTCAGCTGTGAAGCATGGGCACTGGCCAATTCTGGTTATGGCTTGTAGGCACTACCGGTTACCACTGCCGCCTCACCTGTGGTTGCCGCTCCTCACTCCCTAGACTATTAGGCTACCTTCGGTCCACCGAGAACGACCGCTATGGGTCGAAAGCGGTCGGTTACGACTGACCGCTTATGGCTCAGAGTGTGTAAAAACGCTTCGCCAAAATTGAAGTGTCCGCGTCTACGCTAAATCTGAAATTTATCGGCACGTCTGCAGATTTGGATTTCGCGTAGAAACGCGATTTCCAGTCCCGTTTCGAGCACCTGACGTGCTCAAAAACGTTTTTACACAGCCTCGGCCGAAAGCGACCTCTCGCGGCCGAGCCACTGCTATCTCTCGCTGGCGAGTTTGCACGAAGCCCCTAGAAAAGATTGGGGCCCGCTTGGGGAAAGTGCCTCAGCGTCATTGCTTGGTAAACTACGGTTGTTTGCGGTCCCCGCATGCCTTCCCCCGGATACTCAGGACTCCCTGTATATCGGCCCTCACTGCTGGCTGGCGCTTTAAACTCCGAGGGCCTACGTTTCGCAACTCTTTATTTGGGTGCAGTTTCGAACGAGGTTATAGTCTACGCAATGTTCTTGCACCCTTTCCAGAAAGCTTATGAGTCCCCCAGGCGGTGATGATTTGCTGGCAAACCGGCCTAACTCACCAAAATTGCATCTCACCTTGAATTCACCCGAAAGACCGGTCATTACTCCAGTTCGGGTGTTGCGCATCAGTGTTAGCATCTCAAGCCATTTCACAAAGAACATCATGGAAAACTTTCCTCGATATCTTGTTCTAGGGTCAAGAGATTCAAATTCTCGTGTGGCCTCGGACACTTCAAGAAGAGTAAACTCCCGAGCTAAGGTGACCCCCTGTTCGCACGGCAGTTCAGCAGCAGTAAGACCGTCATAGTCAATGTCGGCGATTTTTGAAATTCGCTTAGGCAAGTTGTCTATTGCGACATCGTAGCGCCTCGCGCAATAGAGTTTGAAGTTGAGAGGTTTAACTATGCTCAGGAAGTCTTCAAAGATTTTCCTGAATGCCTCGATGACTTCAGCTCGGATCTGTATCTCGCCATGACAATGAAGCTCATCCTTTAGCGCCTCATCGAGCACTTGCTCATTCACTACGTAGTTTTCCACTGCATAATGGTCGGTGATGAATATTTGGGCCGATGGCTCGCGTCCTTTTAGATCATCAAAGTCTCTATCTATAAAAAAGTATAGCCATTCGTCAAACTCACTTACGTCTGAAACAAGAGTGTCGTAGTATTTAAGGGCTTGGTCTTTGCCGGAAGCGATGATCGGCTCATACACTAGTTGAGGGGCGAGCCTACGTATCCACTCGCCAAACAAACTTTTATCGTCGGGCCCCTCAAAGATAAATATCGGCCACGGTCCTAACTGAGATCTTACACTTAGTACCTTTATTTTGAGTACTGAAGTTTTTTCCCGAGATTTAATCAGACTTTCGCGGTACCTATCTACTTGAGTATGATCAAAATACGTTGTCATTGCCGTCTTCGTCCTTGGCTTCTTGCATAGCATTTTTCAAACGCTCTAATGCGTCTACATCAATAAATGATTTAAGTGAGTTAGCATATCTTTCAAGTGAGTTATCAAATATAAAGGGCGAGTGTGTAATGGCAATTATCTGCAAACAATCTGGTGCCCTGAGTACGTCTTGCAAGATTTCACGCTGCCACGCGATAGAGAGCGAGAGCTCGGGCTCGTCTATTAGGACAAGTTTTTGTTTGTCATATAGGAACATCTTGGCGAACAGCGAGATCATCTGCTTTTCACCGGATGAAAGTGAGTCGAGCTTAATCTCACGATTCAATACTTTGCTTTCAACCCATACGCTCAGATTTTTTCGATTAATTTTCAGTTCTTTGCCATCTTCGGCAAAGGCATTTGCCGAATCATTTAAAGAGGGATCATTGTTGGAGAGATATTTATTGCAGCTGTTTGCAAACGCTTCTACAAGGCTTTCGGTTCGTTTAGTAGCCTCCATGGCCGCGTTTAGCTTACTGACATAATAGAGCAGAAATTTATTTGACTCAGTATCAGCCTGTGTACGGTAGATCCTGTCTATATTGGGAATGGGTGTGTCTGAGAATACCGTGGTTCGAACTTCCCGAAGTCTGTTAAAGAAAAGTGTTAATTCTTCTTTGTCGGGCAGAAGGCTTTGCTCCACTGTCTGCCTATTAAATGTTCCGTCAAGCAGCTCGTTGATGATGTTAGCGCTAATCTGCCGATAGCTGGCGTTGGACTCCATCATCATCGCTTGGTTCAGTTCGTGCAAACGCTCAGATATATCTGAAAGCCCGAACTGGATGTTGCCAGCTAGCAGTGTTCGATCTGGAATTTTAATGCCAGATCGTTTTTTACCCGAAGGTTCCAATACGTCACTGTCGTTTATAGGGAGTTCGATGCGCCGATATGTTGGTAGATAAAGAATTTCGATTTCTGAGAACGTTTCTTGCAACACGCGCCACGTACTAGCGATCTTATCATTAACCCCGTGGTACGAAAATCGTAACGCGTCGAAAAACTTTTGAGCCTCCTTCGAACTGTATCCAAGATTTCGCATGACTGGGTGGAGAAATACGTATTCATGCCAGTTTCTGAAGCTAAAATTTGGTGATAAATATTCACCTTCCACAAAGTTGAAGAGTTCTACTTCGTTGATTGAAAGTTTTTTTGCGGCCTCGGCAATGTTTACTCTTGCCCTTTTGCTAATTTCACTAACTTCAGATTTTGTTATTTCAAGCATCTCTTCAGAAGTGCTTAACTTGCAGACTATTTTGTCAAACACCAAATCTTCTAGACGTAAAAACTGACGGCGCAAGAAGGCATCCATTGCGGACAGCAATGTTGTTTTTCCGGACCCATTCTGAGCTATCAGGATAGTGGCGGAAAACTGCGAGCTCATACCAATGTTTCGGTATCCATAAAGTCCTTGGATCTCGAAATGCTCTATGAGAGATTTCTTGCTTCCTAACCCGTTTTTAATGGCCACACTAGCTCCTTGAGACCGTTCATCCTATAAGGTTCTTCAGCTTCATATGACTGCAGCTTCACGTCAAGACCTCCCTGAATGACGTCTGACACATCGGCTTCAATTCCTTAGGCCGATCATTGAAAATGTCTAGAGCCAAATGCGCCAGAGCCACAGCAGGACGTGCTGTGGCCGCCGGTAGTTCGTACCATGCGTCGTAATCTACGGTCGGTCTGACACCTCGCCCAGATAAAGCAATTAGCCTGAAGGTTTTTCCCCTCCCGTCGAGGGGTGCGTCCGTTTCTGTGCAAATCCAAAGGCTAACGAGATGCAGATCACTCATTCAGCGGGCTCCGGCAGGTATTCAGCCGGTCACTTTGAAAAGCTTCGATTGATGCTCCGAGCGCTAGTGTCCGCTTTCGACCCAAACGGCCATTCAAGATAGGTGGCTTTGGGCCAAGAGTGGAATACTATTCCCAAAGTGATGCACGTATGACTGAGGGGTGGCTTTCGCGTACTTGGGCCTTGGAGTGCTGGGTGCGATCACGGATGCCCATATGTGGGGGGTGACTAGGCATGGGCAAACTCAAAGTCGGTCAGTCAGCGCTCCAGCAATGCAGGTAACCATAAAGAAAGAGAAATATGAACAGCACAAAAGAATCACTCGTAAAAGCGATAGCCAAATCTGCACTGCAGACGGCTATAGCCTTTCCAATTATATTTGGGATGTTTCATTTTTTCATATTAAGCATTTGGCTTTACTGGGACTTCGCTCCAGAAATCCCTTTGATCCTTTCAAGCCTGATTCTTCTCTTGTGTTACTGGAGAATGGAGAGTTTCGTTCCTTACCCGCTGCATAACAGAAACAACAAGAGCACATCCAGAATTCAAAAGTTTATCGAGTTGCCATTTTGGTATGTGGTCATGGTTGGCCTTTATGTGTACTTAGATCATATGTTTAATTTCAAGAATAGGCTGGAAACGCAAGACATTTATAAGCCAGTGCTTTGGGGTTATGGTGCTTTTTTTGCTCTGTGCATTATTGGTCCACTGCTAAGCCACTCAGCAATTACAATAATCAAGGGAGTCGTAAAAAGCGCACAGGAAATTAAAAATCTTATGGCGAGAGTGCTGTCTGTGTTTTATGCATACATGGCGGTTGCTATTGTTTTTTCTGCTCTATATAGGCTGCTTGAGCATAACAATCAAAAAAGCTTCAGTGCTTCTTTCGGTTCATGGTTTGATGCTATCTATTTCAGCTTTGTCACAATTACGACCGTAGGATATGGAGACATATATCCAGTAACAATGCCTGCTAAAATCATGGTTGTCCTGGAAGTTTTACTTGGGCTGCTATTTTTGGTAATCATGCTGGCAACCGCAATTTCAATTTCATTCCATGAGTCAGTTATCACCTCGCCAAAAGATGAATAGCCAAACTATAATCCATTGATAAGGTTCTATAAGTAGCCTCTTGTCAGTCATTAGTACAACTATATGAAAAACTGAACATCGGCTATTGAGTTACGCTTTACTCCATAAAACTCCTTAGCTCCGTCTTGGCCGAAAGCAGTCATAATCCTGCAACCGCCACAGATTAGACGCCGAAAAATCTAAAGCCTTATTTGCAATGGGAGGATCTAGCGAAGCGGAAGCTGCTTAAGCTTCCGCTTCTTCATCACCCTCCCTTTCTTTTGAGTTGGATGTCAATGAAGTCAAGCTCTGCCTTGATAGCATCAATCGTGAGCGTCTCAACCTTGGTGTTTTTGTTTGCTTTTGCGTTGAGCTTTTTCACGCCAGCCATGCCGGCAATTATTCCGTTCAAATGCAGCTTTCGGGCCTTCAGCTTATCAGGCATCTGAGTGCTGTTGTGTGGTGGTGGGTTCATGGTTCGACCGATGGTAGACCCGAAGCAACCGGCCCTCGCCGGTTGTTTCGGGGAGGGTTTGGGTTAGGCCGCCAACAGGTCAAGCAGGCTGTGTTGGTGTGAGCGTTCTGCAAGCTCTCGGAAGGTCCAGCTTCCGAAGTTTTCACCTTGCTCAGGGATTTGCAGCTTCAGCAGAGAAACCGGATCTTGACTAATCAGTCTTCGCGCAGCCCACAGCTTGCCGCCGGTCTCCAGCAGTGCTTTCGCCGCCTCATTCCATTGTTCTTCCAGCACAGTGTTCGCCAGGTGAGCCGCTTTGTTCTCGATCTTGGCGCGTTCTTTTTGTGCATCTGTGATGTGCAGATCAATCGTTACAAGCTCTTGCTCCAGCGCTGTGATGATCAGTTGTTGGCGACGGTGATGCTCAGCCGCAGCCGTGAGGTTTTTTGCTGCCTTTTGAGCTTCCGCGTTAGCGGCTTTCTCGCCCTCCACGTCGCCCCAGGCGACAGCCTGCGCATAAGCGGTCGCTGCGTCCGTTTCAGCTTGGCGAGCCTTTGCCATGTCTTCCTGATCGCTCTGGCGAACTTGCTGCAACCTGGTCTCGATGCTGCTGCGCTTTTCGTTAAGCTCCATCTCGTCGGCTTGACGCATCAGCTTGTAGATAGTCGGGCGTGCGAGCCCTACGATTGAAATCACCTCGGGCATGCGGATGAGGGTCATTGAGGGATCATGCGAGGGAATGGCTTTTAATACGGTAGTCATAGCGAGCTAACCCTTTGTTAATTGAGACAACGGGTCATACGCTACGTAGGGGAGGGAGAGTGGACTGTGTCCGCTCCCTTTTATTTCAGAGGCCTAAGGCCCAGGGCGGTCAAATGTTCTCGAATGGTTTTTTTTGTGCCGAGGCCTTCCCGTTTGGAAAGAATATTGGTCAGTTCAGCATCGGTTAGACTTCGCATCTCAATTTTCCGACCGTTAATGGTTTGCTCAGCCGCCGCCTTAATTTTTGCTCGCCTATCCATTGTGTCGATCTGTATTTTTGAGCTGGGGTCCCGGTTCCCGCTGCCGGCTTCCTGGCCCCTTCTCGTCGCCTTTGTCGAAAAGGCATTGTCGAGAATTCGATGCATCAGGCTTGATGTGTTGAAGCCTTTTTTAAACACATCCATCTGCTCCACTTGACGATAAAGGCTCGCCATCAACAGAGCCTGGTTCGCCTCACCTAACAACGTAGCAAAGTCTTCTCGCGCTCGAATTTCGTTTCCGCTGCTGCGGTCCCGCTCTTTTTCGATCAGGGCAAGGTACTGGCGGGGTGAGTCATGTTTCAGCTGCTCTATCAGGTCTGCATCAATGTCGTAAGTGGTTAGCTCAAGGTCGAACAGCCAATTTGCAAGCGTCTCCACAGCCTGAGTTCCCATGACCAGGGCAAAGGTAGCCGCAAGCTGTGAGTCTGCTGCGGAATGACTCACCCCAAGAAACCGTCGAATGACACTGGGCAATGAGCCTGCCTCTGCATAACTGGCATGCTCGCTAATGGGATCGCGAAGTCGATAAAGGGTTTTTGTTACCGACTCTGTACACGGAGCGTAGGAGCCCTCCTCAAGCCAGAACGAGGTAGCCGTGTTGATCAGATCAAAGGCATCTCTGAAGTGTTCGTTGAACTGCGGAAACAGCACAAGGCTGCGAACGGCTGCCTCAACGTCGTCCTGATCCCACACCAGGCACGTTACGTCGAAACCTGCGATTTCGAGTTCGAGCTCTTCTGTCTCGATGCTCCGCTCAAAGTCCATTTAGATCTTCCCGCCGCCCCGACACAGATAGGCTGTTACAGCGATTTACAGGTGGAGGCGCCACTGCCAGCAGGGTTGAGGGCGTGGCTTTTCTGTAACACGACTGCTCGATGTAACACGTGGCGCTCAGAAGCTTTGCAGTGCATGTAACGCTAAATATATTCAATAAATACAATGGGTTATTGGTGGGCGTAACACGCGTAACACGCGTAACACCATTTTTGAAGGGGTATAGGGTTGACGTCTTCACACGGCCTTCCCAAATTGACCTTGCACTACATTTCCGGCCTCTAGGGAATCAAGGTGATCGGCGTACCATTGCATCATTTTTACGCGTTGCTCAAAGTATTGGGCCTTGTTGTATACCCCCGAGATGCCTTCCTCTTTGTGAGCCAACTGCGCTTCAACATGTTCCTTCGGCCAGCCATGTTCTCGAAGTAACGTGCTCGCGGTGTGTCGAGTACCGTGTCCTACTAGACGCCCTTTGTAGCCGATGGTAGCGAAGACTTTGTTGATTGTGTTTTCGCTGATGGTTGGGTTCTTTGCTCCGACGCCGGGGAAAAGCCAGCGACTCCGTCCCGTTAAACAGTGCAGGTCCCTCAGTGCTGTAACGGCTTGGTGGGGAAGGGGGCATACAAAATCCCGGCGCATCTTCATCTTGGCAGCAGGCGTCGTCCAAATGGCCTTCTCAAGGTCGAACTCTTTCCATTCAGCCAAGCGGACCATGCCTGGGCGGGATGCCGTCCATATACAAAGCCATGCGGCGGTACGTGCCGTCAGTCTGCTCGGAGTGTTTTTGAGTGCTTGGAGAAACTCAGCGAGTTCAGGCTCCAGCAAGTGTGGATGCTGCTGAGTCTTGGGTGCCTGGGCGGCAATGTCGCGAAGGCGGCTGCCCGGATCGTTTTCGGTAAGTCCTAAACCAATCGCTCGGCCGAAGATTTGGTTGATCCAGGTGCGGCACTTTTCTGCCACGTTGTGAGCGTCTCTAGCTTCGAGAGATGCCTGGAGATCTGCACAGTCGGTGCGGGTGATTTCGTCGAGGGGCTTATCTCCCAATGCCGGGAGTATGTCCTTGTCGAGGTAGGTGCGGATTTTGTGAAGGGTAGAGGTTGCGAGGCCCTTTTCTTCTTTGGCCTTGAGCCAAGCTTCAGCAGCAGCTCGAAACGTCCGAGCCTTAGCCGCATCGATTGCAGCTTTAGCGGATCGTTTCTGCTCAAGGGGATCGGCGCCGCTACTCACCACTTTGCGTAGATCGGCAGCTTTCTCTCTTGCCAGCGCACCACTGACCTCTGGGTAACCCCCGAGCCCCATCCAAGCCCAATTGCCAGCCGGACGTTTGTAGCGTAGCTGCCAGGATTTACCACCATCAGGTTTGACCCTGAAGTAGAGGCCGTTTCCGTCTAGCTCCCGGTATTCCTTTGACTCCGGCTCCAGCCCTGCAAGCGTCGTGTCTGCGAGAGGGCGGCGCTTGATATCTGCGCGCTTCATCCTTGTATCCCAAAGTTCGGTATTTTTCTCAGGATACAAGCAGGGATACAGGGATACAACGGATAAGGGGATACAGAGGTAGAAAGCCAGACACAAAAAAACCGGCTCAAGTGGCCGGTTTCTCTGGGTCTGAGAGCCTGGTAGAGACTTTCAGATACTGCTATATGGTGCCCCGAGGGAGACTCGAACTCCCACTCCTTTCGAAAACGGATTTTGAATCCGCCGCGTCTACCAATTCCGCCATCAGGGCTCAATGGCGGCGAAGTATAGAGATGAGATTACCGTTGGTCAATCACGTTTCATGGTCAATTTTGACTATTTCCGCTAGACTTCCCGGCCCTGCTAGACGAACCCCATCATGCGCGTTGCTGACTTTACTTTTGAGCTCCCTGATTCGCTGATCGCTCGCCACCCTTTGGCCGAGCGTCGCGCCAGTCGACTGCTGACCCTGGACGGGGTAAGCGGTGCCCTCGCACACCGTCAATTCACTGATTTGCTTGAGCATTTGCGCCCAGGCGACTTGATGGTGTTCAACAATACCCGGGTGATTCCGGCGCGGCTGTTTGGCCAGAAAGCTTCCGGCGGCAAGCTGGAAATTCTGGTTGAGCGGGTGCTGGACAGCCATCGTGTGCTGGCCCATGTGCGCTCCAGCAAGTCGCCGAAACCGGGCTCTTCGATCTTGATCGATGGCGGTGGCGAAGCCGAG
The DNA here is from genome assembly GCF_020093335.1 of Pseudomonas fluorescens group sp. Lineage (NCBI taxonomy): Bacteria > Pseudomonadati > Pseudomonadota > Gammaproteobacteria > Pseudomonadales > Pseudomonadaceae > Pseudomonas > Pseudomonas fluorescens group sp. The sequence goes on along the minus strand of NZ_JAIOKW010000030.1, from coordinate 38,802 downwards.
ATGGTGGCGCGACATGATGCGCTGTTCGAGCTCAAGTTCGCTGAAGAGGTGTTGCCGTTGCTGGAGCGCGTCGGCCATATGCCGTTGCCTCCTTATATAGACCGCCCCGACGAAGACTCGGACCGCGAGCGCTATCAGACGGTCTACTCCCAGCGTCTGGGTGCCGTCGCCGCACCGACTGCCGGGCTGCATTTCGACCAGCCGCTGCTGGATGCGATTGCGGCCAAGGGCGTCGAGACCGCCTATGTGACCCTGCACGTGGGGGCCGGCACGTTTCAGCCGGTGCGTGTGGATAACATCGAAGACCATCATATGCACAGCGAGTGGCTGGAAGTCAGCCAGGACGTCGTGGACGCGGTTGAAGCGTGCAAGGCGCGCGGCGGGCGGGTGATTGCGGTGGGTACCACCAGCGTGCGCTCGCTGGAGAGTGCGGCGCGTGATGGCGTGCTTAAGCCGTTCAGTGGCGACACCGATATCTTTATCTACCCAGGCCGGCCGTTCCATGTGGTCGATTGCCTGGTCACCAACTTCCATTTGCCGGAATCCACGCTGTTGATGCTGGTGTCGGCATTTGCCGGTTACCCGGAAACCATGGCCGCTTATCAAGCCGCCATCGACAATGGGTACCGTTTTTTCAGCTACGGTGATGCGATGTTTATCACCCGTAATCCGGCGCCACGCGGCCCAGAGGAACAACTATGAGTCGTATGTCGTTTGAATTGCTCGCCACTGACGGCAAAGCCCGTCGTGGTCGCCTGACGTTCCCGCGCGGTACCGTCGAGACCCCGGCGTTCATGCCCGTGGGCACTTACGGCACTGTCAAAGGCATGCTGCCACGTGACATCGTCGCCACCGGCGCCGAGATCATCCTCGGCAACACCTTCCACCTGTGGCTGCGCCCGGGCACGGAAGTGATCAAGAAGCATGGCGACCTGCATGACTTCATGAAGTGGCAAGGCCCGATCCTGACCGACTCGGGTGGTTTCCAGGTGTTCAGCCTGGGTGCCATGCGCAAGATCAAGGAGGAGGGCGTGACCTTCGCCTCGCCGGTGGACGGTTCCAAGGTGTTCATGGGCCCGGAAGAGTCGATGCAGGTGCAGCGCGACCTGGGCTCCGACATCGTGATGATTTTCGACGAATGCACGCCGTACCCGGCTGACGAAGACGTCGCGCGGATTTCCATGGAGTTGTCCCTGCGTTGGGCCCAGCGTTCGAAGAATGCCCATGGCGACAACACGGCGGCGCTGTTCGGTATCGTCCAGGGCGGGATGCATGAAAGCCTGCGTAAACGCTCGTTGGAAGGCCTCGACAAAATCGGTTTTGACGGCCTGGCCATCGGCGGTCTGTCGGTGGGCGAGCCCAAGCACGAGATGATCAAGGTGCTGGATTACCTGCCGGGCCTGATGCCTGCTGACAAACCTCGTTACCTTATGGGCGTTGGCAAACCGGAAGATCTCGTAGAGGGTGTGCGCCGCGGTGTGGACATGTTCGATTGCGTGATGCCAACCCGTAATGCCCGCAATGGGCATCTGTTCATCGATACAGGCGTGCTGAAGATCCGTAACGCGTTCCATCGCCATGATGATTCGCCGCTGGATCCCACCTGTGACTGCTACACCTGCCAGAACTTCTCCCGTGCTTATCTGCACCATCTGGACAAGTGCGGGGAAATGCTGGGTAGCATGTTGAATACCATCCACAATTTGCGTCACTACCAAGTCCTGATGGCTGGTTTGCGCGAGGCTATTCAACAGGGTACATTGGCCGCCTTCGTCGATGCCTTCTATGCCAAGCGCGGGCTCCCTGTGCCGCCCTTGGACTGAGTTTTCCGACCCTAAGATTCACTATTTGCAACTGGAGTGCTAAATGAGCTTTTTTATCTCTAACGCCATGGCTGATGCCGCTGCGCCTGCTGCTGCCGGCCCTATGGGCGGTGGTTTCGAGTGGATTTTCCTGGTCGGTTTCCTGGTCATCTTCTACCTGATGATCTGGCGTCCACAGGCCAAGCGCGCCAAAGAGCAGAAAAACCTGCTGGGCAGCCTGCAGAAAGGTGACGAAGTTGTGACCACCGGCGGCATCGCCGGCAAGATCACCAAGGTTTCCGATGCTTTCGTGGTGCTGGAAGTCTCCGACACCGTCGAAATGAAGTTCCAGAAAGGCGCCATCGCCGCCACGCTGCCTAAAGGCACGCTGAAAGCGATCTAAGTAACAACCTTTACCAATCGACGGGGCGCGCAAGGCGCCCCGCGTTATAAGCGGGCGGCGTGATGCTGAACAAATACCCTCTGTGGAAATACGTACTGATCCTGGCGGTGCTGGCGATCGGTTTTATTTATTCCGCTCCCAATCTCTATCCTGATGACCCTGCGATCCAGATCACGGGCGCCAGCACTTCGCTGCAAGTCAATCAGGCTGACCTGGAACGCGCGAGCAAAGCGCTGACCGATGCCGGTATCCAGGTTAAAGCGGCAACATTGGCAGCTGATGCGAAGGGCGGCTTGTTGCGCCTGACCAAGCAAGAAGACCAATTGCCGGCCAAAGATGTCGTGCGCAAGGCCATGGGCGACGACTACGTGGTCGCGCTCAACTTGGCACAGACCACACCCGCCTGGCTGCGCAGCATTGGCGCGCACCCGATGAAGCTGGGTCTGGACTTGTCCGGTGGTGTGCACTTCCTGCTGGAAGTCGACATGGACAAAGCCCTCGACGCGCGCCTGAAAGTCTACGAAGGCGACGTGAAGAGCCTGCTGCGTAAAGAGAAACTGCGTTATCGCAGCCTGCCGCAGCTCAACGGTGCCATCCAGCTGGGCTTCGCTGACGAAGCTTCCCGCGAACAGGCCCGTGCGCTGATCCGCAAGAACTTCAACGATTTCGATATCGTCCCGGCTGACCTCAATGGCCAGGCTGTACTGCGTCTGGCGATGAGTCCGGCGAAGATCGCGGAAATCCGTGAATACTCGATCAAGCAGAACTTGACCACGGTCCGTAACCGCGTCAACGAGCTGGGTGTGGCCGAGCCGATCGTTCAGCGCCAGGGCGCCAACCGCATCGTGGTTGAGCTGCCGGGCGTACAGGACACCGCTGAAGCCAAGCGTATCCTCGGTAAAACCGCCAACCTGGAATTCCGCTTGGCGGCTGAGCCGGGTGCGACCCGCGCCACTTCCGAAGAGTTTGAGTTCCGTGAAGGCAACCGTCCTCCCGCGTTGATCGAGCGTGGCTTGATCATCACCGGTGACCAGGTAACTGACGCCAAGGCCGGTTTCGGCGAGCACGGTACACCTGAAGTGAACATCCGCCTGGATGGCCATGGCGGCGAACTGATGAGCCGCGCCACGCGCAGCAACGTCGGTCGTAGCATGGCGGTGATCTTCATCGAGCAACGCCCGGTGACCACCTACACCAAGCAGATGGTCAACGGCGTCGAGAAAGACGTGCCGGTACAGACCTTCAAGGAAGAGAAAAAGATCATCAGCCTGGCGACCATCCAGTCGCCGCTGGGTGCTCAATTCCGTATCACTGGCCTGAACGGCCAGGGCGAGTCCTCGGAACTGGCCTTGCTGCTGCGTGCTGGCGGCCTGGCTGCGCCGATGTACTTCGCTGAAGAACGCACCATCGGCCCGAGCCTGGGTGCGGACAACATCACCAAGGGTGTCGATGCCGCCTTGTGGGGCATGCTGTTTGTGTCGCTGTTCATCATCGCCATCTACCGCTTCTTCGGCATCATCGCCACCGTGGCCCTGGCGGGCAACATGGTGATGCTGCTGGCCTTGATGTCGCTGCTGGGCGCTACGCTGACCCTGCCAGGCATCGCCGGTATCGTACTCACCATGGGTATGGCGGTGGACGCCAACGTACTGATCTTCTCGCGAATCCGTGAAGAGATCGCTGCGGGCATGACCGTACAGCGCGCAATCAACGAAGGCTTCGGCCGGGCATTTACCGCGATTCTCGACTCCAACCTGACCACATTGCTGGTCGGCGGGATTCTCTTTGCCATGGGCACCGGCCCGGTCAAAGGTTTTGCGGTAACCATGTCCCTCGGTATCTTTACCTCGATGTTCACGGCCATCATGGTGACCCGCGCAATGGTCAACCTGATCTTTGGCGGGCGTGACTTCAAGAAGTTGTGGATTTAAGGGGCTGCCATGTTACGTACAATCAACTTCATGGGCGTTCGCAACATTGCGTTCGGCGTCACCGTGCTCCTTACCGTTCTGGCGTTGTTCAGCTGGTTCCATAAGGGCCTGAACTACGGGCTGGACTTCACCGGCGGTACGCTCATCGAGCTGACCTACGAGAAGCCGGCCGACGTTACCCTGGTGCGCAGCGAGCTGGTCAAGGCCGGCTACCACGAGGCCGTGGTGCAGAGCTTCGGTGCCACCACCGACCTGCTGGTGCGTATGCCTGGTGAAGACCCGCAACTGGGTCACCAGGTTGCCGAGGCTTTGCAGAAGGTCGGCGGCGACAACCCGGCGTCGGTCAAGCGCGTCGAGTTCGTGGGCCCGCAAGTCGGTGAAGAGCTGCGCGACCAGGGCGGCCTCGGCATGCTGATGGCGCTGGTCGGCATCATGATCTACCTGGCGTTCCGCTTTCAGTGGAAGTTCGGTGTCGGCGCCATTGTGTCGCTGATCCACGACGTGATCGTGACCGTGGGTATCCTGGCGTATTTCCAGATTACCTTCGACCTGACCGTACTGGCGGCGGTGCTGGCGATCATTGGTTACTCCCTCAACGACACCATCGTGGTATTCGACCGGGTTCGTGAGAACTTCCGGGTACTGCGCAAGGCAACGTTGGTCGAGAACATCAACATCTCCACCACCCAGACCCTGCTGCGGACCATGGCGACGTCGATCTCCACCTTGCTGGCGATTGCGGCACTGATGATCTTCGGTGGCGACAACCTGTGGGGCTTCTCCCTGGCGCTGTTTATCGGCGTGCTGGCGGGTACCTACTCGTCGATCTACATCGCCAACGTGGTGCTGATCTGGCTGAACCTCAGCAGCGAAGACTTGATCCCTCCGGCCTCGACTGGCAAGGAGGTCGACGACCGCCCTTGATGGGGTGTCGTTGACTTGCTGTTACAAAGAAGGCACGAGGATTGAACTCGTGCCTTTTTTTTTGCTCCAAGGCTGGGTATAGCGCGGATCGTTCGGTCCGTTTGTGATGGTCAGGAGGTTCAACGTGAACAAGTCGTTACTGGTTGGTGCGGTATTGGGTGCTGTCGGTGTGACTGCCGGGGGTGCTGTTGCCACCTACAGCCTGGTAAAAAGCGGCCCTGAGTATGCGCAAGTGCTGGCGGTGCAGCCGGTGAAAACCCAGATTAAAACGCCGCGTGAGGTCTGCAAGGACGTCGCCGTGACTCGGCAGAAGCCCGTGCAGGATCAGCACCAGATCGTCGGTACGGTGGTCGGTGCACTGGCCGGTGGCCTATTGGGTAACCAGGTCGGTGGCGGTAACGGTAAGAAGCTGGCTACCGTAGCCGGTGCGGTCGGTGGCGGTTATGCCGGTAACAAGGTTCAGGAAGGTATGCAGAACCGCGATACCTACACCACCACGCAAACCCGTTGTAACACCGTCAACGACATCAGCGACAAGGTTGTCGGTTATGACGTGCGTTACACCTTGGATGGCAAGGAAGGCTCGGTGCGTATGGACCGTGATCCAGGCGGCCAGATTCCGGTCGACAAGGAAGGCCGCTTGGTGCTGGGCCAGAACCAGCAGTAATCTCAAGCTTGGTACAGATGCAAAAAATTATGTGAGTTCAAAATGTGGGAGGGGGCTTGCCCCCGATAGCGGTGGATCAGTCAGCTTGTTAGGTGCTGACCCACTGCAATCGGGGGCAAGTCCCCTCCCACAATTGATTTGTGTTGTTGCTGGAGTCGCGGCAAACCTCAAATCCCAGGCATAAAAAAAGCACCCCTCGGGGTGCTTTTTTGTGCCTGCTCGCTTAGCGCTTCAGCGAAGCTGGCAGGTGCGGCTGGATCGCCGTCAGTACTGCTTTGAAGCATTTGGTGTTGCCGGCAACCACGTGGCCTTTTTCAAGGAAGTCGTGACCGCCGGTGAAGTCGCTCACCAAGCCGCCTGCTTCCTGGATCAGCAGCGCGCCTGCAGCCATGTCCCACTCGGACAGGCCCGACTCCCAGAACGCATCAAAACGACCGGCAGCTACGTACGCCAGGTCCAGGCTTGCCGCGCCAGCGCGACGGATGCCAGCGGTCTGGCCAACCAGGGCGCGGAACATGCCCAGGTAGTTTTCCAGGTTGTCCATCTGGTCGTCACGGAACGGGAAGCCGGTACCCAGCAGGGCGCCGTCCAGGCTGGTACGACCGCTGACGCGCAGGCGGCGACCATTGAGTTGGGCGCCACGGCCACGGCTGGCGGTGAATTCTTCCTGGCGGACCGGGTCCAGCACAACGGCGTGTTCCAGGCGGCCACGGTATTTGCACGCGATGCTCACGGCAAAGTGCGGGATGCCGCGCAGGAAGTTGGTGGTGCCATCCAGTGGGTCGATGATCCAGAGGTAGTCTTCGCCTTCGCCGCTGCCTTTGTGCATACCGGTTTCTTCGCCGAGGATGCCGTGGGTAGGGTAGGCCTTGCGCAGAGCGTCGATGATTTTCTGTTCGGCGGCGCGATCCACCTCGGATACGTAATCCTTGGCGTCTTTTTCGTCGACCTTGATGGTATCCAGGCGCTCGATGGAGCGGAAGATCAATTCACTGGCGCTGCGGGCGGCGCGCAGCGCGATATTCAGCATGGGCTGCATGGATGTGTCACCTAAGGTTGTTAAAGAAAGCCGAGCATTCTAGCAGAAACTTTCTTCAGGTGAAGGACGACGTTAGCTTTCATGGCATAACCTTAGGCTGTTCTGTAAGATTTGCTCCCCTTTCCCGTGTCCGAGAGCGCCTCCCTTGCTGCAAAACATTCGTGTCGTCTTGGTCAATACCAGTCATCCCGGCAACATCGGCGGGGTGGCGCGAGCCATGAAGAACATGGGGCTGACGCGCCTGGTGCTGGTCGAACCGCGTCTGTTCCCGCACCACGAGGCTGATGCCCGTGCGTCCGGCGCCAATGACATCCTGGAAAAAGCCCAGGTCGTCGCCACCCTGGAAGACGCCCTGGTCGGCTGCAACCTGGTACTCGGCACCAGTGCGCGCGACCGGCGCATCCCCTGGCCGCTGCTGGATCCGCGCGAATGCGGCACCAAAGTGGTTGAAGAGGCGGCCGGCGGCGCTGAAATCGCCCTGGTGTTTGGCCGTGAAGACTCCGGCCTCACCAATGAAGAGCTGCAGCGATGTCATTACCACGTGCACATTCCATCAGACCCTGACTTCAGTTCGCTGAACCTCGGGGCAGCGGTGCAGGTGTTGAGTTACGAAGTGCGCATGGCCTGGCTGGCCGCTGAAGGGCAGCCGAGCAAGGTCGAGAAGGATGAAGTGGCGTCGATCAAAAGTGGCGAGTTGGCCACGATGGACGAGCTGGAGCGGTTTTATGAGCACCTGGAACAAACCCTGGTGGCCATCGAATTCCTCGATCCGGAAAAACCACGGCACTTGATGGCGCGCCTGCGCCGCCTGTACGGGCGCAGCTCGGTCAGCCGGGCGGAAATGAATATATTGCGTGGCATCCTCACGGAAACCCAGAAAGCGGCCCGTGGCGAGCTTCTTAAGCGGAAGGATTAAAAATGTTCGAGCGTTTGCGAGAAGATATCCAAAGTGTTTTCCACCGTGACCCGGCGGCGCGCAATGCCTTTGAAGTGCTGACCTGCTACCCGGGCATGCATGCGATCTGGATCCATCGCCTGTCCGGCGCCCTGTGGGGTATGGGTTGGAAGTGGCTGGCGCGCGTGGTGTCGAACTTCGGTCGCTGGTTGACCGGGATCGAGATTCACCCAGGGGCCAAGGTCGGTCGTCGCTTTTTTATCGACCATGGCATGGGCATTGTGATCGGCGAGACTGCCGAGATTGGCGATGACGTGACGCTTTATCAGGGTGTGACCCTGGGCGGCACCAGCTGGAACAAAGGCAAGCGTCACCCAACGCTGGAAAATGGCGTGGTGGTAGGGGCGGGCGCCAAGGTGCTCGGCCCATTCACCGTCGGCGCCGGTGCCAAGGTGGGCTCGAATGCGGTGGTGACCAAGGCTGTGCCGCCTGGCGCAACCGTGGTGGGTATTCCGGGTCGCATCATCGTCAAGCCCGAAGTCGGCGACGAGCAAGAAGCCAAGCGCAAGGCCATGGCCGAGAAAATCGGCTTCGATGCCTATGGTGTCAGCGAAGACATGCCCGACCCGGTGGCCCGCGCCATCGGCCAGTTGCTCGACCATCTGCAGGCGGTGGACGGCAAGTTGGACGGCATGTGCGGCGCGCTGAAGGACCTGGGCAGTTCGTACTGCGCGAAAGATCTGCCTGAGTTGCGCGAAGAAGACTTCGCCGAGATCAAGGATGAAGCATCAGTCACCAAGGCAGGCTAGATATTACCGTCGATAGAAATCTCCTGTGGGAGCTGGCTTGCCTGCGATAGCGGTGTGCCAGCTATCCCTTGAGCTGCTGGTCCACCGCAATCGCAGGCAAGCCAGCTCCCACATTTGATCTCCATTGGTCTTGAGATCGGGCCTTGGCCCTGTTCCCGCTGTTCGTCCCCACCCCATCCTGCTATGATTCGCGCGCCCTTTTTACGGGTAATCCCGACTAAAGCACTAGGTCTTATAGTTGACTTAAATACTCGGGAATCGCATACTCGCTCCCATTCTGAAACACCTTGGTACTTGTCCATGAGACTGACTACAAAAGGCCGATACGCGGTGACCGCCATGCTTGACCTGGCTTTGCACGCGCAAACTGGGCCGGTGTCCCTGGCCGATATCTCCGAGCGCCAAGGCATTTCCCTGTCCTACCTTGAGCAGCTGTTCGCCAAATTGCGCCGCAGCAATCTGGTTTCCAGCGTTCGTGGGCCAGGCGGCGGCTATCAACTGTCCCGCGACATGCAGGGCATCCAGGTAGCCCAGGTGATCGACGCAGTCAACGAATCCGTCGACGCGACCAAATGCCAGGGCCTGGGTGACTGCCACGCCGGCGACACCTGCCTGACGCACCACTTGTGGTGTGACCTGAGCCTGCAGATCCATGAGTTTTTGAGTGGTATCAGCTTGGCTGATCTTGTGACTCGCCGTGAGGTGCAAGAAGTAGCCCAGCGTCAGGACCAGCGCCGTTGCAACACCAAGGCGCCGCGTCTGGACAAGATCGAAGCGTCCGCCGTCGAGTGACAGCCGAAGAGCTAACGGCACGCCAGCCAGCCTGATTTAGGAGAAAGTCCATGAAATTGCCGATTTACCTTGATTACTCAGCGACCACCCCGGTTGATCCGCGTGTCGCGCAAAAGATGAGCGAATGCCTGCTGGTTGACGGAAACTTCGGCAACCCAGCCTCCCGTTCCCACGTGTTCGGCTGGAAAGCCGAGGAAGCGGTCGAGAACGCTCGTCGCCAGGTCGCTGACCTGGTCAACGCCGATCCGCGTGAAATCGTCTGGACCTCCGGTGCCACCGAGTCCGACAACCTGGCTATCAAGGGCGCGGCGCATTTCTACGCGACCAAAGGCAAGCACCTGATCACCACCAAGATTGAGCACAAGGCTGTCCTCGACACCATGCGCCAACTGGAGCGTGAAGGTTTCGAGGTCACCTACCTCGAGCCGACCACCGACGGTATCGTCACTCCGGCCATGATCGAAGCCGCGCTGCGTGAAGACACCATCCTGGTGTCCGTGATCCACGTGAACAACGAAATCGGCACCATCAACGACATCGCAGCCATCGGCGAACTGACCCGTTCCAAGGGCATTCTGCTGCACGTCGACGCTGCTCAGTCCACCGGCAAGGTCGACATCGACCTGTCGAAACTGAAAGTCGATCTGATGTCGTTCTCCGCCCACAAGACCTACGGTCCTAAAGGCATCGGCGCCCTGTACGTGAGCCGCAAGCCACGCGTGCGCATCGAAGCCACCATGCACGGCGGCGGTCACGAGCGCGGCATGCGTTCGGGCACCCTGGCGACCCACCAGATCGTCGGCATGGGCGAAGCCTTCCGCGTAGCCAAAGAAGACATGGCTGCCGAAAACGTGCGCATCAAGGCCCTGAGCGACCGCTTCTACAAGCAGGTCGAAAACCTTGAAGAGCTGTACATCAACGGCAGCATGACTGCCCGTGTACCGCACAACCTGAATTTGAGCTTCAACTACGTCGAAGGCGAGTCGCTGATCATGGCGCTCAAGGACCTGGCGGTTTCGTCCGGTTCGGCCTGCACTTCGGCTTCCCTTGAGCCTTCGTATGTACTGCGTGCCCTGGGCCGCAACGACGAACTGGCACACAGCTCGATCCGCTTTACGTTCGGCCGCTTCACCACCGAAGAACAAGTCGACTACGCCGCGCAGAAAGTCTGCGAAGCCGTCAACAAACTGCGTGTACTGTCGCCGCTGTGGGACATGTACAAAGACGGTGTCGACATTTCCAAGATCGAGTGGGCGGCACACTAACTATAGAAGCCGCCACCCCAGCTCTGTAGCAACGTGGCGGAAAACGCAGGCGTTTCTACAGGGTTCCAGAGCGGCCCTGATGAGTGAGGATTCAGTACCATGGCTTACAGCGAAAAGGTCATCGACCACTACGAAAACCCGCGCAACGTCGGCAAGATGAACGCGGAAGACCCTGATGTCGGCACCGGCATGGTCGGCGCTCCGGCGTGCGGCGATGTGATGCGCCTGCAGATCAAAGTCAACGACGCTGGCGTTATCGAAGACGCCAAGTTCAAGACTTACGGCTGCGGTTCGGCCATCGCCTCCAGCTCCCTGGCGACTGAATGGATGAAAGGCAAGACCCTGGATGAGGCTGTCACTATCAGCAACACCCAGCTGGCCGAAGAACTGGCCCTGCCGCCAGTGAAAATCCACTGCTCCGTACTCGCTGAAGACGCCATCAAGGCGGCCGTTCGCGACTACAAGCAGAAGAAAGGCTTGATCTAAGCATTTGGCGACGAGTAAGGAGTCAACGATGGCTATCAGCATGACAGAAGCGGCTGCGCAGCACATTCGCCGCTCCCTGAATGGGCGCGGTAAAGGTGAGGGGATTCGTCTGGGTGTTCGCACCACGGGCTGTTCCGGCCTTGCCTACGTGCTGGAGTTTGTCGACGAGGTGGTTGAAGAGGACCAGGTGTTCGAAAGTCACGGCGAGAAAGTGATCATCGACCCTAAAAGCCTGACCTACCTGGACGGCACCGAACTCGATTTCGTCAAGGAAGGGTTGAACGAAGGCTTCAAGTTCAACAACCCCAACGTACGCGGTGAATGTGGCTGCGGCGAAAGCTTCAACATCTGAGGCTATACGTGGGTACTCCTTGTCATTTCGCTTTATTCGAGCTGCAGCCGAACTTTCGGCTGGACCTTGAGCAGCTTGCCACGCGCTACCGAGAACTGGCGCGTGGGGTGCATCCGGACCGCTTCGCTGACGCTTCCGAGCGTGAGCAACGCCTGGCGCTGGAGAAATCGGCCAGCCTCAATGAGGCCTATCAGACGCTGAAAAACCCGCCCAAACGTGCGCGCTATCTGCTCGCAATGAATGGTGGCGAGGTGCCGATTGAAGTCACGGTGCACGACCCGGACTTCCTGATGCAGCAGATGCAGTGGCGCGAAGAACTCGAAGACTTGCAGGACGAAGCCGATGTGGCGGGTGTCGCAGTCTTCAAGCGTCGTCTGAAAACGGCCCAGGATGAGCTCAACGAAAGCTTCGCAGCTTGTTGGAATGATGCAGCGCAACGCGAACAGGCCGAACGCCTGATGCGGCGCATGCAGTTCCTCGACAAGCTCACCTACGAAGTGCGCCAGCTAGAAGAGCGCCTCGACGATTAACCCAGTGTGCTGCCCGTGATGCACGCCTGATAGACAGATAAGACCTGATTACCATGGCATTACTGCAAATCGCCGAACCCGGCCAAAGCCCTCAACCGCACCAGCGTCGCCTGGCGGTGGGGATTGACCTGGGCACCACCAATTCCCTGGTTGCTGCCTTGCGCAGCGGCCTGTCCGAGCCGCTGCCCGACGCTGATGGCCAAGTGATTCTGCCGTCTGCCGTGCGTTATCACGCTGATCGCACCGAAGTGGGCGAGTCGGCCAAGTTGGCGGCCTCTGCCGATCCTTTGAACACCGTGCTGTCGGTCAAGCGCTTGATGGGTCGTGGTCTGTCCGACGTCAAGCAACTGGGCGACCAGCTGCCGTACCGCTTTGTCGGCGGTGAATCCCATATGCCGTTTATCGACACCGTCCAGGGCCCGAAAAGCCCCGTGGAAGTGTCGGCCGATATCCTCAAGGTGCTGCGCCAGCGTGCAGAAACCACCCTGGGCGGCGAATTGGTGGGGGCGGTGATCACCGTTCCGGCGTATTTCGATGACGCCCAGCGCCAGGCGACCAAGGACGCGGCGAAACTCGCCGGCCTGAACGTGTTGCGCCTGCTCAACGAACCGACCGCTGCTGCGGTGGCTTATGGCCTGGACCAGCACGCCGAAGGCCTGGTCGCGATTTACGATCTGGGCGGCGGTACCTTTGATATTTCGATCCTGCGCCTGACCGGCGGTGTCTTTGAAGTGCTGGCCACCGGCGGTGACAGCGCCTTGGGTGGCGATGACTTCGATCATACCGTCGCGGGCTGGATCATCAGCAGTGCCGGCTTGTCGGCCGACCTGGACCCAGGCGCGCAGCGTAATCTGCTGCAAACCGCCTGTGCCGCCAAAGAAGCGCTGACGGATGCTGCAACTGTTGAAGTGTCCTACGGCACCTGGTCGGCCCAGCTGACTCGCGAAGCCTTCGATGCGTTGATCGAACCGATGGTCGCTCGCAGCCTGAAAGCTTGCCGCCGTGCCGTGCGTGATTCCGGTGTTGAGCTGGAAGACGTCGGTGCCGTGGTCATGGTCGGCGGTTCCACCCGCGTTCCGCGCGTTCGTGATGCCGTGGCTGAGGCCTTTGGTCGCCAGCCGCTGACTGAAATAGACCCGGATCAAGTGGTCGCCATCGGTGCCGCCATCCAGGCCGATACCTTGGCCGGTAACAAGCGTGATGGTGGCGAACTGCTGTTGCTCGACGTGATTCCGCTGTCTCTGGGGCTGGAAACCATGGGTGGCTTGATGGAGAAGGTGATTCCACGCAACACCACCATCCCCGTCGCCCGCGCCCAGGATTTCACCACGTACAAAGATGGTCAGACGGCCATGATGATTCATGTGCTGCAAGGCGAGCGCGAGCTGATCAGCGACTGCCGCTCCTTGGCGCGCTTTGAATTGCGCGGCATTCCGGCGATGGTGGCCGGTGCCGCGAAGATCCGCGTGACCTACCAGGTCGACGCCGATGGCCTGCTCAGCGTCGCTGCGCGCGAATTGGCCTCGGGCGTTGAAGCCAGCATCCAGGTCAAGCCGTCCTACGGCCTCACCGACGGCGAAATCGCCAAGATGCTCAAGGATTCGTTCCAATACGCCGGTGACGACAAGGTTGCTCGCGTACTGCGTGAGCAGCAAGTCGACGCCCAGCGCCTGCTCGAAGCCGTGCAGGGGGCCCTGGATGTTGACGGCGAGCGCCTGCTGGACGCCGAAGAGCGCATGGTTATTGACCTGCAGATGCAGGAACTGGCCGAACTGATAAAAGGCACCGATGGCTACGCCATCGAGCAACAGACCAAGCGTCTGTCGCAAGTGACCGATGCCTTTGCCGCCCGCCGTATGGACCAGTCGGTAAAAGCCGCCCTGGCGGGGCGCAACCTGAATGAACTCGAGGAATAATTAATGCCGCAGGTCATTTTTCTGCCACACGCCGAGCATTGCCCGGATGGTATGGTCGTGGAGGCTGAGACCGGCAAGTCCATCCTCGAAGTTGCCCATGACAACCACATCGAAATCGAAAGCGCCTGCGGCGGTGTGTGCGCCTGCACCACCTGTCATTGCGTCATTCGCGAGGGCTTCAACAGCCTTGAAGAGGCCGATGAGCTGGAAGAGGACTTTCTTGACCGTGCGTGGGGCTTGGAAGCGACTTCGCGTCTAAGCTGTCAGGCAAAGGTCGGAACTGAAGACATCACCGTCGAAATCCCGAAATATTCCCTCAACCATGCAGCCGAAGCGCCGCATTGATTCAAGGAAGTGTCATGAGTCTTAAATGGGTTGATGTGCAAGAGATCGCTATCCTGTTGGCCGACGGCAACCCGGGTCTGGATCCTTATTCCCTGAACTTTGTAGCTTTGCGTGACATGGTCATGGCGTTGCCAGGGTTTGAAGATGAGCGGGATCGTGGCGGTGAAAAGGTCCTGGAGGCCATCCAGACTGCCTGGAAAGAAGAGCAGGACTGACGCCTCCCTTACGCAGTTAGGCAATACCCAATAACCCGCGTATAATTCGCGGGTTTAATTTTTCGTAAATTACCGTTTCTGGAGTTACACCATGGCTGTTCAACGTACTTTCTCCATCATCAAGCCTGACGCTGTTGCAAAAAACGTCATCGGCGAGATCACCACTCGTTTCGAAAAAGCCGGCCTGAAGGTTGTAGCTTCGAAACTCAAGCAACTGTCCAAGGCTGAAGCTGAAGGCTTCTACGCTGAGCACAGCGCTCGTGGCTTCTTCGGCGACCTGGTTGCCTTCATGATCTCCGGTCCTGTTGTTGTTCAGGTTCTGGAAGGCGAAAACGCTATCGCTTTGAACCGCGAACTGATGGGCGCTACCAACCCTAAAGAAGCCGCTGCCGGCACCATCCGTGCTGACTTCGCTGAGTCCATCGACGCCAACGCTGTACACGGTTCGGACTCCGAAGCTGCTGCTGCTCGCGAAATCTCGTACTTCTTCGCCGCTACTGAAGTAACCGCTCGCTAAGCATCGGCTTAAAGAGTGAGGGTGAATCCATGACTACATCGACTGTTAAAACCAACCTGCTGGGTCTGACCCAGCCGGAAATGGAGAAATTCTTCGACTCAATCGGGGAGAAGCGTTTCCGTGCCGGTCAGGTAATGAAGTGGATTCACCACTTTGGCGTCGACGATTTCGACGCCATGACGAACGTCAGCAAGGCCCTGCGCGACAAGCTCAAGGCCATTGCTGAGGTCCGTGGTCCTGAAGTGGTCAGCGAGGACATCTCCAGCGATGGCACCCGTAAGTGGGTGGTGCGCGTGGCGTCCGGCAGCTGCGTCGAGACCGTCTACATTCCCCAGGGCAAGCGCGGTACTTTGTGCGTTTCGTCCCAGGCAGGCTGTGCCCTGGACTGCAGTTTCTGCTCCACCGGCAAGCAAGGCTTCAATAGCAACCTCACCGCCGCCGAAGTCATCGGCCAAGTGTGGATTGCCAACAAATCCTTTGGCAGCGTCCCGGCGACCGTCGACCGTGCCATCACCAACGTGGTGATGATGGGCATGGGTGAGCCGCTGCTGAACTTCGACAACGTGATTGCGGCCATGCACCTGATGATGGACGACCTGGGCTACGGCATCTCCAAGCGCCGTGTGACCCTGTCGACCTCCGGCGTGGTACCGATGATCGATGAGCTGGCCAAGCACATCGACGTCTCCCTGGCGTTGTCGCTGCACGCACCCAATGACGCATTGCGTAACCAATTGGTGCCGATCAACAAGAAGTATCCGCTTAAGATGCTGCTCGAATCTT
Organism: Pseudomonas fluorescens group sp.; assembly: GCF_020093335.1. Lineage (NCBI taxonomy): Bacteria > Pseudomonadati > Pseudomonadota > Gammaproteobacteria > Pseudomonadales > Pseudomonadaceae > Pseudomonas > Pseudomonas fluorescens group sp. The sequence continues at coordinate 23,131 of NZ_JAIOKW010000030.1, read as the reverse complement.
GCCAGCGTTATATGGCGACCTTGGGTGAGAAGCGCGTGTTGACCATTGAGTACACCATGCTCAAGGACATCAACGACAAGGTCGAACACGCGGTCGAGATGATCGAGTTGCTCAAGAACACCCCGTGCAAGATCAACCTGATTCCGTTTAACCCGTTTCCACATTCTGGCTACGAGCGGCCGAGCAACAACGCCATCCGCCGTTTCCAGGATCAACTGCACCAGGCCGGCTACAACGTCACCGTACGCACCACCCGTGGTGAAGACATCGACGCCGCCTGTGGCCAATTGGTAGGGCAGGTGATGGACCGCACCCGCCGCAGCGAGCGTTATATCGCCGTGCGTGAATTGAACGCCGCCGACGATCTGCCGCAAATTGCTGTGAATCGAATCTGAGAGAGGATCTCTATGCCCTTGCGCCTTGCGCTGCTGTTGCTTGTTACCGGCCTTGCGGCCGGTTGTGTTTCATCGGGCCATGACAGCCCTTTGCAAACCGGTAAAGGCCGTGATGAGGCGCGAGTTGCCTATGTGCAATTGGGCTTGGGTTACCTTCGGCAAGGCATGAGCGAGCAGGCCAAGGTACCGCTGAAAAAGGCCCTTGAGCTGGACAGCGACGATGCCGACGCCAATGCCGCACTGGCCCTGGTGTTCCAGGCCCAGGCCGAGCCTGAGCTGGCCGAACAGTATTTTCACAAGGCCCTGGCCTCCCGTCCTGCCGACCCGCGGCTGCTGAACAACTACGGCAGCTTCCTGTTCGAGCAAAAACGGTATGACCAGGCCGCCCTTTATTTCCAGCAAGCCAGCGCCGATACCCTCTATCCTGAGCGCTCTCGGGTGTTCGAGAACCTTGGGGTGACCTCGATGCGCCTCGGCCAGCGCGACAGCGCCCGCCGACAGCTGGAAAAAGCCCTGCACTTGAACGGTCGCCAGCCTCGCGCATTGCTCGAAATGGCTGAGTTGTCCTACGAAGACAGGCATTATGTGCCGGCACGTGACTATTACGAGCGTTTTAGCCTGCTCAGTGGGCAAAATGCACGTAGTCTATTGCTCGGTGTGCGCCTGGCGACGGTTCATGAAGAACGCGACACGGCCGCACGTTTTGGCCAGCAACTCGAACGACTCTATCCCGGTACGCCGGAATATCAGCAATACCTGTCGGAGCAATGATGAAAGCGGCGCACCCGGAAGTTGTAGCAGCTAATCGCGTAAACCCAGGCGACACCTTGCGTCAGGCCCGCGAAAGCAATGGTTGGTCGCTGGCGGAAGTGGCTCTCAAGCTCAATTTGACCACCACGTCCCTTGGCAACCTGGAAGCCGGCGCGTTCGATAAGCTGCCTGGGCATACCTTCGCCCGCGGCTATATCCGCGCCTACGCCAAGTTGCTGGGCATTGACCAGACCGTGCTGGTCCAGGAGTTCGACCAGTTCACCGGTACCGACTCCCAGGGCAGCAATGTCCATGGCCTGGGTCGTATTGAAGAACCGGTACGGGTTTCCCACACGATTTTGCGAATTGTCAGCCTGTTGCTGCTGATCGCGGTCATTGGCGGTGGCTTTGTCTGGTGGCAAGACCAGGCCTCCCAGCGCACCAAGGACCTGACCAGTAACGCCATGGAGCACGTCGAAGTCGAAAGCGCCGACGGCACCACGCAGATTCATCCGCTGGACGAGCCGGAAGACCAGGCGGTTGTCGAAGGTCAGGCCGCCCCTGAAGCGCCGCTTGCTACCGAGCAGCCAGCGCCGGAAACAGCCGCTTCCGCCACCGCCCCTACGACCCCGGCGGCACTCGCACAAACACCGGCTGCCCCGGTTGCCCAGGCGCATACACCGGCCGCTCCCGTGCAGGCGCCTGCGACTGCCGCGCCAAGCGCGCCGGCCATTTCGCCACCCACTACCCCTGCGTTGATCGCCGGTGATGGGCGCGTGCAGATTACCTTCGTCGCTGACTGCTGGACGCAAGTCACCGATGGCAACGGCAAAGTGCTGGCCAGTGGCCTTAAGCGTAAGGGAGATACGCTCGACCTGGGCGGCAAGCCTCCTTTGACGCTGCGTCTGGGCTTCGCCCGTGGCGCGCAAGTGGCCTACAACGGCCAGCCTGTGGACGTGGCGCCGTTCACCACCGGCGAGACCGCTCGCCTGAAGTTGGGACAATAGTCATGCACGGCGAATCTCCAATCAAACGTCGCGTATCGCGCAAGATCTGGGTCGGCTCGGTGCCGGTGGGTGGCGATGCCCCCATCGCGGTACAGAGCATGACCAACAGCGACACCAATGACGTCGCCGCTACGGTCGCCCAGATCAACCGTCTGGAAGCCGCCGGCGTAGACATCGTGCGGGTATCCGTACCGGACATGGACGCTGCCGAAGCCTTCGGTCGCATCAAGCAACTGGTCAAGGTGCCGTTGGTGGCCGACATTCACTTCGACTACAAGATCGCTCTGCGCGTAGCCGAACTGGGTGTGGACTGCCTGCGTATCAACCCGGGCAACATCGGTCGCGAAGACCGTGTGCGCGCCGTGGTGGATGCAGCCCGTGATCGCGGCATTCCAATCCGTATCGGCGTCAACGCCGGTTCGCTGGAAAAAGACCTGCAAAAGAAATACGGCGAGCCCACCCCGGCGGCGCTGGTTGAATCGGCATTGCGCCACGTTGAACACCTTGAACGCCTGAATTTCCAGGACTTCAAGGTCAGCGTAAAGGCCTCCGATGTATTCATGGCGGTAGAAGCCTACCGCCTGCTGGCCAAGGAAATCGTGCAGCCGTTGCACCTGGGTATCACTGAAGCGGGTGGTTTACGCTCAGGCACAGTGAAATCTGCGGTGGGTCTCGGTATGCTGCTCGCCGAAGGGATTGGCGATACTATCCGCATCTCCCTGGCGGCAGACCCGGTAGAGGAAGTGAAGGTCGGTTACGACATTCTCAAATCCCTGCATTTGCGTTCCCGTGGCATCAACTTCATTGCCTGCCCGAGCTGCTCGCGGCAGAACTTCGACGTGGTGAAAACCATGAACGAACTGGAAGTCCGCCTCGAAGACCTGCTGGTGCCGTTGGATGTTGCAGTGATCGGTTGCGTGGTCAACGGGCCGGGCGAAGCCAAAGAGGCGCACGTAGGCCTGACCGGCGGCACACCGAACCTGATTTACATCGACGGCAAGCCGTCGCAGAAGTTGACGAATGACAATCTGGTGGATGAGCTCGAAAGGCTGATCCGCGAGAAAGCGGCCCAGAAGGTCGCGGCTGACGCAGCGCTGATCGCGCGCGGCTAAGAACGAATTTAAGGATTTGATGTGAGCAAGTCTCTGCAAGCCATTCGTGGCATGAACGACATCCTGCCGGAGCAGACGCCACTGTGGCGCTACTTCGAGAGCACGGTCGCGCGCCTGCTGGATAACTACGGTTACAAGCAGATCCGCATGCCGATCGTCGAGTTCACCGAGCTGTTCAAACGCTCCATCGGTGAAGTGACCGACATCGTCGAAAAAGAGATGTACACCTTTGAAGACCGTAACGGCGACTCCCTGACCCTGCGTCCGGAAGGTACTGCCGCGTGCGTGCGCGCCGTGCTCGAGCATGGCCTCACCGGTGGCGGCCAGCCGCAGAAACTGTGGTACATCGGTCCGATGTTCCGCCACGAGCGCCCGCAGAAAGGTCGTTATCGCCAGTTTCACCAGATCGGCTTGGAGGTGTTCAACCTCGACGGTCCGGACATCGACGCCGAGCTGATCGTGCTGACCTGGCGCCTGTGGGGCGTGTTGGGCATCCGCGACGCGGTCAAGCTTGAACTCAACAGCCTGGGCACCAGCGAATCCCGGGGCCGCTACCGCGTTGCCTTGGTTGAATACCTGTCCGCCCACCTGGACAAGTTGGACGAGGACAGCCAGCGCCGTCTGAAGACCAACCCGTTGCGCGTCCTCGATACCAAGAACGCCGACACCCAGGCCGTGCTGGTCAACGCGCCAAAAATGGCCGATTACCTGGACGATGAATCCCGTACGCACTTCGAGGGCCTCAAGGCTCGTCTGGATGCGGCCGGTATTCCCTACGTGATCAACCCGAAACTGGTGCGTGGCCTCGACTACTACAGCAAGACCGTGTTCGAGTGGGTCACCGAAAAACTCGGCGCCCAGGGCACCGTGTGTGCCGGTGGCCGCTATGACGGCCTGGTCGAGCAGATGGGCGGCAAGCCGACCACGGGCGTAGGTTTTGCCATGGGCATCGAGCGGCTGATCCTGCTGCTCGAAACCCTGGAGCAGGTCCCGGAAGAGATCTCCCGTCAGGTGGACGTGTACCTGTGCGCCTTTGGCGAGGCGGCCGAACTGGCGGCCCTGGCCCTGAGCGAAAAAGTCCGCGACCAACTGCCGAACCTGCGCCTGCAGATCAATGCCGGCGCCGGCAGCTTCAAGAGCCAATTCAAGAAGGCCGACAAGAGCGGTGCGCTGTATGCACTGATCCTCGGCGAAGACGAACTGGCCCAGCAAGTGATAGGTTTCAAACCCCTGCGTGGCCAGGGCGAGCAACAGAACATTGCCTTTGATGCGCTCGCCGCGCACTTGGCCACCTGCGTCGTGCAGGGTTGAAGCTGTCGAACAGCCGAATTTAGCGATTAAGGAGTATTGGGGTGTCGAGTACTGATGATGAGCAACTGGCCGAGTTCAAGGACTGGTGGCAGCGTAACGGCAAGCCCCTGGTAACTGGCGGCCTGCTGGCTTTAGTGGTGGTGTTCGGCTGGCAAGCCTGGACCAAGTATCAGGCCAACCAGTCCCAAGGCGCCTCGATCCTCTATCAGCAATTGCTGGAAACCACCCTGACGCCGGACGGCAAGCCTGATCCTGCGCAGGTCGCAGACCTGGCCGGCAAGCTGAAGAACGAATTCGGCGGTAGCACCTACGCCCAATACGGCAGCCTGTTCGTCGCGAAAGTCGCGGTCGACACCGGCAAGCTGGATGACGCAGCCGCTGAACTGAAGGCCATCGCCGACAAGCCGACCAACCCGACCCTGGGTGAAATCGCACGTCAGCGCCTGGCTCAGGTACTGGCGGCACAGAACAAGGCTGACGAAGCACTCAAACTGCTCGACGGCGATGCTGACAAGGCATTTGTAGCCACTCGCGAAGAGCTCAAGGGCGACCTGTTGGTCCAATTGGGTCGTACCGACGAAGCCAATGCTGCGTACCAAAAAGCCAAGGCGGCGCTGTCTGATGAAGCGGCGGTCGGTGGCTTACAAATCAAGCTGGACGACTTGGCCAAAGGGGATGCGTGACGTGATCCGTTGGAAACATGCAGCATTGCTGGCTCTGGCCGTTCTGGCCGCGGGTTGCAGCAGCAACAGTAAAAAAGAACTGCCTCCGGCCGAGCTGACCAGCTTCAAGGAAGAAGTGATCCTGCAAAAGCAGTGGAGCCGCTCCATCGGTGACGGCCAAGGCGACACCTACAACATGTTGGTACCGGCAATCGACGGTGAAAACATTGTGGCCGCTGACGTCACCGGCGTAGTGATCTCCATGGATCGCATGAACGGCGATGTGAAGTGGAAGAAAGACCTCGAATTGCCAGTCTCCGGCGCCGTAGGCGTGGGTTACGGCATGGTCATGCTCGGCACGCTGAAAGGCGAAGTCGTGGCCCTGGATTCCAGCACCGGTGAAGAGAAATGGCGCGCTCGCGTGACCAGTGAAGTCCTCGCACCGCCTGCCACCAACGGCGATATCGTCGTGGTGCAGACCCAGGATGACCGTGTGATCGGCCTCGACGCCAGCACTGGCGAACAGCGTTGGTTGTACGACAGCACCCCGGCGGTGCTGACGCTGCGCGGTACCAGTGGTCCGATTGTGACCAATAATCTGGCCGTTGCAGGCCTGTCGACCGGTAAAGTGGTCGCCCTGGATACCCAGAACGGCGTGCCGGCCTGGGAAACCCGTGTGGCCATTCCCCAAGGTCGTTCCGAGCTGGACCGCGTAGTGGACATCGACGGCGGCTTGCTGCTGTCCGGTGAAACCCTCTACGTTGCGACTTACCAGGGCCGTGTTGCGGCGCTGGACCTGCAGAGCGGCCGCGTCAACTGGCAGCGTGATGCTTCCAGCTACGCCGGTGTCGCCCAAGGCTTTGGCAGCGTCTACGTAAGCCTGGCGTCCGGCACCGTTGAAAGTGTCGACGAGCGTTCCACCACTGCACTGTGGAGCAACGATGCCCTGGCTCGCCGTCAACTGTCGGCACCGGAAGTGTTCTCCAGCTATGTAGCGGTAGGTGACTTCGAAGGCTACCTGCACCTGCTGAGCCAGGTGGACGGTCGCTTCGTCGGTCGCGAGCGTATCGACAGCGACGGCCTGCGTGCCCGTCCGCTGGTGGTGGGTAACATGCTTTATGTGTTTGGCAACAGCGGCAAGCTGGAAGCCCTGACCATCAAGTAAGAACTATGCTTGGGGTAACACCCAGGCGGCCCCGCTTCGGCGGGGCATGCGGCATTTGATTATGCTGCCCCGAGCACCAGCCGCTGCCTTGCAGCGGCTTTTGTATTTTCTGAAATAACGAAGTGGAGAGCCGCATGGTTCCCGTAATCGCCCTGGTGGGCCGACCTAACGTCGGCAAGTCCACCTTGTTCAACCGCCTGACCAGGACTCGCGACGCCATCGTCGGCGACTTGTCCGGTCTGACCCGTGATCGCCAATACGGTGAGGCAAAGTGGCAAGGGCGCTCCTACATTATTGTCGACACCGGTGGTATCTCCGGTGACGAGCATGGCATGGATGAAAAGATGGCCGAGCAGTCGCTGCTGGCCATTGAAGAAGCCGATGTCGTGTTGTTCCTGGTGGACGCCCGTGCGGGCTACACCGCTGCCGACCAGATGATCGGCGAGCACCTGCGCAAGCGCAACAAGCGTTCCTATCTGGTCGCCAACAAGATCGACAACATCGATCCTGAGCAGGCCCGTGCCGAATTCAGCCCGATGGGCCTGGGCGATGCGATCCCGGTCGCCGGTGCCCACGGTCGCGGCATCACCCAGATGCTGGAAATTGCCCTCAGCACCTTCCCGAAGGATGACGATGAGGAGGAAGAGGGTGAAGAAGAGATCGTCGCCGAAGGTGAGGAAGCCAAGCGCATTCCGGGCCCGAGTGAAAAAGACGGTATCAAGATCGCCATCATCGGTCGCCCTAACGTCGGCAAGTCGACCCTGGTCAACCGCATGCTCGGTGAAGACCGGGTCATCGTCTACGACGAACCCGGCACCACCCGCGACAGCATCTACATCCCGTTCGAGCGTAACGACGAGAAGTACACGCTGATCGACACCGCCGGTGTGCGCAAGCGCGGCAAGATCCACGAGGAAGTTGAAAAGTTCTCGGTGGTCAAAACCCTGCAAGCGATCAAAGACGCCAACGTGGTGATCTTCGTGATGGACGCCCGCGAAGGCGTGGTGGACCACGACCTCAACCTGCTGGGCTTTGCCCTGGAAGCCGGTCGAGCGTTGGTCATCGCGATCAACAAGTGGGACGGCATGACGCCGAGTGAGCGCGATTTCGTCAAGATCGAGCTGCAGCGCCGACTGTTTTTTGTCGAGTTCGCCGATATTCACTTTATCTCGGCACTGCATGGTACCGGCGTGGGCAACCTCTACGCGTCCGTGCAGAACTCGTTCAAGTCCGCGGTTACCCGCTGGCCGACCAACCGCCTCACCCAGATCCTGGAAGACGCCGTTGGCGAGCACGCGCCGCCGATGGTCAACAACCGCCGGATCAAACTGCGTTACGCCCACTTGGGCGGTGCCAACCCGCCGATTATCGTGATCCACGGTAACCAGATCGAGAAGGTGCCGAAGTCCTACGTGCGTTACCTGGAAAACACCTACCGCCGTGTCTTGAAACTGGTCGGTACGCCGATCCGTATCGAGTTCAAGGGTGGCGAGAACCCGTACGAAGGCAACAAGAACACACTGACGGACCGTCAGGTGAACAAGAAGCGTCGTTTGATGACTCACCACAAGAAGGCCGACAAGAAGCGCCGCGACAAGCGCTGATTCCGACCTCGCAAAAAGGGCTCTTGATGAGCCCTTTTTTGTGCCCGCAGGTTTGTGCCTTGACCCGATGCGGCTGGCAGCTTAAAACTTGGGGCTCACCTGCAGGGGCCTCCGATGATCACCAGCAAGCTGCCGAATGTCGGCACGACGATTTTCACCACGATGTCGCAACTCGCCGCCGAAACCGGTGCGCTCAACCTGTCCCAAGGCTTCCCGGACTTCAATGGCCCTCAGGGTTTGCTTGACGCGGTCGGCAAGCATATCGCCCTCGGTCACAACCAATATGCACCCATGACCGGCCTGCCGGTGCTGCGTCAGCAGGTGGCCGCCAAGATCGCCCGTAGTTATGGCGCCACGGTCAATGCCGACAGTGAAGTGACCATCACCCCTGGGGCCACCGAGGCGATCTTCTGCGCAATTCAAGCGGTGATTCGTCATGGCGATGAGGTCATCGTGTTTGACCCGTGCTACGACAGCTACGAGCCCTCGGTCGAGCTGGCCGGTGGCCGTTGCGTGCACGTGCAACTGAGCCTGGACGGCTTTGCCCTCAACTTCGAGAAGATCCAGGCGGCGCTGTCGCCGCGTACGCGCATGATCATCCTCAACACACCGCACAACCCCACTGGCGCGCTGATCAGTCGCGCCGAGCTTGATCTGTTAGCGGCATTGATCCGCGACCGCGATATCTACCTGGTCAGCGACGAGGTTTACGAGCACCTGGTATTCGACGGCGTGCCCCACGTCAGCGTACTGGCCCATGAGGAGCTTTATCAGCGCGCCTTCGTGGTCAGTTCCTTCGGCAAGACCTACCACGTCACCGGCTGGAAAACCGGCTACGTCGTCGCGCCACCGGCCCTGACAGCCGAACTGCGCAAGGTGCACCAATACGTCAACTTCTGCGGCGTCACCCCGTTGCAGTACGCGTTGGCCGACTTCATGGCCGAACATCCGGAGCATGTTGAGGAGCTGCCGGCTTTTTACCAAGCCAAGCGCGACCTGTTCTGCGACTTGCTGGCGCCATCGCGTTTCAGCTTTACCCGCGTCACCGGCACCTACTTCCAACTGGTGGATTACTCACAGATCCGTCCGGACTTGGACGACGTCGCCATGTCGCTGTGGATGACACGTGAACACGGCGTGGCCACCATTCCGGTCTCGGTGTTCTACCAGAACCCACCCCAAGGCCAGCGCCTGGTGCGCCTGTGCTTTGCCAAACGCGAGGAAACGCTGCAACAAGCAGCCGAAAAACTATGCGTGATCTGAATGCGTTGCCGAACCTGAACATCGCCCTGGTCCAGACCACTCTGGCCTGGCACGACCGCCAGGCTAACCTTGAGCACTTCGAATTGTTGCTGGAGCAAGCCAAAGGCGCCGACCTGATCGTGCTGCCAGAGATGTTCACCACCGGTTTTTCCATGGACTCCGAGACGCTCGCCGAGCCGGAAAACGGTCCGACCCATCGCTGGTTACGAAACCAGGCGGCCAAGTACAACGCGGTCATTACCGGCAGTGTGATCATCCAGGCCGCCGACGGCAGCCACCGCAACCGCCTGCTGTGGGCGCGGCCGGATGGCGAGGTGCTGCATTACGACAAGCGCCACCTGTTCCGCATGGCCGGCGAGCACGACCATTACACCCCCGGCGAGCGCCAGGTGCAGTTCGAATTGAAGGGCTGGCGCATTCGGCCGTTGATTTGCTACGACCTGCGTTTTCCGGTGTGGAGCCGCGATGCCCAGGACACTGACTTGCTGCTATACACCGCCAACTGGCCCGGAGCGCGGCGCTCGCACTGGAACCGCCTGCTGCCGGCGCGGGCCATCGAGAACCTGTGCTACGTGGCGGCGGTGAATCGGGTGGGGACGGACGGGAAGGGGTTTGCCTACACCGGGGACAGTCAGGTGTTGGACTTCCAGGGTGAGACCTTGCTGAGTGCGGGGGAGGCGGATGGGGTGTTCCAGGTGAACTTGGATGCGGCGGAATTGGCGGCGTATCGCACGCGGTTTCCGGCGAACCTGGATGCCGATACTTTCCAGTTTGTCTGACAGACCGCCATCGGGGGCAAGCCCCCTCCCACACGTTGATCTGTGAATACATTCAAAATGTGGGAGGGGGCTTGCCCCCGATGAGGTCCTCACAGACATCACAAAACCAAAAAAAGGCCCCTGGACTCCTATCCAGGGGCCTTTCACATTTAAGCAGACTGCTTAAGCCGCTTTGGCTTCCTGCTGGCTCAACGAGCGATTAAGCGCACTGAACAGGGCCTTGAAGCTGGCCGTGGTGATGTTTTCATCAATACCCACGCCATGCACCGGACGCTCGCCGTTCACACGCAGTTCGATGTACGCCGCCGCTTTAGCGTTGGTGCCCGCACCGATTGCGTGTTCGTTGTAGTCCATGATCTCCACGCCAATCGGCAGGCCCGCCACCAGCGCTTCCAGCGCGCCGTTGCCTTTGCCTTTCCAGTGCAGGTTGGTTTCGCCCTGGCCTTTGCCCGAAACTTCCACCTCGACAAAGCTGTTGCCGTTCTCTTCCTGCAGGCGATGGCTGACCAGCGCATACGGGGTGTTGGCTTGCAGGTATTCACGCTGCAGCAAGGCGTAGATCTGCGGTGCGGTCATTTCCAGGCCGACGCGGTCGGTTTCGGCCTGTACCACCTGGCTGAACTCGATCTGCATGCGACGCGGCAGGCTGATGTCGTATTCCTGCTCCAACAGGTAGGCGATGCCGCCTTTGCCCGACTGGCTGTTCACGCGAATCACCGCTTCGTAGCTGCGGCCAATGTCGGCTGGGTCGATCGGCAAGTACGGCACTTCCCACAGCGCGTCGTCTTTCTGCTGGGTGAAGCCCTTGCGGATTGCGTCCTGGTGCGAACCGGAGAACGCGGTATGCACCAGGTCACCGACGTATGGGTGACGCGGGTGAACCTGGATCTGGTTGCACTCCTCGACGACTTTGCGCACGCCATCGATGTCGGAAAAGTCCAGCTGCGGGTCGAGGCCCTGGGTGTACATATTCAGCGCGACGGTGACGAGGTCGACGTTACCGGTACGCTCGCCGTTGCCGAACAGGCAGCCTTCGACACGATCAGCGCCGGCCATCAGGCCCAGCTCGGTGGCGGCCACGCCGGTGCCACGGTCGTTGTGGGTGTGCAGGCTGATGATCACGCTGTCACGACGGTTGATATGGCGACCGAACCATTCGATCTGGTCGGCATAGATGTTCGGCGTGGCGCATTCCACGGTGGCCGGCAGGTTGAGGATCATCTTGTGCTCAGGCGTCGGGTTCCACACCTCGATCACCGCGTCACAGACTTCCTTGGCAAATTCCAGCTCGGTGGCGCTGAAGGTTTCCGGGGAGTATTCGAAGGTCCACTGGGTTTCCGGCTGCTGGGCGGCGTATTTGACGAACAGCTTGGCCGCGTTGACCGCAATGGCCTTGATGCCTTCCTTATCCTGGTTGAATACGATGCGGCGGAACGACGGCGACGTGGCGTTGTACAAGTGCACGATGGCTTTCTTGGCACCGCGCAGGGATTCGAAGGTCCGTGCGATCAAGTCTTCACGGCCCTGGGTCAGCACCTGGATGGTGGTGTCCTCGGGGATGTGGTTGTCTTCGATCAGGGTACGTACGAAGTCGAAGTCGGTTTGCGAGGCGGCCGGGAACGACGCTTCGATTTCCTTCACGCCAACGGCGACCAGGGTCTTCCAGAAACGCAGCTTTTTCACGGCATCCATCGGCTCGATCAACGACTGGTTGCCGTCACGCAGGTCGGAGCTGCACCAGATCGGCGCTTCGGTGATGGTCTTCGATGGCCAGGTGCGGTCCGGGATATCGATGGTCGGGAACGCGCGGTACTTCGAAGACGGGTCTTTGAGCATGCTCATCGGGAAATCCTTTGTAGTAGGGGCCGAGAAAAGGCGGCCTGCCGTAGAACTGTTTTTAGGGATAAAACGTAAGGACGAGGCAGATCGATTCAGCCTGGCAGTCGTGCGCTGACAAGGCACAGGCTGCGGTGCTGGCGGAGCTGAATGAGGGTGTGAGAGGTTTTCATAAGCTCAACCCTAACCGCCGGGGTGAAAGATGGCAAGCAGTCGCTAAAAATTGAGAGAAGTTCTTCTATCTGCGTAGGAAACGAGATTTTATGCTTGGGGATGAGTGGCAGGCTGGTTTTAATTGCGCGCCCATTATCGGGCGCGCAATTGAGCGTTTCAGGGTTGGAACGCGCCGATAAAGATCGCCGGGTCAACCCGTGCGTCGTTCAGGCTGACATTCCAGTGCATGTGCGGCCCCGTCGCGCGGCCCGTCGAACCGACCTTGCCCACCACTGCGCCGCGTGCCAGTTGCTGGCCCACTTTCACGTCGATCTTCGACATGTGGCAGAACATGCTGATAAAGCCCTGGCCATGGTCGACGAACACCGTGTTGCCGTTGAAGAAGTAGTTGCCCACCAGAATCACTTTACCGTTAGCCGGCGTCTTGATCGGCGTACCGGCGGGCACGGCAAAGTCCAGGCCCGAGTGGGGGTTTCGCTCTTCACCGTTGAAGAAACGACGCACGCCAAACTTGCTCGACAGCGGCCCGTTCACCGGTTTGTCCAGTACCAGGTTGCTCGGCAGGTTCGGGCTGAAGCTGCGGTAGGCCTTGATCTGCACTGCCAGCTCCGCCTCGATGCGTTTGAGCTGCGCCGGGTCGGGGTTCACCTGGCTTTTGTTTTTCAGGGTGATGCGTTGTTCCGGGTACTGCTTGTAGCCGACGATAAACGGCAGGCTGCGCCCACCACTGCTGATGCGCTCGTTGCCCGGCTTGACGGTCAGAGGGATGCCGACAATCGCCAGCCAGTTGTCCGCCTCTTTCACCACCAGCACCGGCTTGCCTTGGTACGTGGCTTTCGGTGCGGCGGCCGAAGGGCCCAGCTCGACCACGGCCACACCCCCTGGCACCGGTTTGTTCAGGGTGCGGGTGATGTAGCTGTCGGCGTGGGCGTTAAACGTGAGGCACAGCAGCATCAACAGGCTAAATAGACGTGGCATCAATCAATCCAATAACGAAAGGGTGACGGGTGTCAGGTGGTTGTCTTCCACCCGCACTTGCAATTGGCCCTCACCGAGGCGTGCGGTCAGGCGCTGTCCGGTGTGGGTCTGCGCGGCAGTGCGAATGGCCTGGCCACGCTCGTCCAGCAGGATGCTGTAGCCACGGCCCAGGGTCGCCAGCGGGCTGACCACGTGCAGCGTCTGCACCTGGCTTTGCAGCTGCAGGCGCCGCGCCTTGAGGCCTTCGCGCATGGCGCGAGGCAGGCGTTCGGCGAGGCTCTCCAGGCGTTGGCGCAGCAGGGCCAGTTGACGGCCCGGGTGTTGGCCGGCGAGGCGGGTTTCCAGGCGGATCAGCCGTTCGCGCCGGGTATTGAGGCTGCGCTCAAACGCGCGACGCAGGCGCATGTCCAGGTCGTCCAGGCGCTGGGCCTGTTGGCGCAGGCGTTCGCCGGGGTGACGCAGGCGCCGGGCCATGCCTTCCAGGCGCAGGCGGTCATGGCTCAGGCGGTTGCGCATCAACATCACCAGGCGGCGGTGCAGGTTTTCGACCTGGCGCACCAGGTGGCTGGCGTCTGGCGCGAGCAGTTCAGCCGCGGCGGAGGGGGTAGGGGCGCGCACGTCCGCCACGAAATCGCTGATGGACACATCGGTCTCATGCCCGACAGCGCTGACGATGGGCGTGATGCAGGCGTCCACCGCACGGGCCACCGCTTCCTCGTTGAAGCACCAGAGGTCTTCCAGTGAGCCGCCGCCACGGGCCAGGATCAGCGCGTCGAAGCCACGGGCATCCGCCAGTTTCAACGCGCGCACAATCTGAGGGATGGCTTCGCGGCCTTGCACGGCGGTGGGGATCAGTGTCAATTCAATGTTCGGCGCCCGACGGCGGAACACGCTGATGATGTCGCGAATCACCGCGCCAGTCGGCGAGCTGATAATACCAATGCGCCTAGGGTGCGCAGGCAACGGTACCTTGCGCTCGGCACTGAACAAGCCTTCGGCGCTGAGCTTTTCCTTCAACGCATCGAACGCCAAGCGCAACGCCCCATCACCGGCTGGCTCGACGGTATCGAGGATCAACTGGTAGTCGCCACGGCCCTCGAACAGCGAGACCTTGCCGCGCACTTTCACGGCCAGGCCATCTTTCAATGCCTGGCGCACCCGTGCGGCGTTATTGCGGAACAGCGCGCAACGCACTTGGGCGCCACTGTCCTTAAGGGTGAAATACACGTGGCCGGAGGCCGGGCGGGCGAGGTTGGAGATCTCGCCTTCTACCCAGATATTGGTGAACACGTCTTCCAGCAACACCCGCGCGCGGCCGTTGAGCTGGCTGACAGTCAGAATTTCGCGGTCCAGGCCCAGTCGGGCAAACGGGTCTTTAATCATGAGGAGCGATCTTTAATCATGGGCGGCAGTTTATAGGCATTCGCGCAAGGTTTGGCAGAATTGCTCCACCAGCGCGCTCGGCGTCTGCGCGCAGGCCAGGGCCACGGTGCTGAGGCAGTCCGGGTCGGCCAGGGGCAAAAAATGCACGTTGGCCGGGGCAATGTCCTGCATGGATTTTGGTAACAAAGCAATGCCGAAGCCGGCCTGGATCAGCTGCAGCTGGGTGGTCTTGCGCGACATCACTCGCGCGGCCTTGGGGAAAAATCCCGCGCGCATGCATAACTCGGCTGACAGATAACTCAGGCCGCCGCGTTGTGGGTGGGGGATCGAGATAAACGCTTCGTCCCGCAATTGCTCCAGCTCGATGGGCGCAGGACTGCGCGCCAGCGCATGATTGGGCGGCACCGCCAGCAGCAGTTGTTCGCTGTATAAAGGCACCACCCGCACCCCCTCACGCTGGCGCAGCACGGGCAAGCGCAGCACGCCGACTTCCAGGCGACCGTCGGCGATTTCTTCCAACTGCGCTTCGGAGGACAGTTTGACGATATCCATCGACACCCCAGGGCAGCGGTCCAGCCAGGTGCTGATGCCTTGCAGCAGCGGGCCGCTGATCGGCACGGTGCTCGAATGGCTCAGGCGCAGCGTGCCGAGTTCGCCATTGCCCACTTGGGTTGCCAGCTCGCTGGCCTTGAGTAATTCACTCAGCAGGTTGCGTGCTCGCGGATAGAAGGCCTCACCCGCAGCCGTGAGTCGCGGTTGGCGTGCGGTGCGTTCGAACAGCGGGGTGTGCAGCTGGGTTTCCAGCGCTTTGATCTGTCGACTCAGGGCCGATTGCGCCACGAACAGGCGCTCGGCGGCGGCACTGAAACTGCCGCTGTCAGCGATTTCGACGAAGTAGCGCAGTTGGCGGGTGGAAATCACACGTCATGCCTTTTCGAGATGAGTGGAGGGCTTTGAAGATATTAGTCGCATCGCTCGCCGATGGCTAAAGTGATGACTGTCTCTAACAAGGAATTCCCCATGAGCCCGGTTGAGCTGATGAGTCAGTGGTCGTTTGGTGGTGCGGATTGGCTGCTGATCGGCGTGGGTGTGGTGGTGGCCTACATCGTGTTTGGCATTGCGGGTTTCGGCACTGCGCTGGTCGCGGGTCCGATCCTGATTCTATTTATGCCGCTGTCGAAAATCATCCCGTTGCTGGTGCTGTTGGACTTTGTCGCGGCGTTTGGCAACCTGCTGCAATCGCGGCGGGACGTGAACACGCCGGAGCTGCTGCGATTGCTGCCATGCATGGCCATCGGTTGCACGCTGGGTGTGGTGTTTTTGCTCAATCTGCATTCCGACGTGTTGCTGCTGTTGATGGGCCTGTTTATCAGCGCCTATGCGCTCTACAGCCTTATGGTCAAGGCGCGGCCCGCGCAGCTGGCGGCGGGGTGGTCGATTCCGATGGGGACGGTGGGCGGCTTGTTCGGCGCGTTGTTTGGCAGTGGCGGCTTTTTATATGCGATCTACTTGAACAGCCGCCTGCCCAAGGACGCGGCGCGTGCCACCCAGAGTGCGTTGATCAGTTGCAGCACGGTGGTGCGCTTGAGCCTGTTTTTGATTGCCGGGGTGTATGCGGATCTGCCGTTGCTGATGTTGGCGCTGTGCCTGTTGCCCGCGATGGCGCTCGGGCTGTGGTGTGGGCGCAGGTTGACCATGCGTATGTCGCGTGAGGCATTTGTGCGGTTGGTGACATGGTTGGTGCTCGCCAGTGGAATTGCGTTGATTGGACGGTATTTGAGTACTTGACCTGTGTGGGGCAGGGATTAAGCTGCCAGCCTTCAGGGCCTCTTCGCGGGCAAGCCCCTCCCACCTTTGAAGGTATTCACCCTTCAAAAATGTGGGAGGGGGCTTGCCCCCGATGACGCCAGACGCCACACCGCAGGACTCCCATGAATTCCCAAAGCATCCTTGTCCCGAAAATCTCCACCTTGCCCGTCCACGAACCCCGCGCCCGGGCGATCGTGCGTTGGCTGGTGCGCAAGAACATCATCAAGGAAGAGCTGACCACCTGCGGTCGCACCGGCAACCGCATGGCCTACGCCCTGGCCGATGGCGCCCGCGCCGTGGTGCTGCACCCCGAGGCGTTGCCGTTCAACGAGCCCATCAACGGGCTGGAAATCATCTACAAACGCTGCATCTACACCCCGGCCAAAGGCTTTCTCGAGGAAGCCGGTTGCCCGGAATGCCTCAAGGAAGTCGGCGAAGCGCTGTTCGAAAGCCTGGAAGACTGGATGCCCGGCCACACCGACAACTTCACCTGCCCGCTGTGTGGGCATGAAGACGACATCAACGGGTTCCTGTTCCTGCAGGAATGCGGTTTTTCCAACCTGGGATTCATCTTCAACAACTGGGCGGAGGCGGGGTTCAAGCAGAGCTTTATCGACGAATTCGCCGATTGGCTGGATCAGAAGATGAGTTGGGTCAAAGTCGAGCTTTAACCCATCTATCAGTATTACCAAGTTTGTCAGAGTTTTACATTGAGCCCGGCAGGGTGCATGTATATAATGGCGCGCTTCCATTTTCCCGCTCGGGAGCCCCCGCGATGCTGCGTATCAGCCAAGAAGCTCTGACATTCGACGACATTCTCCTAGTGCCCGGTTATTCCGAGGTGCTTCCTAACGAAGTCAGTCTCAAGACCCGCCTAACCCGTGGCATCGAGCTGAATATTCCCCTGGTTTCCGCTGCCATGGACACCGTCACCGAAGCCCGTTTGGCAATTGCCATGGCTCAGGAAGGCGGCATCGGCATCATCCACAAGAACATGACCATCGAGCAGCAAGCTGCCGAAGTGCGCAAGGTCAAGCGTTACGAAGCCGGTGTGGTGAAAGATCCAATCACCATCGAAGCCGACGCCACCGTGCGTGACCTGTTCGAACTGACCCGCCTGCACAACATCTCCGGCGTTCCGGTGCTGCACGATGGCGACCTGGTCGGCATCGTCACTTCCCGTGACGTGCGTTTTGAGAACCGTCTTGAAGTCACCGTCCGCGAAGTGATGACGCCTAAAGAGCGTCTGGTCACGGTCAAGGAAGGCGCCGACAAGAACGATGTGCGCGAACTGCTGCACAAGCACCGCATCGAGCGCGTGCTGATCGTCGACGACAAATTCGCCCTCAAGGGCATGATGACCGTCAACGACATCGAAAAAGCCAAGGCTTACCCGCTGGCCAGCAAGGATGACCAAGGTCGTCTGCGCGTTGGCGCCGCCGTCGGTACCGGTAAAGACACCGGCGACCGCGTTTCGGCGCTGGTTGCTGCCGGTGTTGACGTGGTGGTGGTCGACACTGCCCACGGTCACTCCAAAGGCGTGATCGACCGCGTGCGCTGGGTCAAACAGAATTTCCCTGATGTACAAGTGATCGGCGGCAACATCGCCACCGGCGCAGCGGCCAAGGCGCTTGCCGAAGCCGGCGCTGATGCGGTCAAGGTCGGTATCGGCCCTGGCTCGATCTGCACCACGCGTATCGTCGCCGGTGTCGGCGTGCCGCAAATCAGCGCCATCGCCAACGTCGCCGCTGCCCTTGAAGGCACTGGCGTCCCGTTGATCGCCGACGGCGGTATCCGTTTCTCCGGTGACCTGTCCAAGGCCATCGTGGCCGGTGCTTCCTGCGTGATGATGGGCTCGATGTTCGCCGGTACTGAAGAAGCACCGGGCGAGATCGAACTGTTCCAGGGGCGTTCCTACAAGGCTTACCGCGGCATGGGTTCGCTGGGCGCCATGTCCCAGGCGCAAGGCTCTTCCGACCGTTACTTCCAAGACTCCTCTGCAGGCGCCGAGAAGCTCGTCCCGGAAGGCATCGAAGGCCGTGTGCCATACAAAGGCACCCTGAGCGCGATCATCCATCAACTGATGGGCGGCCTGCGTTCCTCGATGGGCTACACCGGCAGCGCCGACATCGAAGAAATGCGCACCAAGCCAGAGTTCGTACGGATCACCGGCGCCGGCATGGCTGAATCCCATGTCCACGACGTGCAGATCACCAAGGAAGCGCCAAACTACCGCGTAGGTTGAGGCTTCCAGCAAAATGTTAAGTAACCGGGGCTGTTCTTCAGCCCCGAGTTGTTTCTGATTCATTAGACGAGACTGACTTCATGGCCCTCGACATTCACGCCCACCGCATCCTGATCCTCGACTTCGGTTCCCAGTACACCCAGCTGATTGCCCGCCGCGTGCGTGAAATCGGCGTGTACTGCGAACTGCACCCGTTCGACATGGATGACGAAGCGATCCGCGAATTCGCACCGAAAGGCGTCATCCTCGCCGGTGGCCCCGAGTCCGTGCACGAAGCCAACAGCCCGCGCTGCCCGCAAGCCGTATTCGACCTGGGCGTACCGGTCTTCGGCATTTGCTACGGCATGCAGACCATGGCCGAGCAACTGGGCGGCAAGGTTGAAGGTTCCGAGCTGCGTGAATTCGGTTATGCCCGTGTGGACGTGGTCGGCAAGAGCCGCCTGCTGGACGGTATCGAAGACCACATCGACGCCGACGGCCTGTTCGGCCTCGACGTGTGGATGAGCCACGGTGACAAAGTCACCAAGATGCCGGAAGACTTCCACATCCTGGCCAGCACCCCGAGCTGCCCGATCGCCGGCATGTTCAGCGACGAGCGTCGCTACTACGGCGTGCAGTTCCACCCGGAAGTGACCCACACCAAACAAGGCGGCCGCATCCTGTCGCGCTTCATTCTCGACATCTGCGAGTGTGAAGCCCTGTGGACCCCGTCGAAAATCGCTGAAGACGCCATCGCCCAGGTTCGTGCCCAGGTCGGCACCGACAACGTATTGCTCGGCCTGTCCGGCGGCGTTGACTCCTCCGTGGTCGCCGCGCTGCTGCACAAAGCCATCGGCGACCAACTGACCTGCGTCTTCGTCGACAACGGCCTGCTGCGCCTGCACGAAGGCGAGCAAGTGATGGCCATGTTCGCCGAGAACATGGGCGTCAAAGTGATCCGCGCCAACGCCGAGGACCAGTTCCTCAACAACCTGGCCGGCGAGTCCGACCCGGAGAAGAAGCGCAAGATCATCGGCCGCACCTTCATCGACGTCTTCGATGCCCAGTCCAACAAACTGGACAACATCAAGTACCTCGCCCAGGGCACCATCTACCCCGACGTGATCGAGTCGGCCGGCGCCAAGAGCGGCAAGGCCCACGTGATCAAGTCCCACCACAACGTGGGTGGCCTGCCTGAGGAAATGAACCTCAAGCTGGTAGAACCGCTGCGCGAACTGTTCAAGGACGAAGTCCGCCGTCTGGGCCTGGAACTCGGCCTGCCGTACGACATGGTCTACCGCCACCCATTCCCAGGCCCAGGCCTGGGCGTACGCATCCTCGGTGAAGTGAAAAAGGAATACGCCGACCTGCTGCGTCGCGCCGACCACATCTTCATCGAGGAACTGCGCAAGGCCGACTGGTACCACAAAGTCAGCCAGGCGTTCGTGGTCTTCCAGCCAGTTAAGTCGGTTGGCGTAGTAGGCGATGGCCGTCGTTACGCATGGGTTGTGGCCCTGCGTGCCGTAGAAACCATCGACTTCATGACCGCGCGTTGGGCACACCTGCCGTACGAACTGCTGGAGACTGTCAGCGGCCGTATCATCAACGAGATCGAAGGTATTTCGCGCGTGACGTATGACGTGTCGAGCAAGCCGCCGGCGACGATTGAGTGGGAGTGATCCTGCGGTAGCAGGTGAGTGCTGAATAACAAAACCCCGGCCATGTGCCGGGGTTTTGTGTTTATGGCATGTAAGCTTTTGGTCAAAAACTGTATCAGATAAACAATATTCAGAATGGAATGCATCGTATAGGGTGCATAAATTCAGATTTATCTATTCATGCAGTGTATGGGGTGCATTTTGATATGGAAGAGTTAGGCAAATTGATCCGTAGCCTCCGTAAAACAGCTGGCCTTTCACAAAGTCAGCTTGCGCACCGTCATGGCATGAGCCGCTCCACCATTTCGGGGATCGAGAACAACACGATCTCCGAAGTGGGAACTCGCAAAGTCGCAGCGATCCTCGAGGGCTTGGGGTACGAATTGACCGCCATACCAAAACGTCGGCGCAAAACCCTCGATGAATTGAAATCAGTGAGCTTCCATGATTAGTCAAAGGGATCGGTGGTATATCGGCGAAGCACTCACCCAGAGTTCGCGGCGGTAGGAGAGAAGATGGCCGCTGCCTGGGCAGCAGGACTGGCGAAGAGCATCACAGGGCAATGATCTTCCCGACTTATGCTCAACGCCGCGCAATATCCGAAAAATAAAACTTATCCAACGTATGCCGCGACTCGGTGTACTCGAACTGCCGCCCGTCCTGCAAAAACGTCTGGTTGCTCACCACGATCACGTGGCTTTGGCCCTCGAGGTCGAGGTGCGTCTGGTCGTCTTTGCCGCGCGGCAGGGCCTCGATGGTGCGTTGGGCATAGGCAATTTGCAGCTGCAGCGTCTGTTCGATAAACGCGTAGATCGACTGCTCGGCAATCGCGCGGTCCAGGCCGGGGATCACGTCGGCCACGAAGTGGTTGATGTCGAGGATCACCCGTTTGCCGCCGATGCGCCGTACCCGTTTGATGCGGGTGATCAGGGCGCCCGGTTCGGCTTCGATGTGTTGCAGCAGTGAACCTTCCAGTGGGAACTGGGTGAATTCGACCACTTCGGTGCGTACGTCATCGCCCAGGTCGGCGTGGGTTTCGTGGAAGCTGACGATGCCGCCCAGTTGGAACTCGATCGGGTTGGGCGACAACACGAAGGTGCCCTTGCCGTGGATCTTTTGCGCAAACCCACGCTCCTGCAACTGCTCGATGGCCCGACGCACGGTGCCTCGGCTGGCCTGGTAGCTGTCCATCAATTCGGTTTCGGAGGGAAGGCGCGTGCCGCGCTGCAGGCGTTCAGTGGTGATGCTGGCAAGCAGATCCGTATAGATCTGGTTGTATTTGCTCATGGGGATGGCTCTTTGCCGGGGTTGCGGTCAAGGCAGGAACCTTAGTGGCAGAGAGGGGGTTTGTCCATTAGACCCTTGGATTTATGCGGCTTGCAGCGATGCGGCGGCCTACAGGAAATAAACAAAATTAAACTCGTACAGACGAGTTGTTGCTTTAACTCGTACAGACGAGTACTTTTGCCCTCGGCGTGCTGCCAATGACTGCCCCTCAAATAAAAAAATCAAAGTGGAAAACAAGCATGAGCCACGACTATTCGAACATTGCCCGCGAGATCCTCGAAAACCTCGGGGGCAGCGACAACCTTGAGCAAGCTGCCCACTGTGTGACCCGTCTGCGCCTGGCGCTCAAGGACCCGAGCCTGGTCAACAGCAGCGCGCTGAACCAGGTCGATCTGGTCAAGGGTTCGTTCTTTACCGGTGGCCTGTTCCAAGTGGTGATCGGCCCCGGCGAAGTGGAAAAGGTCTACGCCGCCCTGCGCGAACAGACCGGCCTCGCCGCCGCCACCATCGCCGATGTGAAGAAGAAGGGCGCCGACAAGACCAATGCCATGCAGCGCCTGGTAAGGGTGTTCTCCGATGTGTTCATGCCGATCCTGCCCGCACTGATCATCGCCGGCCTGTTGATGGGCGTGAATAACCTGATGGGCGCCAAGGGCATGTTCATCGAGGGCAAGACGCTGCTGGAGGCGTATCCGAACCTGGATGGCCTGTGGAGCCTGATCAACCTGATGGCCAACACCTCGTTCGTGTTCCTGCCGGCGTTGGTCGGTTGGTCGGCGGCCAAGCGCTTTGGCGGCAGTGAAATCCTTGGCATCGTGCTCGGCCTGATGCTGGTGCACCCGGACCTGCTCAACGCCTGGAACTATGGCAAGGCAGTGGCCGGGCTCGACGGTCAAAGCTTGCCGTACTTCGATATTTTCGGTTGGTTCCAGATCGAGAAGGTGGGCTACCAAGGGCAGATCCTGCCGATCCTGATGGCGGCTTATGTGATGAGTGTGATCGAGAAATGGCTACGTGCGCGGGTGCCCAATGCAATTCAACTCCTCGTCGTGCCGATCACCACCATTGTCGTGACCGGTGTGCTGGCCCTGGCCATCATCGGCCCGGTGACCCGTCACCTTGGCATCCTGATCACCGAAGGCGTGGTCACCCTGTTTGACCTGGCGCCGATGGTCGGCGGGGCGATTTTCGGCCTGCTGTATGCGCCGCTGGTGATCACCGGCATGCACCACATGTTCCTCGCCGTGGACCTGCAGCTTATCTCCACCCAGGGCGGCACCTTTATCTGGCCGATGATCGTCATGTCCAACCTGGCCCAAGGCAGCGCCGCGCTCGCGGTGTTCTACACCACCCGCAATGCGCGGGACAAAAGCATGGCGTCGACCTCGGCGATTTCCGCGTACTTCGGCATCACTGAACCGGCGATGTTCGGGGTGAACCTGCGCTTCAAATTTCCGTTTTATGCGGCCCTGGTGGGCTCGGCGCTGGGCAGCATTTTCCTGTCGCTGAACAAGGTGCAGGCGTCGGCCATCGGCGTGGGGGGCTTGCCTGGGTTTATTTCGATCGTGCCGCAATCCATCGCGGTGTTTGTGATCGGCATGGTCATCGCGATGGTCGTGCCGTTTGTTTTGACCTGTGCGTTGAGCATGAAGATTGTTCGGCCTGGGTACAGGGTTGCTTGATCTACCGCAATCGGGGGCAAGCCCCCTCCCACATTGAAACGCATTTCAAATG
>NZ_JAIOKW010000002.1:0-373900 GCF_020093335.1 Pseudomonas fluorescens group sp. | reverse complement strand
GGCTATAGCGCGGGACCTGTGGCGAGGGAGCTTGCTCCCGCCGGCTGCCTGACAGCCGACCACCATCTAACTGTTAGGCCGCGATCCAAATGTGGGAGGGGGCTTGCCCCCGATAGCGGTGTGTCAGCCGATTCATCAGGTGACTGATTCAGCGCCATCGGGGCATCGGCATCTACACAATTCTGGCTATGGCGCTGGACCTGTGGCGAGGGAGCTTGCTCCCGCTGGCTGCCCGACAGCCGAGCGCCATCTAACGGTTAGACCGCGATCCAAATGTGGGAGGGGGCTTGCCCCCGATAGCGGTGTTCCAGTCGATTCATCAGGTGACTGATTCAGCGCCATCGGGGCATCGGCATCTACACAATTCTGGCTATGGCGCTGGACCTGTGGCGAGGGAGCTTGCTCCCGCCGGCTGCCTGACAGCCAAGCGCCATCTAACGGTTAGACCGCGATGCAAATGTGGGAGGGGGCTTGCCCCCGATAGCGGTGTGTCAGCCGATTCATCAGGTGACTGATTCAGCGCCATCGGGGCTTGGGCATCTACACAATTCTGGCTATGGCGCTGGACCTGTGGCGAGGGAGCTTGCTCCCGCTGGCTGCCTGACAGCCAAGCGCCATCTAACGGTTAGACCGCGATCCAAATGTGGGAGGGGGCTTGCCCCCGATAGCGGTGTTCCAGTCGATTCATCAGGTGACTGATTCAGCGCCATCGGGGCTTGGGCATCTACACAATTCTGGCTATGGCGCTGGACCTGTGGCGAGGGAGCTTGCTCCCGCCGGCGGCCTGACAGCCAAGCGCCATCTAACGGTTAGACCCCGATGCAAATGTGGGAGGGGGCTTGCCCCCGATAGCGGTGTGTCAGTCGATTCATCAGGTGACTGATTCAGCGCCATCGGGCATCGGTATCTACACCACTCTGTGTATGGCGCTGGACCTGTGGCGAGGGAGCTTGCTCCCGCTGGCGGCCTGGTAGACGATCAGGATGTTGGATCAGACCGGGTACATATCCGTTATTTAGGTAACGGCCGCTATGGGTTCCGCCCTTACGGCGGCTCACTTTTGAAAAGCGCAAAAGTAAGCAAAACGCTCTTGCCCCAACACTCGGCACCTCGCTCACGCTCGGTGTGCCCGTAATCCGACATTGATTTGGGGGGCCGCCGCCACGCGCCATCCATGGCGCGGGGCGGCTAAACCGGCATCCCTGCCGGTTTACCCCCCAAATCCCTGTCGAATTCCGGCCAGCGTGTTTGACGGGGCGCCTGAGATCAAAAGCGAGATCAAGATCAAGATCAAGATCAGGATCAGGATCAGGATCAGGATCAACAGCGGCTCGCTTCGCATCGTGGTTACCTGTTACGGCCTCAAGGCTTCCAGGTTTGTACATCCTTGGCGTCCACGGCCTTGGGCAACAGCCCTGCCTTGAAGAATGCATCGGCGATTTTCTGCTGCTCGCCCAACTGATCGATCGTCACCGGTTGCACCTGATAACTGCGGTGCGCATTGGCTGCTTCAACCGTGGCCACATCCAGGTTGCCCCACAGCGGGCCAAGCACGTTGGCCGCGTCTTGCGGGTGGGTTTTCACCCATTGGCCGGCCTTTTCCAGCTGTGCATACACCACGTTCAACACGTCTGGATGCGCCTTGGCGTACGGCGTGCCGGTCAGGTAGTAACGCTTGTAGCTGGCCAGCCCCGTGCCGTCCGCCAGGGTGCGTGTCGGCAGTTGACGTTGCACGCTGGTGAGGAAGGGCTCCCAGGTGACCCAGGCGTCGACCTTGTTGTTCTCGAACGCTGCGCGACCGTCGGCGGGTGACAGGTAGGCCGGCTCGATATCCGAAAAGGCCAGCCCCGCCTTGGCCAGCGCGGCGATCAGCAGGTAGTGCGTGCCGGCCGCCTTGGTCACTGCGATCTTTTTGCCCTTGAGGTCCGCCAGCTGCTGGATCGGTGAGTCCTTGCGCACCACGATGGCCTGGGCGGAAGGCGAGGGTGCTTCCTGGGCGAAGTAGGTGAGCTTGGCCTGGGCCGCCTGGGCGAAGATCGGCACGGTGTCGGCTACGTCGGCGCTGATGTCGACGTTGCCCACGTTCAACGCTTCCAGCAGCGGCAGGCCGCTGGGGAACTCGTGCCAGCTCACGTCGATGTTGTCGGCCTTGAGGGCTTTTTCCAGGGTGCCCTGGGTTTTGAGCAGGGTGATCAGGGTCGAGGATTTCTGGTAACCGATGCGCACGGTTTCCTGGGCCTGCGCACTGACTGCGACGGTAAAGGCCAGCAACCCGAGGACGGCGGCGAGGGGGCGACGTAGGGACATGATGAGCTCGATCTCTAACAAAATAGCCCTGAGCTTAAAGTTCTAAAAACCATTCGTTAAATACTCTTTGGATCTTAGCTTAGGGCGCTTTTTCCGCGTTCTGACGAATTGGGCATAACGATAGAATTATAGGGTTCTTTCATAATTTCTCGTCATTAATATAATCGAATTAACTTTACTGCCAGGCCCTGCGCGGTTTTTTGGCATATGCAGCTGTCTTCTTCTCACCCACGCCAAGGCCTTTCATGACGTTCAAGAAACTAATCGTCGCCGCCAGTTTGCTGTTCGCCGCTGCGGTGGCCCATGCCGAGCAAACCCTGGACATCAGTTACCAACGCTCGTCCACCTTGTGGATTTTGCTCAAGCAGAACGGCCAGTTGGAGCAGCGCCTCAAGCCCTTGGGATTCACCGTCAACTGGCATGAATTCAGCACCGGCCTGCTCAGCTCGTTGAACGCCGGCAGCGTCGACCTGCACGCCGATGTGGCCGACGCCTTCGCGCTGTTCACCCAGGCCGCCGATGCACCGCTGACCTATTACGCCCAGGAAAACTCATCGCCGGGCGCCCAGGCGATCATCGTTCAGGACCAGTCGCCGATCCACAGCATCGCCGACCTCAAGGGCAAGACCGTCGCGGTGTCCAAGGGCTCGGGCAGTAACTTCCTGCTGATTTCCGCCTTGAAAAAGGCCGGGCTGACCCTGGCCGATATCACCCCGCGCTATCTGGAAGCACCGGACGGTGGCGCGGCCTTCGCCAATGGCAGTGTCGACGCCTGGGTGATCTGGGACCCGTTCCTCGCCTCCCAGCAACTGGATCACCACGTGCGTGTGATCGCCGACGGCAAGGACGGCCTGGCCGACTACAACCGTTTCTACCTGGCCACGACTAAGTTCGCCAAGGCCCACCCGGACGTGTTGCAGGTGACCTTCGACACCCTGCGCGAGACCGGCCAATGGGTGAAGGCCCACCCCAAGGAAGCCGCCGACATCCTCGGCCCGCTGTGGGGCAATATCGCCCCGGCCACCGTGGAGCGCGCCAATAGCCGACGCAGCTACGACATCATTCCGGTCAAGGTGGAAAACCTCGCCGAGCAGCAGCGCATCGCCGACACCTACTACACCGCCAAGCTGATTCCCAAGCCGTTGAAGGTCAGCGCCATCAGCGTGTGGACACCCAAGCCATGAGCCGCCAAATCCATTTATCCGCGTTCCTGTTGAGTGGGCCGGTGGTGCACAGCCATGCGGTGTGGCGCCACCCGGAAACCGTCGGCAATTACCTCGACCCCGAGTACTACGCACGAGTGGCCAAGGTGGTGGAGGAAGGGCTATTCGACTTCCTGTTCTTCGCCGACCGCCTCGCGGTGGGCGATCAAATGGGCGGCTCCCGCGCGTTCGCCTTGCGCTATGGCGCCCAGGACGCCACGCGCCTGGACCCGTTGCCGATCCTCTCTTACCTGGTCGGCAAAACCAGCAAGCTGGGCCTGGGCGCGACGCGGTCCACCACTTATTACGAACCGGCGCACATCGCCCGTGAATTCGCCACCCTGGACCACCTGTCCAAGGGCCGCGCGGCGTGGAATATCGTCACTTCGATGAACGACAGCGAAGGGCGCCTGTTCGGCAAGGACAAGCACCTGGAGCACGACCTGCGCTACGACCGTGCCGATGAGTTTGTCGAAGTCGCGCTGAAACTGTGGAACAGCTGGGGCAAGGACGCGCTGAAGCTGGATCGCGAAAGCGGCGTGCTGGCGGACCCGGAGTTGATCCGTTCGGTGCAGCACCAGGGCGAATGGTTCAAGGTTGAAGGCCCGCTGAATATTCCGCGCACGCCCCAGGGCCGACCGGTGCTGATCCAGGCCGGTTCGTCAGGCCGTGGGCGGCGCTTCGGCGCGCGTTGGGCCGAGGCGATCTTCACCATCCATCCGCATTTGGCGGCGATGCGTGCGTTCCGTGATGACGTGCGCGCCCAAGTGGTGCAGCAAGGCCGTGACGCCGACAGCTGCAAAGTGCTGACGGCGGTGATGCCGTTCATTGGCGGCAGCGAAGCCGAGGCCCGCGCCAAGCGCGATCAGCACAACGCGTTGGCCCGGCCGGAGTTGGGGCTGGTGACACTGGCTTCGCAGCTGAATGTGGACCTGTCGCCATTCCCGCTGTCGGCGACGCTGGCCGAGATTGCCCAGTCGCCGCTGATCCCTCCGGCCGCCGCGGAAAAGCTCTTGATGCAAGGCCCGCAAACCACTCTGGAACAGCTGGGGCGCATCTTCGCCAGCAGCGTGCGCGTGCCGCAATTGGTGGGTACCGGGGCGCAGATTGCCGATCAGTTGGCCGAGCTGTTTGAGCAGGGCGGTTGCGACGGGTTTGTAATCTCTCCGGGGTACCTGCCGGGGTCGTTCACCGAGTTTGTCGAGAGCGTGATTCCGCATTTGCAGCGCAAGGGCTTGTTTCGCACCGCGTATGCAGGGTCGACGCTGCGCGAGCACCTGGGCCTGGCCGAGCTGCAGGGTTGAGCGGTTATTCATCCTGTAGTGAGCGGGCTTGCCCCGCGCTGGGCTGCGAAGCGGCCCCACTAAGATCGCCGCGTTCTTTCAGGTAACACGTGGTGTTTGGTTTTAGGGCCGCTTCGCAGCCCAGCGCGGGGCAGGCCCGCTCACCACAGCAAGCCCGCTCACTACAAAGAACGGTCTGCGGGCTTCATTACTGAGTTGATAAAAGGGATATTTCGCATGGCTGATTTCGATCATTTAACCCGTCGCCGTTTATTGGGCCTGGCCGGCATCACCCTGGCCAGCCTGTCGCTGCCACGCCTGGGGTTCGCCGCCGACGAACACGCCGGCCACAACACGTCACAAGAGCCCACCGGCACCGGTGAGTTCATCCGCCTCGACGCCCCGCGCAAGTTGAAACTGGCGGTCAACCTCAATGCCGTGTGCCTGGCCCCGGTGGTCATCGCCCATGGCCAGGGCTTCTTCACCAAGCACAACCTGGACGTGGAGTTGGTCAACTTCGGCAACTCTACCGAGGTGTTGCTCGAGGCCATCGCCACCGGCAAGGCCGATGCGGGCGTGGGCATGGCGCTGCGTTGGCTCAAGGCCCTGGAACAGGGTTTTGATGTGAAGCTCACCGCCGGCACTCACGGCGGCTGCCTGCGCTTGCTCAGTGCCGCGAAGGGCGATGTGACCAAGCTGGAAGACCTCAAGGGCAAGGCCATCGGCGTGACCGACATGGCCAGCCCGGACCGCAATTTCTTCTCGATCCTGCTGAAAAAACACGGTGTGGACCCGGTGCGCGATGTCGAGTGGCGCCTGTATCCCGCCGACTTGCTCGGCACTGCGCTGGAGCGCG
Source organism: Pseudomonas fluorescens group sp. (assembly GCF_020093335.1). Classification (NCBI taxonomy): domain Bacteria; kingdom Pseudomonadati; phylum Pseudomonadota; class Gammaproteobacteria; order Pseudomonadales; family Pseudomonadaceae; genus Pseudomonas; species Pseudomonas fluorescens group sp. The sequence goes on along the minus strand of NZ_JAIOKW010000002.1, from coordinate 368,252 downwards.
GCGAAGTGCAGGCGGTGAGCGGCAGCGACCCGTTCATGTACCGCCTGATCAAGTCCGGTGTGGCGCGTGAGTTGTCCACCAACCTGGTGGAGGAATACGCCAACCTCAGCTGCTGCGTGGTCGGTGTCACCGGCAAACTGGTGCGTGAAGAGAAGCGCGTGGTCGCGGCGCTGACCCAGGCGATTCTGGAGGCCCACGACTATTCCGTGCAGCACCCGGAGGAGGTTGCCAAGGGCTTCCAGGCCCATGCGCTGAACACGTCGGTGGAGGAAGTGCAGGCGATCCTTCACGACCATACCCACGGGCATCACGCGGTGGGCGCGGCGTTGACCCAGGAGATCCTTACCTACGTAACCGACCTGAAAACCGTCGAAGTGATCAGCAAGAGCACCGACCCGCTGGCGTTTGCCAAGGAGATCACCGCCGATGTCTTCAGCTGACGCAACCACCCTCAACCCACCGCTGACCTTGAAGGTCGCGTGGCAGGGCGCCGCCGTGGTGACGGCCTGGCTGGCCGTTGCACTGTTGATCAGCTACTGGCCCAACGCGACACGCCATTGGCCGATGACCCAAGGCCTGGCCAATCTGTGCGTGGGTGTCGCGGTGCTGTTCCTCGTGCTGAGCCTGCTGGGGCGCAGAGTCTCCAGACTGGGCCTGCGCCTGCGCAATGCCGGTCCCTGGCTGATCGCCTTGCCGCTGCTGCTGGGCCTCTGGGAATTGCTCACCGCCAAGCTGGCGCTGTTGCCGGTGCCGTTTTTCGCGCCGCCCCAGGCCTTGCTGGCGGTGTACATCGAAGATTACGCCCGGCTGGCCGACAGCCTGCTGCATTCGGCGTTGTTGCTGGGCTCGGGCGTGGCCCTCGGTGCGATCACCGGGTTTATCGCTGGCGTGGCCATCGGTTGGTCCACGCGCATCGGCTATTGGTTGCACCCGGTGCTGCGCATCCTCGGCCCGGTGCCGTCGACGGCGCTGTTGCCACTGTGTTTTTTCCTGTTTCCGAGCAGTTGGAGTGCCAGCGTGTTTCTGATCGCCCTGGCCACCTGGTTTCCGGTCACGGTGCTCACGTGGTCCGGCGTGGCGAGCGTGGACAAAGCCTATTACGACGTGGCGCGCACCCTGGGCGCCAAGCAAGGTTTCCTGATTTTCAAGGTGGCGATTCCCGCCGCGTTGCCCCACGTCTTTGTCGGCCTGTTCATGGGACTGGGCGCGTCGTTTTCGACCTTGGTGGTGGCAGAAATGATGGGGGTTAAGTCCGGCATCGGCTGGTACCTGCAATGGGCCCAAGGGTGGGCCGCCTACGCAAACATGTACGCCGCATTGCTGATCATGGCACTCGCCTGTTCGGGGTTGATCACCGGGTTGTTCCTGGTGCGTGACCGGTTGCTGGCCTGGCAGAAAGGATCAATGAAATGGTAGCCCTGGCAACCGCAGTATCGGCATCGGAAGGCTTGGCGCTGCGCATAGACAACCTCAGCCATGGCTTCGCCCTGGATGGCCAGCACCTGCCGGTGTTGGAGCGGGTGTCCCTGGACGTGGCGCCGGGCGAGTTCGTGGCACTGCTTGGGCCTTCGGGCTGCGGCAAGTCCACCTTGCTGCGCCTGGTGGCCGGCCTGGAACCGGCGGACTCCGGCCGGTTGCTGGGCGACGGTGAAGCCATCACCGGCCCGGACCCGAGCCGCGTGGTGGTGTTCCAGGACCCGACCCTGTACCCGTGGCGCCGCGTGTGGGACAACGTCGCCATCGGCCTGGAAGCCCAGGGCCTGCTCAAGACCCATTCGGCCAAGGTCGACGAGGCCCTGGAAAAAGTCGGCCTCAGTCAGTTCGCCCGTGCGTATCCGCGGCAGTTGTCCGGCGGCATGGCGCAACGGGTGGCGCTGGCGCGTGCGCTGGTCAACCAACCGCGCCTGCTGATCCTTGACGAGCCCCTGGGCAAGCTCGACTCCCTGACCCGCATCGCCATGCAAAAAGAACTGATCGACCTGTGGCAACGCCAGGGCTATACGGCCCTGCTGGTCACCCACGATGTGGAAGAAGCGTTGCTGCTGGCCAATCGCGTGATCGTGTTCAGCGACCGTCCGGCCAAGATCCAGGCGCAATTGACGATTGACCGGCCTTACCCACGGCACCGGGATGATCCTTATCTGGTTGACCTGCGACGGCAGATACTGGGCCTGCTGGGGCTGGGGGAGAGCTGGTGAAAGGGTATAAGCCTTGACACGCTGAAGCGAGCGCGCAACGATCAACTCAATTTTCAGAAAAGAAAGTGCTGCAGCACCCTGGGCGCATCTTCACGCCCAAGGAGCTTACCCATGACTATGATATTTCGGAAAATACCGCCCGCAATGATCTGGAAAAAGGCGTCGCCATGAAGGTGCTGTTCAAGGTGCAAGAGGGCAAAGGCTTTCTGTACATTGCCAGGGAGGACGCCGAAGCCCACTTGAAAAAACAGACAGGCGCTCGTTAACCGCCCGCCCTCACGCCTGCTCCTCCCCCCGCAACTGCACACTCATCTGATCACAGCTGTGCGCCCAGTCGCTGAGCCATTGCGGCATTGGCGGCGACGTCTCATCCAAACCCAGCTCGCGCACAAAATCACTCGGGGGCAGGGTGCCTTTGGCCGAACGGAACAGCCCGCGCATGACCACCACGCCGACCACGCGGCCGTTGCTGACAAAGCGGTGTTCCATCAGGCTCCACTTATGGTCCCAGCCGAGCATGCGGGTGTGCACCTCGAACACTTCAAACAGCTTCAACTCGCGGCGGAACTTGCCCCAGGTATCGCCCACGATCGGCAGCGCCTTGTTGCGCAACGCCACGCGAAACGCGCCGGTGCGCAACACGAAATCCATGCGTGCAACATCCGCCAGGGAAAAATAGCGGCCATTGGTGACGTGCCGGTTGAGATCCAGGTCCAGCGGCCACACGCGCATGCGCACCACGGTGGTGGCCAGGCCATGGGCCGGTTTGCGCCAGGGGCGCCGTGACAGCATGAAGAGCAAGCGAAACCAGAGATTCATAAACACGCCAGGCAGTTGATTAATGGCTGCACTGTAAGGGCGCGGAATCGGCTAAGGTAGGTGCGCAAATGACTTATTACATGCGAAAAGCGCAATCCGGGTTTCTTTTATGCACATCACCTTGCTCCTGGCTGAACGTTGTTCCGCCGCCAGTGCCACCCTGGCGGTGGAGATGCTCAGTGCCGCCAACCTGTTTGCCGACAGCCCACCTTTTGAAGTCGTGGTCGCCTCCCTGGACGGCCAGGCCGTGGAGGCTTGGGGCGGCCAGCGCTTGCAGGTGGACCGCGCGGTGACGCAGATCGCGCAGACCGACCTGGTGCTGATCCCAGGTTTTCTGTTCACCTTGAAAGAAGCCCTGCCGAGCTTTCCCGCCTACGGCCCCTGGTTGCGCGAGCAGCATGCACGCGGCGCGGTGTTGGCTTCGATGTGTACCGCGACGTTCTTACTGGCCGAAACCGGTGTGCTGCAAGGCCTGCGCGCCACCACCCACTGGGCGTTCGCCGAGCTGTTTCGGCGTCGCTACGCGGACGTGAGCCTGGATGACGCGCAGCTTCTGTGTGAAGAAAACCGCGTGATTACCTGCGGTGGCGCCAGTGCGGCGATGGACTTGATGCTGCACCTGATTCGGCGTTTCGGCTCGCCGGAGCTGGCCCACACCTGTGGCAAATACCTGTTGATCGATACTGTGCGCAGCGAACAGTCGGTGTACGCCATGTGGTCGCTGCCCAAAAGCCATGGCGACGGCGAGATCCTGCGGGTACAGCACTGGCTGGAGCAGCACTTCGCCGAGCCGCTGGTCATCGACGCGGTCGCCCAGCGCTTCGGTTTTGGCGTGCGCAACTTCAAGCGGCGCTTCAAGGAGGCCACCGGCTATACGCCGATTGCCTACCTGCAAACCCTGCGCCTGGAACGGGCCAAGCAGATGCTTGAGTCGACCCGCATGACGCTGGAAAGTATCACCTACGCGGTGGGCTACGAAGACAGCAACTCTTTCCGGCGCCTGTTCCAGCAGCGGGTGGGCCTGTTGCCGGCGGCGTATCGCAAGAAATTCCTCGCCCATCCGGTTTGATTCAACAACGCAGCTGCGCATCGCCCTCGATACACGCGACCAAAAACGCCCTCACCACAGCGTATCGAAACGCGGCAACCGACCGACAGGGCGGCGCTGTGGGGAGAAACAACAGACGAAAAAAAACCGGCTGATCAGGCCGGTTTGGGGTTCCCGCAAACAGCGCGGGATTATGCGTTGTTGCCCTGCAGGCGATCAGCACCGCCTTCAGCCAGGCCACGTTCCTGCAGGCGATCAGCACCGCCTTCGGCCAGACCACGTTCCTGCAGACGATCAGCACCGCCTTCAGCCAGACCCCGTTCCTGCAGACGATCAGCACCGCCTTCAGCCAGACCACGTTCCTGCAGACGATCAGCACCACCTTCAGCGACACGGCGTTCCAGCAGGCGGTCGGAACCCCCTTCGGCTACGCGGTTGCCTTGCAGGCGGTCGGCGCCACCCTCTGCAACACGACTGTCGATCAGGCGATCCGCACCGCCTTCAGCGACAACAGGGTGAGCAAATGCGTTTGCAGCGAGTACCGAGAAAGCGAGGCTAAGCAAGATTTGGCGTTTCATGAGAGTGTGCTCCGAGTGTTTTAGTTTGGATGTTGCTGGTATGGGTTTGATGTTACGCGGTGCATTTTTTTAGAGAACTTCATTGCGCTGATGGTGACTATCGATGCCAGCGATGGCCCGGTATACGGGGCCATCGCAGCGCCAGTCATGGCATCTGCGGCAGTTCTTGCGGGCGCAGGTCGAACACCAGCACTTCGGCGTCCTCGCCGTGGCTCAGACGGATCCGCCGCTCATCCCGCACTCGGGCGCCATCGCCTTCCTGCAAGCGCTGGCCGTTGACTTCAACGCTGCCCTGGGCCACATGGATGTACACATGGCGATCCGGCGGCAGGTCGAGGGTGGCGGTTTCGTCACCGTTGAACAGCCCGGCATATACCCGTGCGTCCTGGCGCACGCTGAGGGAACCGTCGTTGCCGTCCGGCGAGATGATCAACTGCAAGCGTCCACGTTTCTGCGCCTCGCTGAAGTGCTCCTGCTGATAGCGTGGTTCGGCGCCAGCCACGGCCGGCACGATCCAGATTTGCAGGAAGTGCACGCCACGGCTCTGGCTGTGGTTGAACTCGCTGTGGGCCACGCCGCTGCCGGCGCTCATCAGTTGCACATCGCCAGGGCGGATCACCGAACCGGTGCCGAGGGTGTCCTTGTGTTCCAGCGCGCCTTCAAGCACATAGGAGAAAATTTCCATGTCGCGGTGCGGGTGCTGGCCGAAGCCTTTACCGGCGGCGACGCGGTCATCGTTGATCACCAGCAGGTCGGAAAAACCCTGTTCATTCGGGTTCCAGTAGTTGGCGAACGAGAAGGTGTGGAACGACTTCAACCAACCGTGATTGGCGGCGCCGCGTTCGGAAGCTTTGCGAAGAGTCAGCATGGTCTTGTCCTCAAGTGGGAGCGGGCTGCGAGATGCAGGGCTCCTGCGTTGAGAAGAAGATTAATGGTTACTGCAGAATTCATTAAGAAGATAAAAACTGAATAACTGTCTCATATGAGTTGACAGTTTCGAACGTGTCATAATGCCCGCCGCATTCTTTCTCGATGGATCTTTGTGTTTATGAAAACCGTGGCCATGGCGCTGTTTCCGGACTTCCTCCTGCTCGACATGGCCGGGCCGCTGGAAGTGTTTTCGATTGCCAACCGCTACCTGCCGGCGGCGGCGCATTACCAGATCCTCACCCTCGGCACCGAGCCTGGCCCCTTGCGTGCCTCCAATGGCGTCGTGGTGCAGGCCGACCTGTTGCTGGACCAGGCGCACGATGCCTACGACCTGTTACTCGTACCCGGTGGCCCCGGCGCCTACAACGAATGCCACCCCGCGTTGTTGCCGTGGCTCAAAGAGGCTGCACCTCGCGCCACACGCTTTGGTTCGATCTGCACCGGTGCCTTTGTGCTCGGGCATGCCGGCCTGCTGGACAATCACCGTGTGACCACCCACTGGCACTACACCGAGCGGCTGATCAAGGCCTTCCCCAAGGCGATCGTCGAGACCGATCGCATTTACCTGCAGGACGGGCGGCTGATCACCTCGGGCGGGGTGACGGCCGGGATCGACCTGGCGTTATCGATCGTTGCCCAGGACCACGGCAAGCAAGTCGCGGTGGAAGTGGCCAAGGTGCTGCTGGTGGTGATGAAGCGCCAGGGCGGCCAGGCGCAGTTCAGCCCGATGACGGCTGCCGTGGCACCCCAGGAAACCGCGATCACCCGCGTGCAGAACCACGTGCTGGCGCACCTGGACCAGCCGTTCACCATCGAATCCATGGCTGAGCTGGCCGGCATGAGCGCTCGCCACTTTGCACGGTTGTTTGCCAGGGAGGTGCAGATGACGCCGATGGCCTTCCTGCAAGGCGCGCGCATCGACCGTGCCCGGCAGTTGCTGGAGTCCACTGACCTGCCGCTCAAGACCGTGGCCTTCCATGCAGGCTTCGGCAGCGTGCGGCATATGCGCTTTCTGTTCAGTGAAAAACTCGGTCTCAACCCGACCCAGTACCGACAACAGTTCAGTTAACGACAGAATGTCCGTCTGGCGCACTCGATTGTCCGTATCGCTCCCCGTGCCAGCATTGTCCTGTCATTGGTAGCTGGCAAGATAGCGTCAAGCCCATGGAAAAGGATGCGCAGGCGCCCAAGGCCGGGTGTTTCAGCGCGATGACAGACATGAACAACCCTCAGGCGATTGACGTTGATGGCACGGTGCGCTTCGGCATCTATGCCTTTCACCGGCAACAGCGGTTGGTCAGCAAGATAGGCTTGCCGGTGCCTCTGGGTGGGCGTGCGCTGGATATCCTCGCGGTGCTGTTGGAAACGCCCGGGCAGTACGTCAGCAAGTCCATCTTGATCGAGCGGGTGTGGCCGGACAGCGTGGTGGAAGAAAACAACCTGCGTGTGCACATTGCGGCACTGCGCCGCGCCCTCGATGGCCAACGCTATATCCTCAACGATCCCCTGCGTGGCTATTGCTTCGCCGCCAAGGTGCAGGGGGCTATGCCTGCCATGACACCCCGACACAACCTGGCGGCACGCCTCAGTGCGGTGATCGGCTGTGAGGCGTTGTTGGGCGTGCTGACGCGACGCCTGTCCGGGCACTGCCTGATGACCCTGACCGGGTGCGCCGGTGTCGGCAAGAGTACCCTGGCCCTGGCGTTGGCCGAACGGGTATTGCCGCGTTACCGGGACGGCGTGTGGTGGGTCGACCTGGCCACGGTGGAGGCGCCGATGACCATGCTGCGCCACCTGGCCACGGCGCTGCACCTTGAACCCAGCGCCAACGCCACACAGCTGTGCCGTCAATTGGCCTCCCGTCAGCTATTGCTGGTGCTGGATGGTGCCGACTTGCTGCTTGGCGCCTGCCGGCACCTGGTGCGCGTGCTACGTGAAACAGCCCCCCAGGTCAGCGTGCTGCTCAGCAGTCGTGAAGCCTTGCATGTCCCGGGCGAATGGGTGCAGCGCGTGCCCCGGTTGGCGGTGCCTGCACCGTCGGCGCTGGGCAGTGTCGAACACGCCATGGCCTACCCGGCTGTACAACTGTTCGTGGCGCGGGCAAGCGCCGGGCAACAGGGGTTTGTGTTGCGGCTCCAGGACTTGGCGCCGCTGCGTGATATCTGCCGACGCCTGGATGGTCTCCCTCTCGCACTGGAGCTGGCCGCGGCCCAAGTGGATGCCCTGGGCGTGCGTGGCTTGCAGCAGCAATTGTGTAAGGGCTTGCAGGTGCTGACCCGAGGCCGTCGCACGGCGGTGGAGCGCCACCAATCGCTGATCGCAGCCTTGGACTGGACCTACCAGCGGCTGAGCCTGCCGGAGCGCTGGCTGTTCTTGCAATTGGGGTTGTTCAAGATGGCGGTGACCTTACCCACCCTGAGCGAGCTGGTCGCTGGCTCGGAGCTGGAACATGCCGACCTGTCCTACCTGCTGGGGCGTCTGGTGGATACCTCATTGCTGACCCTTGAACCCGGCCCGGGGCATTCGCGTTATCGCCTGCTCAACTGCGTGCGCAGCTATGCGCTGGCCCACCTGCGTGACCCGGTGCAGGTGGCACGGTTGCAGCAGGGCGATGGGCATTACTTGGGGCCGTTCTCAGGCCGGCCGTTTGTCTTGCAACTCGTCGAGCAGGCGGCGTACGCGGACTAGGTCCGGGGTGGCAAAGCCTTCGGTAAAGCGCGCATGGACCGAACCCAGCACGTCGCGTGCAGCCTGCAGGCGACCTTGGGTCTGCCACAGCTGCGCCAACGACGTCGCGCAACGTAGCTCCCAGGCCAGTGCGCCTTGCTGGTGCGCCAGCCCGAGGGCGTCGAGCAGCAGCGTTTCGCTCGCACGGGGATCCGCGATGCTCGCGGCGCGTACCCGCAGGATTTCCGCTGCGCACCAGCCCGCGCCGCCCGTGCGTGCGCGTTCAAACCCTGGGTCATCCACGGCGTGTGCACCCAGCGTGATCAGGATGTCCTCGATCAGCCCCAAGCCTTGCAGATCCTGGTGCCCCAGGATGCCGGCATAGTGCCCCGCCCAGGTCTGAAACAACTGCACCGAGTGCTTGTGCGCGTGTTCCAGCAACAACGCTTGCAGGCTCTGGGCGGCGTGCTCGTCACCGTTGTAACGGGCGATGACCACGCCTGCCAGGGCCAGGGTGTAGCAGATGGAGGTGCCGTGATTGATCTGCAGCGCCAACGCCAACGCCTGGCTGGCGGTACGCCAGGCTTGCTCGGGAAAACCCTGCAGCCACAGGATCCGCGCCAACACCGTCAGTGAGGCCACGCTCTGGTCGTATTGCACGCCAATGCCGTGGGCGAACCGATTGAGGTGGCCGCTGTGCGCCATGCGTTGGATCACTTGCTCAGCATTGTGCCGGGCGAGCGCCTGATTGCCGTTGTAGTGCTGCGCCAGTACGCGCAGGCGCTGGGCACTGACGTCCAGTTGCGGGTCGGTGCGCGGATCGAGGCGATCGAACTGCTCGCTCTGCGCCAGTGCCTGGCGATACAGGCCTGCACACAGGTTCACCGCCATATGCCCGGAGACCGCGCGCAATTGACCCGCGACGTCCTGACGCTCCTCGGCCAGGCGGCGGGCGCTGACAAACGCGGCGATGGTCTGCGGGGCACCGCCCATGGCGTGATAGGACAGGCTGCCCAGCGCCAATTGCAGTTGCATCGTCAAGCGCGGGCAGGGCGAGGCGGCCCGGCTCATCAGCGCCAACGCCTGGTCCACATACAAACGGTGCTCCCTGAGTAACGACAACTCTTGCCACAGCGGCATGGCGCTGACCGTCAAGCGGATTGCCAGCAAGTGTTCGCCCCCTTGCGCGAGCCCCCAGTCGAGGGCCGAGCGGATGTCTTCACGCAGCGGCGCATAGCGGTCGATCCAGGGTTGGGTGGCGATCAATTGCCAGTCCTCGCGCGCTTGCTCCATCAGCGCCAGGCAGCGCTCGGCATGGCGCCCGCGGGTGGCATCGAGCTCATCGGCGACGCTGAGTTTTTCCAGGGCGTAGGTGCGCGTGATATCCAGCAGGCGATAGACCATCTCGTCATCACCGACCTCCACATTGAGCAAGGACTTGGCGACCAACTGGGTGATTGAACCCAGCACCTCGGCGGGTGCGACCTCTTCCCCGGCGATCACCGCCGCCGCGCTGGCCAGGCTGAACCCGCCCCGGAACACCGCCAGCCGGCGCAGGCAGATCTGCTCGCAGGCCGTCAGCAGCTCAAAGCTCCAGTCCAGCGTGGCGCGCAGGGTTTGATGGCGGGGCAGCGCGTTGCGCCTGCCACGGGTGAGCAAGCGGAAATTGTCCTCCATCTGCACCAGCAGTCCGGACAGGCCAAAGCGTTCGATCTGCGCCGCGACCAACTCGATGGCCAGGGGGATGCCGTCCAGGCGTTGGCAGATATCAATCGCCAGTGGCAGTTCGGCTTCACTTAATTCAAAGCTGTCCTGATGGGACATGGCCCGCTCGATCAACAGTTGCAGGGCCGGGTAGCCCAGCGCCTGGGCGCGGTTGCCGGTGGCCGGAGGGCAGGCCAGCGGTTCCAGGCGCTGCACGTACTCGCCCTCGGCGCGCAAGGCCTCGCGGCTGGTGGCCAGGATGTGCAAGCGGGGCGCGTGGCGCAGCAGGGTTTCGCTGATCAGGGCGATGTCGTCCAGCAGGTGCTCGCAGTTGTCGATCACCAGCAGCAACTGGCGCTCCTGCAGGCTGCGCGCAAACGTGACCAGCGGCTCTTGTTCTGCGTGGTTGAGGTCGAGCAGGGCGGCGAGATTGGGCAGGATCATCGACGCCGCGCTGAGCGGCGCCAGGTCCAGCAGGCGTATACCGTCGCGGTAATGCCCGATCAGCAATTCCGCCACGCGCAGGGCGACGGTGGTCTTGCCGATGCCGCCGGCGCCTGTCAGGGTGATAAAGCGTTGCGCGGGCAGGTTCTGCACCAGGCTGTCGATCAGGGCCTGGCGGCCGATCATGCGGGTGCGGCGCAACGGCAGGTTGTGGCACGGGCGTTGGGGGGCGCCCTCGGCGGGTAGCGTCATCGGCTCGATGCTCAGTGGCGCAACAAAACTGTAGCCACGCTGGGCCACGGTGACGATATAGCGCTGCCCGGCCTGGCCATCGCCCAAGGCCTTGCGCAAGGCTGCCATGTGCACTCGCAGGTTGCCATCTTCCACCACGCTTTTGGGCCAGACACGGGCGATCAACTCTTGCTTGCTCACCACATTGCCGGCCTGCTCCAGCAGGATCATCAGGATATCCACCGCACGCCGCCCCAGCCGCAACGGACGACCCGCCTCCAGCACCAGGCGTTGGCGCGGGTGGATGCGGTAGGGGCCGAAATGCACGGCCTGGTCGCTGAGGTCACTCATGGGGACCCTGTTCGTGGAGGGGGAAGCGGCCAGCATATTCCAGGTACGTGCGGACCACTAGGCTGCAATCACTTGAGGCTTGTGACGCAATTGGTGATTTCGCCAGGTCATCGGGTTGACCCCTTCGCTGCGGGTGAACATATGGCAGAAATGCGCCTGGTCGCAAAACCCGCATTCCAGGCTGATTTGCGTCAGGCTCAGGCGCGAACCGGTGATCAGTTCCTTGGCCCGTTGGATGCGCTGCTCGCGAATCCACTCCTGCGGCGACAGCCCGGTGGTGCACTTGAACGCGCGGGAAAAATGGCTGCGCGACAACGCGCAGGCCTGGGCCAGGTCGGCAATGGCCAGGCTTTCGCCGAGGTTGGCGAGGATCAATTGCTTGGCGATACGCTCGCGCCGGGGGCATAGGCCGCCGGTAGCGGATAAGCGAGGAGCATGCTGCTCAAGTCGGGCCATGACGAAAATCCGCAGTCGATGGGAGCGTTCCCGGTGAATGGGTGCAGTGTAGACGCCGCTAATCTTGTTGCCGGACCGCCTGGCTGACGAGTTAATCGTTGTTAATTTCGCCAGGTACGTACGCGGAAAAGACAGCACAGACGTGCAATCGCGCTAGCGCTCCGCGTGCTTCCCTGTGCGCTTGCCAACCGTTTGGATACCACCATGAACCGCAACGACCTGCGCCGCGTCGACATGAACCTGCTGGTGATTTTCGAAGCGCTGATGTTCGAAAAGAACCTGACCCGGGTCGCCGAAAAACTCTTTATGGGCCAACCGGCGGTGAGCGCGGCGCTGGGGCGCTTGCGCGATTTGTTCGACGACCCATTGCTGCTGCGCAACGGGCGGGGCATGGAGCCCACGCCGCGTGCCGTGGCGATACTCAAGGAGTTGCAGCCGGCCATGGACATCATTTCGGGTGCTGTCAGCCGCGCCAAGGATTTCGACCCGTCTACCAGCTGCGCAGTGTTCCGCATCGGCCTGTCCGACGACGCCGAGTTCGGCCTGTTCCCGCCGTTGCTCAGCCAACTGCGCGAAGAAGCCCCAGGCATTGTCGTGGTGGTGCGCCGCGCCAATTACCTGTTGATGTCGTCGTTATTGGCCAGTGGCGAGATCACGGTGGGCGTGAGCTACACCACCGAATTGCCGGCGAATGCCAAGCGCAAGAAACTGCGGGATATCCCCTGCAAGGTACTGCGTGGGGATGACGGTGTTGAGCCGCTGACCCTGGACGACTACTGCGAGCGGCCCCATGCGATGGTGTCGTTTTCCGGGGACTTGAGCGGCAACATTGACCTGGACCTGGCGCGTATCGGCCGGGCACGGCGGGTGGTGTTGGCGGTGCCGCAGTTCAGCGGGCTGCGGGCGTTGCTCGCGGGTACGCAGATTATTGCGACGGTGCCGGATTATGCGGCCTGTGCGTTGACCGAGGGCACTGCGATACGCGCGCAGGACCCACCCTTTGCCATTGATGCCGCGGAGTTGTCGATGGTGTGGAGCGGGGTGCATGACAATGATCCGGCGGAGCGTTGGCTACGGGGGCGGATTGCGGAGCATATGTCGAGGGCGCTTTAGGTGTGGTTGGCAGACAGCCGCAATAATTTGAATCCGATCGGCATCGACGTTAAGCAAAGTCTTGTCCCTCCGAGCGTTGTTTCCGGCAGCCTGCGTGGGTGAAGGCCTTCTAGCATGGGTTAACTTTTCCAGAGGAGGCTTGTCGCTGATATGCATATTCAAAGACCGCAATTTATCCCACAAACAGTGGCTGAGCCTTCTCCTAATGTTCCCGTGCCGCCGCCGATGGAACACCCGAGCGGCCCTGTGATCGCGTCGGATACGCCCGTCACGCGTTCAAGAAGAGAGGTGGCAGTCACGCCGGGTTCGTCGTTGAGGACGGTTGAGGCCTCAACGTTGGACAAGGTCGACGACCCGAAGCTCGAGATCAAGAAAACGGCCAGCTCACCCAACGGGTTGTTTGCTGTGAGTTACTCAATTCCCGCCGCCGGCTCAGGGCTGAACAACATTACGTTTCCAATGACTATCGACGAGGGCCTCCAGCGCAAGAGTGCCCAGGACGGGGGGATTTATTACGCGATGCTGTTCGACGTAAGGAATGAGCAAGGTAAATCTCTTGATGGCGGCTATATCGGCATTCAGCCACGGCAGGATGGCAAGGCGCTGGTGATGTTTTCCGGTTTTGGTTCGCACTTTAGTGCGCCCAAAGGCCGCGCCGAGGCGGATGGGGGGAAAGGAGGCAGCAATAGCACACTGGTCGATTTTGAGTTTGGTCATAAATATAACCTGACGGTGACCCGAGACCCTGACAACCCCCAGAGGCTGAAGGGCTATATTCAGGATGTCACGGACCCCGCTCACCCTGGGGTAAAGCAGCATGTCGAAGACCTTGATGTCGACCAGAAGTTTGAGTTGGCGGCCAGTAACACAGGGTTTGTCGAACACTACGGTGCGGCTATCAGCCGAAGCTCCCAGATCGCACCGACGCGCGGCAGTTTTTTCGCACCCTTCACGACGGAGGCTGACGGCACGGTCAAGGCGGGTGAAGTCAGGAGTGACGGGTTCTATGGTCGGTACAAAAACGCGATGATCGGTGATCAGGAAGTTACCAAAGTGGCGGGTAAAGGTCAGGAAGTCTATTTTACGTTTCAGGGTGCGGGTTACGGCGCTAAGGCCTGACACGTAACAAAAACCGGAAGGCCCGTGTGCGGCCTTCCGGTTTTTTTTGCCTTGTCGAATCGATTGGCCCGCGAGCCGCCACGTCAAACAGCACATACATCCAATTCCCCGCCCCCAATCCCAACCACACTCCCTCCATCGCTCAACTCTGCAGGTGGGAATACACAGCCATGGACCCAACACCCAAAACCAGCCCCGACGAAGTCGTCACCTTGGTCGTCAAGCACCTGATCAAAGAAGGCCGCGAAACCGACTACGAAGCCTGGCTGCGTCGCATCGTGCGGATCGCCGGCGCGCGCCCCGGCCACCTGGGTGTCGACGTGGTGCGCGGCAAGCAGGGCAAGCTGGCGCTGTTCACCTGTGTGTTGCGTTACCGCTCCACCGATGACCTGGAAACCTGGCTTGATTCCCCCGAGCGCAAATCGCTGATCGACGAAGCCTCCCCCTTGCTGGCCGATGGCGACAAAACCGAAATCGGTTCGGTCAATGAATTCTGGTTCGCGCCGCTGGCCGACAGCGCCGCCAAACCTCCCCGCTGGAAGCAAGCAGTGGTCACCCTGTGCGTGATCCTGCCGCTGACCCTGCTGGTACCCATCGTGTGGGGCCCGGTTCTGCGCCTGCACCCGTTCCTCTCCAACTACGTGGTCGCCACCTTCCTGGTCACCGTGACGATCGTTGTATTGGTGGTCTACCTGCTGATGCCGGCGGCCACCCGTCTGTTCGCTCCCTGGCTTGAAGCCTCTGTAAAGGAAACCCTATGAACGCCGATCTGATTCTGTTCAATGGCCAGTTCCACACCGTGGACCGTGAAAACCCGCGCGCAACCGCCGTCGCCATCAGCCAGGGGCGCTTTGTCGCCGTGGGCACCGACGGTGAGGCCATGGCCCTGCGCGGCAGTGGCACCCAGGTCATCGACCTCAAGGGCCGCACCGTCATTCCCGGCCTCAATGACTCGCACCTGCACCTCATCCGTGGCGGCTTGAACTACAACCTCGAACTGCGCTGGGAAGGCGTGCCGTCCCTGGCCGATGCCCTGCGCATGCTCAAGGACCAGGCCGACCGTACGCCCACCCCGCAATGGGTGCGCGTGGTGGGTGGCTGGAACGAATTCCAGTTTGCCGAAAAGCGCATGCCGACCCTGGAAGAGTTGAACCAGGCGGCGCCTGACACTCCCGTATTCGTGCTGCACCTGTACGACCGCGCCTTGCTCAACCGTGCCGCCCTGCGCGTGGCCGGCTACACCAAGGACACACCCAACCCGCCGGGCGGCGAGATCGTGCGGGACAGCAACGGCAACCCCACCGGCATGCTGGTGGCACGGCCGAACGCGATGATCCTGTATTCGACCCTGGCCAAGGGCCCGAAACTGCCGCTGGAATACCAGGTCAACTCGACCCGCCAGTTCATGCGTGAACTCAATCGCCTGGGGCTCACCAGCGCCATCGATGCCGGCGGTGGTTTCCAGAACTACCCCAATGACTACGCGGTGATCGAGCAACTGGCCAAGGACGAGCAACTGACGGTACGCATCGCCTACAACCTGTTCACCCAGAAGCCCAAGGAAGAACTCAGCGACTTCAAGCACTGGACCGGCAGCGTCACCCTGCACCAGGGCGATGACTACCTGCGCCACAACGGCGCCGGCGAGATGCTGGTGTTCTCGGCGGCCGACTTCGAAGACTTCCTTGAGCCACGCCCGGACCTGCCGCTGACTATGGAACAGGAACTGGAGCCGGTGGTGCGCCATCTGGTGGAGCAGCGTTGGCCGTTCCGCTTGCACGCCACCTATGACGAGTCCATCTCGCGCATGCTCGACGTGTTCGAGAAGGTCAACCGTGACATCCCGTTCAACGGCTTGCCGTGGTTCTTCGACCACGCCGAGACCATCACCCCGAAAAACATCGAGCGTGTACGCGCCCTTGGCGGCGGTATTGCGATCCAGGACCGCATGGCGTTCCAGGGCGAATACTTCGTCGAGCGTTACGGCGCCAAGGCGGCCGAAGCCACGCCGCCGATCAAGCGCATGCTTGCCGAAGGCGTGCCGGTAGGGGCGGGCACCGACGCCACGCGGGTGTCGAGCTACAACCCTTGGACCTCGTTGTACTGGATGGTCAGCGGCCGCACCGTCGGCGGCCTGGAACTGCACGCCGAAGGCCTGCCGCGCCTCACCGCGTTGGAATTGTTCACCCATGGCAGCGCCTGGTTCTCGTCCGAGCAGGGCAAGAAGGGCCAGATCAAGGTCGGCCAGTTGGCGGACGTGGCGGCCCTGTCGGCGGACTTCTTCAGCGTCGACGAAGAAGCCATCAAGTGGATTGAGTCGGTACTCACCGTGGTCGGCGGCAAGGTGGTCTACGGCAGCGGCGACTTCGAAGACTTTGCACCGCCGCGTGTGCCGGTGCTGCCGGACTGGTCGCCGGTGGTCAAGGTGCCGGGTCATTGGCGCCCGACTTCGCCCTTGCAGGCACAGGTTCACCAGTGCAGCGGCCCGTGCGGCGTGCACGCCCACAGCCACGAAAAAGCGCGCCTTTCCAGCGTGCCGGTCAGCGACTTCCAGGGATTCTGGGGTGCGTTCGGCTGCTCGTGCTTTGCGTTCTGATTTCCCAAACCCGTTAGGAGATATTCCCATGGCTTACAAACGTTTGAACAAAGATGACGCTGTCGTACTGTTAGTCGATCACCAGACTGGCCTGATCTCCCTGGTACAGGACTTCTCCCCGAACGAGTTCAAGAACAACGTGCTGGCCCTGGCCGACGTGGCCAAGTTCTTCAACCTGCCGACCATCCTGACCACCAGTTTTGAAGGCGGTCCTAACGGCCCACTGGTTCCCGAGCTCAAGGCCCTGTTCCCGGACGCGCCGTACATCGCCCGCCCTGGCCAGATCAACGCCTGGGACAACGAAGACTTCGTCAAGGCGGTCAAGGCGACCGGCCGCAAGCAAATCATCATTGCCGGTGTGGTGACGGATGTGTGCGTTGCGTTCCCGACCCTGTGCGCCCTCGACGAAGGCTTTGAGGTATTCGTGGTCACCGACGCGTCGGGCACCTTCAATGAAACCGTGCAACAGGCTGCCTGGGCACGCATGACCGCTGCCGGTGCGCAACTGGTGAACTGGTTCGCCGTGGCCTGCGAGCTGCAAGTGGACTGGCGCAACGACATGGAAGGCCTGGCCAACCTGTTGTCGCCGCGCATTCCCAACTACCGCAACCTGATGAACAGCTACTCGGCGTTTACTGCCAAATAACCTGCTCTCAAGTCTGTCGGTAATCCCTTGTGGGAGGGGGCTTGCTCCCGATGACGGTGCTTCAGTCTAAATTTCTTTGACTGACCCACCGCTATCGGGGGCAAGCCCCCTCCCACATTTCGATTTGTGGTGCGGCGACAAACCCGTTATAAAAACCGAAAATGTCCACCGAGAAGCGACAATGAACCCCTTTGAAGACATGCGCCTGTTCTGCCAGGTCATGGAGTCCGGCAGCTTCACCGCCGCCGCCGAACAGCTGGGCCTGTCCAAGCAATTCGTCAGCCGCCGTCTGATCCAACTCGAAGACCGCCTGGGCGTACGCCTGCTCAACCGTTCCACGCGCCGTTTGGATGTCACGCCACTCGGCCAGAGTTACTACGAATCCGCCTTGCGCCTGCTCAGTGAAGTCGAGCAAGTGGAGCAGGGCATCGCCGGCCAGAACAGCGAGCCGCGCGGCACCATCCGTCTCAGCGCGCCGTTGTCGTTTGCCATGGCTCACCTGGGCTGCCTGTTGCCGCTGTTCTTGCAGCGCCATCCTCAGGTGTCGGTGGAGGTCGATTTGAGCGACCGTCCGGTGGACCTGATCGGCGAAGGCTACGACCTGGTGCTGCGCATCGGCACCCTGGAAGATTCCACCTTGATTGCCCGCCGTATCGCCAGCATCCCACGGGTGTACTGCGCGAGCCCCGACTACCTGGCCCTGCGCGGTACACCGCAAAAGCCGGATGACCTTGCCGAACACGATTGCCTGCCCTACGGCCATGGCCGCCAGGTGCAATGGCGTTTCAAGGGCAAGGTGCAGGCGTTGAATGTGAGCGGGCGCATGCGTGTAAACAACGGCGATCTGCTGCGCGACACCGCCATTGCGGGCTTGGGCGTGACCTACCTGCCGACCTTTATCGTCGGCGAAGCGGTGAAGGACGGCCGCCTGGTGACGGTCCTGGACGAGTTCGCCCCCGAGGCGCTGACCCTGTCGGCGGTGTACCCGCAACACCGGCAAAGCTCGCGGCCGGTGCAAGCGCTGGTTGAGTTCCTGCGCGAACGCCTGGCTAGCGGCTGCTGAACAGCTGGCGGATCAGGTTGGGCGTGCTGCCGGTCCAGCGCTTGAATGCACGGCGAAAGTTCGCCGCATCGTTGAAGTTCAGGTACGCCGCCACTTCGTCATTGCTGTAGCCCTTGACCTGATACAGGTGCAACGCCACCTGCTTGCGCACACGGTCCACCTGCTGCTGAAAACCGGTGTCGTGCTTGTGCAGCTTGCGCTTGAGGGTGGCCGGGCTCATGGCGAAGGCGTGCGCGGCCTGTTCCAGGCTCGGCGGTTGGCGCACCTGCTCGTGTAAATAGGCGTAGAGGCAGTCGAGAAAACTGCCGGCGAAGCCCAACTGTTCGATCTGCTCGCGGGCTTGCTGGCGCGCCACCTGGCCTGCGGTGGCCGAGGCCCCCGGCCAGGCGCGGGTGAGGTATTCGCGCGGGAGGCTCAGCATGTCCAGCGGCCGCTCGAAGCGTGTGTCTTCCCCGAGGTGTACCCAGTATTGCTCGACGTAACGCGGCTCGGCATGGCTGAAACTGCACACCCACGGCAGCCGCTCACCGCTGAGCCATTGGCTCATGGCGACCACCGACGTCATGCTGGCTTCCAGCAAAAAGCGCCAGTGCTCCCCGGCGCCGCAACTGTCCAGCCAGTACAGGTAGGCGTGGTGTTCATCCAGCTCCAGTTGCAGGGTGACCAAGGGGCTGAGCAGCACCTGTTGCTGGATCAATATGTCCAAGGCCTGGTGCAGGTTTTGCGCATGGCCGAGGGCATGGCTGGCAGCGCCGTAATAGCCCGGCAATAGCCGCTGCCCAAACAGGAAGCTGCTGTCGTCGGCGTCGAGTAACTTGCGGCTGTTACCGATCAAGGCGAGAAACTGCTGGGGGCTCAACCGCGCGTTGCCCGCCAGGATATCCTCGTGAAACAGCCCGGTACCCCGCAGCAGGCGATGACTGTCGATGTCGCGGGACAACGCCAGGTCGATCAGCGTGGCGGGTTGGTAATGCCCTGGGATGAAGCGGCTGTCGCTTTCATACCAGTTGGTTTTCACCGCCATCTCAGGCGCTTTTCGCGAGCGGTTGCTTGGCCCGCGCCAGCGCGAGGTTCAGACGCTTGAGCAAGTCCGGGGGCGATTCCTCCAGGGCCATGACCACGGCGGTGGTCGCCGCCAGTTGCAAGCGCTCACCGTGCAACCGGGTCTTGTGGGCCAGGCCGCGCACGGCTTGCTGCAACTCCAGCGCGAGCTCCTTGGCCTGGCGCTCACCGGTGTTGGGCAGCAGCACCACAAAGCGGTCGCCGGCCAGGCGGCACAGCAGGTCCTGGCGGCGCAGGTTGAGCAGCAACAAATGGCTGAGGGCCTGCAACACGGCATCGCCCTCGGCATGCCCGTAGGCCTGGTTGATGGCGGCGAAGTTGTCCAGGTCCAGCGCCAGCAGTGACAGCGGTTGCTGTTGGTCGTGGCTGTCTTGCAGGCTGTCGGCCAACTGGCGCTTGAGGTAGTCGGCACCGGCCAGGGGCGTGAGTTTGTCGAACAGCCGATGCTCACGGAACAGCCGCTCGCGCTTCTCCATCTGTGCGCTGATTGCCAGTTGTTCGCGGTGCCAGTGGTAGATGCCGATGGTCAGCAGGATCATGCCCACCGGCATCGGCCCGGACTCCAGCCAGTGGTCCCAGGTGATGCTGTCGGGCAGGCGGATAAACTCGTCGAGGCTGTCGATCCACCAGGAAAAAAAGATGCATGACAAGCCCAGCGCCAGGTAATTGGTGACGCGCCCGGCCGGGCGGCTTTTCAGCACCAGGCCCAGCCAGACCAACGCCAACAGCGCGGATCCGCCTTCGCCGAAGATGTCCAGCCACACCCATTCGCTGACGCTTTTCAACTCGCCGCAGGCCAGGTGCAGGATCAGCCCGAGGTTGGCGGCGATCAGCAACAGGGAGAGTTTCCAGCGGTGGGGCTTGAGCACGGAAAACATGGCCGCGGGTCCTCGGGAAAATGAGCGATGGGCGCCAGCACAGCAGATGGATGTGACGGTTGGATGACGGTGGGGGAGGGTCGAATCAGCTCATGCCGCTAACAATGAAAAGCAAAAAATGTGGGAGGGGGCTTGCCCCCGATAGCGGTGTATCAGCCAATAAATGTGTCCCTGACCCACCGCTATCGGGGGCAAGCCCCCTCCCACAGTTGATCTCCATAGGTCATATCAGCTCATTCCAAGCAGAGAATCAGGCAAAACCCTCGGTTTACGGGGCTCCGCGCCGATCGCTGTCACAGAACCGTCATCCCCCACCCCTAGCGTGCCCTCCCAGTTGCCGGGCCCGTTGCCTGGCGCCAACGGATTCTTGGGGAGGATTGCATGTACAAGCGCACCGGGCTCGTCAGCTTCACGCTTACCGCCTTGGCCCTGGCGATGGCCAGCGAGCGGCTGAATGCGGCCGACGCGGCCACCACCGAGCACGTCGAAGTGGTTGGCCAGGCGGCGGCCATGGACCAGGCACTCAAGGAGCAGCGCAAGTCCGACAGCATCAAGAGCGTGGTGCATGCCGACGGCGTGGCCCAGTTGCCGGATGAAAACGTCGCCGAAGCGGCGCAGCGCCTGCCAGGCATCAGCGTGGAGCGCGACCAGGGTGAAGGGCGCTTCGTCAGCGTGCGTGGCCTGGGCCCGGACCTCAACAGCGTGACCATCAACGGCACCCTGGTGCCCGCGCCGGAAAGCGCGCGGCGCGCCGTCGCACTGGATGTGCTGCCCTCGGAACTGGTGCAGTCGCTGTCGGTGATCAAGACCCTCACGCCGGACATGGACGCCAACTCCCTCGGCGGCACGGTCGATGTGCAAAGCCTGTCGGCCTTCGACCACAAGGGCTTGTTCTACACCGGCAGTACCGAAGCCAGCTACGACAAGAACACGCGCCAGACCAGCCCGAAATTCTCCGGTGCGGCCAGCAACCGTTTCAGCCTTGGCGACGGCATCGACAACTTCGGCGTGGCCGCCGCGCTGAGCTGGCAGAAGCGTGACTTCGGCTCGGACAACGTCGAGACCGGCGGCGCCTGGGACTTCACCGACGGCGCCAAGCTCAATGAGTTCGAACAGCGCGACTACGACATCAGCCGCGAACGCGCCGGTGGCGGCCTGAACTTCGACTACAAGCCCGACGACCTCAGCAGCTACTACCTGCGCACCCTCTACAGCCGCTACACAGACACCGAAACCCGCAACGCCGCCAGCCTCGAATTTGCCGACCCCCAGGCACCTGGTGAGTTGGGCGACGCCGAAGCCAAGCGCAAGCTGAAAAACCGCGAAGAAACCCAGGAAATCCAATCCTACGTGTTTGGCGGCGAACGCATGCTCGGCCTGTGGACCCTGAGCGGCCAGGCCGGCTACAGCCAATCCAGCGAAGACAGCCCGGCGCACATCGCCGGTGCCACCTTCGACGGCGGTGACTTTGCCAACAGCGGCTTCTATGACCAGGACAAACCACGCCCGATCATCGGCAGCGGCTTCTACGACGCGCGCAACTTCACCCTCGACAAAGTCGACTGGGAAAAACAGAACACAAAAGACACCGAGAAAAACCTGCGCCTGGACCTGGCCCGCGACTACGACCTGAGCGGCTATGCGTCCCAGGTGAAATTCGGCGGCAAAGTCAGCCGCCGCCACAAAGACAACGACCTGGAAGCCTGGGTCTACAAAGACTTCGACACCCTCGGCTTCAGCGCCGACCAGCTCAACCTCAGCCAATTCCAGAAGGGCAGCGTCGACTACCGTCTCGGCAACTACGGCCCCGGCATCAGCCCCGGCGCTATCAAGCAGCTGATCGGCAGCCTCAACCCGGCAGACTTCTATGACGAGACCGAATCACGGGTCAACGACTTCACCATTCGCGAAGACATCAACGCCGGCTACCTGATGAACACCATCGATATCGACGACTGGCGCTTCATCGCCGGCCTGCGCTACGAGGGCACCGAGTTTGAAGCCAAGGGCACCGGCGCCACCGATGGCGTGTTCACGCCGACCGAGACCAAGCGCCGTTATCACCACTGGCTGCCGGGCCTGCATGCGCGCTACCAGATCGACAAGCACACCCAGGTGCGCGCGGCCTGGACCAAGTCGGTGGTGCGCCCGACCTTCGGCCAATTGGCGCCGGGGTTTGTCATCGACGATGACGAAGCCACCTTTGGCAACCCGGACCTCAAGCCCCTGGAGTCGAGCAACCTGGACCTGGGCATCGAGCACTTCATGGGCCGCGCCGGCACCGTCTCGGCCTTCGTGTTCTACAAAGACATCAAAAACTTCGTCTACAACACCGACCTCGCCGGTACCGGCGCCTGGACCAACTTCGCCGAGGCCCACACCTACGCGAATGGCGACAGCGCCAAGCTCTACGGCCTGGAACTGGCCTACTCACAGAAATTCGACTGGCTGCCTGCACCGTGGAACGGCCTGCTGATCGGTGCCAACAGCACGTTCAGCCGCTCCAGCGCCGACATCGAAGGCTTCGACAGCACCAGCGGGACGAACCGCAAGCGCAACATCAGCCTGCCCAACCAGTCCGACACCGTCGGCAACCTGATGCTCGGTTGGGAAGACGACAAGCTCAGCCTGCGCGTCTCGGCCAACTACAAATCGGCGTACCTCTATGAGCTGGCCTCGATCAACGACAAGGCTCACGACCTGCACGTCGACGCACAGACCTTCGTCGACTTCAGCGCGTGCTACTCGCTGACCAAGAACCTGCAAGTCAGCTTCGAGGCGCAGAACCTCACCGATGAGTCGTACTTCGTCTACACCGGCCACCGTAGCTACAACGGCCAGTACGAGGAGTACGGCCCCACTTACAAGCTGGGCCTGACGTTCACCCATTTCTAACCCACACCTCGATTCCAATGTGGGAGGGGGCTTGCTCCCGATGGCGATGGGTCAGGTACACATTTATTGGCTGATACACCGCTATCGGGAGCAAGCCCCCTCCCACATGGATCTCCATTGCTTTCGAAGGATTTGTTCGTTCATGAGAATCTCCAAGTTGTACCTGCTGATCGCGTTGGCCGCTTGCTCACCGGTAATGGCCGCCGACCTGGCGCTGACGCCTTGGGCACCCAGCCTGAATGCCGAAGCCATGGCCTTCCTGCCCAACGGCAGCGAACGCCTGGCCGCCGGCACCCGCGACGGCCTGCAACTGCTCGACAAAAACGGTGCCGAACTGGCCCGTTTCACAGGCAATTTCAGCAGCCTCGACACCCGCGTCGTCGGTGCCCAGGTGCTGGTGGCCAGCCTCGACAACGACCGCCAACAGGCCTTGCTGATCAGCCTCGATGCGTCCACCAAGACCTTTGGCCAACCGCTGTACCTGCCCACCCGCGATTACCCGGTGAATGGCCTGTGCCTGTACCGCGACGGGGCGGCCAATCTGTTTGTGTTCCTGGTGGGCGAGGAGGGCAAGGGCGAGCAATGGCTGGTAGGCAACGGATCGACGTTGCTCGCCGAAGCCCAGCGTGTACGCGGCTTGCCGCTGCCACCGTCGGCGCAGTTCTGCCAGGTGGATGACGCCACCCAGCAACTGGTGGTGAATGAAGAAAACGTCGGCTGGTGGGCCTACCCGGCGCACCCGGAAGCCGATGTCAAACGCGCCCCGGTGGCCCTGTTCGACAGCCCCAAGCGCGAAGCCGGGGCTATGGCGCTGGTACCGGGCGGTGTGGTGGCGCTTGACCCCAAGACCGCCCAGTTGCACCTGTTCCAGCACAGCGGTGAGCGTTGGGTTGAGCAATCGAGCCTGACGTTGCCAGGTCTCAAGGAACCGGAACAACTCAGCGTTAATGGCCAGCACCTGCTGGTGCGTGATGACGACACCGGCAAGCTGTATCAAGGCACACTCAACTGGCAAGCCAAACCTGTGGCGGCCGCGCCGGTACTGCCGGAAGTCGCTGCGCTGCGCCAGACCGATCCAGTCGGCCGCCAGGGCGATGCAGCGGATGACCCGGCGATCTGGATTCACCCCACGCAGCCGGAAAAAAGCCGCGTGCTCGGCACTAACAAGAAACAGGGCCTGCTGGCCTATGACCTCGACGGCAAGCTGTTGCAGGAACTGGCGGTCGGCCGCCTCAACAACGTCGACGTCCGCCCCCACTTCAAGCTCGGCGCGCACACCGTCGACCTCGCCGTGGCGAGTAACCGAGATCGCAACAGCCTGAGCCTGTTCAGCATCGACCGCCAGAGCGGCGAACTGCGTGAAGCCGGTGAAGTGCCGACGCCGCTCAAGGACATCTACGGTATCTGCCTGTTCCAGCCCGCCGGCGGGGACCTCTACGCCATCGCCAACGGCAAGGACGGCACCTTCCTGCAATACCGCCTCAGCGCGCCGGATGGCCGTGTGCAGGGCGAGCTGGTGCGCCAGTTCAAGGTCGACAGCCAGCCCGAAGGCTGCGTGGCCGATGACCAGCGCCAGCGGCTGTTTATCGGTGAAGAAGATGTCGGCGTGTGGGCGGTGGATGCGCGTGCCGACCAACCGGCCACGCTCACCAGCGTGATCAAGGTCGGCCCGCAACTGCAGGCGGATGTCGAGGGCCTGGCGCTGTACCAGAGCGATAAGCGCGATTACCTGGTGATCTCCAGCCAAGGCAACGACAGCTATGTGGTGGTGGATGCCGAGCCGCCGTTTGCCACGCACGGTGCTTTTCGCGTGGGCCTGAACGCCGCCGCCGGCATAGACGGCGCGTCGGAAACCGATGGCCTGGAAGTCACCGCCCTCAACCTCGGCGGGCCCTGGAGCCAAGGCATGCTGGTGGTGCAGGACGGGCGCAAGCGCATGCCCGAGCAGACCCAGAACTTCAAGTTCGTGCCGTGGGCGGAGGTGACCCGCACACTGAAATTACCCTGAACGGTCATCAGCCGGTCATCACTTTTTAATCGAATAGGAGCCTAACCATGCACGCGACGATGGAACATATGACGATCTGGGGTTTGATCAGCGACGCCAGCCTGTTGGTCAAGGCCGTGATGGTCACTTTGCTGCTGGCGTCCTTGCTCAGTTGGTACCTGATCATCCAGCGCGGCAGTGTGCTGCGCCGCCTGGAGCGCCAGTTGAACGGCTTTGTGCGGCGCTTTCGTGCCGCGTCCGATCTGCAGCCGCTGTACCGCGAAACGGTGCAGGCGGGCGAGGGCGGCATTGCGCCGATTTTTATCGCAGGCGTGCAGGAATACCAGCACCTGCACAGCCATGATCCGGCCGTGTTGGAAGGTGTCGAACGTGCGTTGCAGGTAGCGATCACCGAGCAGGAAATCGAGTTGGAAAAGGGCCTGCAATTCCTTGCGACCGTGGGCTCGGTGAGTCCCTACATCGGCCTGTTCGGTACCGTGTGGGGGATCATGAATTCCTTTATCGGCTTATCCCAGGTCCAGCAGGCGACGCTGTCGACGGTGGCGCCGGGCATCGCCGAAGCGTTGATCGCCACCGCCATCGGCCTGTTTGCCGCCATCCCGGCGGTGATCGCCTACAACCGCTTCGCGGCACGCGGCCAGACCTTGCTCACCCGCTACTACGCCTTCGGCAATGAACTGCAAGTGCGTCTGCACCGCACCTTGCGCGGTACGCCGATCAACCTGGCCGTGGCCGCCTGAACAAGGAGCAAACCGATGTTGACCAGGCCGCAACGCAAGCACGGGCCCAAGGCTGAGATGAATGTGGTGCCTTACATCGACGTGATGCTGGTGCTGCTGGTGATCTTCATGGTCACCGCGCCGATGTTGACCCAGGGCGTGAAGATCGAACTGCCCAAGGTCGCCGCCGAAGCGCTGGCCACCGACACCCGCCAGCAGATCCTCACGCTGTCGGTGAAGGCCGACGGGGGTTACTACTGGAACCTCGGCGGCGAGCTCGACACCCGGCACCAGACCGACAGCGCCGTGACCCTGGATGAAATGGGCGCCAAGGTCATGCAGGTAGTGGCGGCACGCAGCGACACCCAGGTGTACATCCGCGCCGATGACAACGCCGGATACGGCCGGGTGGTCGCGGCCATGGCGGTGTTGCAGAAAGGTGGTGTGAGCAACTTGGGGCTGGTGACCGAGGCCCCGCAATGACGGCGATGATCATGCACAGTCCGACGTTAACGATGGCGCACGGGCAACCGTCCGGGTTCTGGAGAAACAGCTTCGCGGCGAGCCTGGCGGTGGCGCTGCACGTGGGCGTGCTGGCAGCGCTGATGCTGGGTGGGTCAACAGAAAAAACGCCGGTGCAAGCACCCAGGGTGATGCATACCCAGTTGGTGATGATGCCACCTGCGCCTGTTCCTGTTCCTGTTCCTGCTCCCGCACCTGAGCCGGTGGCCCTCACACCTCCGGAGCCCGTCGCTGTTCCCGAACCGGTGAAGCCCACCGTCGATCCGCAGATCCAGGCGCAGAAACTTGAGAAGGCCGCCTTGGCGCGCAAGCGTGTCGAAGACAAGAAAATCGAGCAACAACAAGAACGCTTGGCGACTGAACAGCGCAACCGCGAGCTGGAGCAACAGCGAGTGAACCAGGAACGCCTCGCCGCTGAACGCGCCCGCCCCGCAGCACCCGCCCCCGCGCCAGCCTTTGACAGCCGTCAATACCAGCCCTTGAGCAAGGAAGCGCCGGACTACCCCGAGCGTGCCCTGGACAAGAACATCGAAGGCGATTGCTCCGTGGAATACACCGTCAACATTCAGGGCCGTGTGGAAAACCCCAGGGTGCTGGACGGCTGCCACCCGTTGTTCATGCGACCTTCATTGGCGGCGGCAAATACCTTCCGCTACCAGCCACGGATTGTTGATGGAAAACCCGTGCCCGTGCCAGCAGTGCGCAACACGTTCCACTACCGCATCAAGTAGCCCACCTTTATGCGTTATGGGGATGATACTTTTTGCCTGACCACAATACCCAATGTGGGAGGGGGCTTGCTCCCTCCCACCTGTTGATTGCTGTTCGGCGTTATGAATTCGCCAGGTTCTCCAACGTCCTACCGTCGATATACCGCTCCAGGTTCGCCAAAAACGTATCGGCAATCTCGTTGCGGCTATTGGTCGAAATCGCCGATGTGTGCGGCGACAACCTCACCCTTGGATGGGTGTACAACGGATGCCCATCCGGCAACGGCTCCGGCTCGGTTACATCCAGCGATGCCAGCCCGATCTGCCCGTTATCCAGCGCTTCCAGCAGCGCCTCCTGGTCCAGCAAGCCACCCCGTGCAATATTGATCAAGTGCAGCCCTGGCTTGGCGCTGCCCAGCACATCACGGTTGATGATATGCCGTGTGGACTCGGTCAGCGGTGCCGCCACCACCAGGTGATCGGCGCGCGCGAACAGGTCGTGAATGTCCTTGGCGGCTTCAACCCCCGTGCTGAACGGCGTCGGACTTTGACGCAGCGCCACCACCTTGATCCCCAAGGCCAGGGCTTTTTGCGCCAGGCTTTCGCCAATCGCACCAAACCCCAGGATGCCCAGTGTCGTGCCCTTGAGCGGGCGCAGCGGGGTGAATTGCCACTGGGCGTCCTTCACCCAGATCTCCGGTAAATGCTTGGACGCGGCAAAGATCGCGGCCAAGGCAAATTCGGCCAAGTTGTCGGCGGCACTGCCGCGCGAGGTGGTCACCGGCGGCCCGTTGAACAGCCACTGCGGGTAGAAGTCGATGCCCGACGACACCAGGTGCACCCACTGCGCGCCGTACGGCCAGCCCGGTGGCGGCGTATCCGGCGCGGTGTAGCCACGCACGTTGATCGGGCGCAGCAATAGAATGTTGGCCTGGGGCGGCAGGTCGCTGGGTACGCCCACGGGTACGCCGATCACTTGCGCGCCGGGGTGGATCGAGGCCAGGCGCTGGCGGATCACGTCGTTGTAATCTTCGTCCAGCTGGCTGGCAATCATCACCTGGCTCATGGGCGTTCCTTGTGGCGTTGGGCGAAGACGGCTTTGCCGACACCTTGCAACACGGCGTCGTTCTGCGGGGTGTGCACGCGGCTGCAGAGTACATCGCGGTAATGCCGTTGCAGTGGGCTATGGCGCGACAGGCCTGGGTTACCCGAGGCCTCGATGGCCAGCTCCACGGCGCGGATGGCGTTGTGGGTGACCAGGTACTTCAACTGCGCGGCATTGGCCGACGGGGTATGGCCTTCGGCCGCGGCGTCGAGCAGGCTGCGGTTGGCAAACAGCAGGGTGTCGATGTGGCCGACGGTTTCCTGGAAGCGCGGCAAGGTCGACAGCGCGGCGCCAAGGTTGGATGGCTGGCGCTCTTCCAGCCAGTTCACCAGCCAGTCCCGCGCGGCCTGGGCCACGGCGTCGTACACCGAGGACAACAACACCGACATCCACAGGAAACCCTCGCCGTCCAGCTCCGGCGAGGGCGCGCTCCACGGGCTGACGCTGACGGCGTGATCGAGTGGCACCCGCACGTTGTCGAGCACCACTTCATGGCTGCAGGTGGCGCGCATGCCCAGGTGGTCCCAGGTGTCGATGATGCTCACGCCGGGGCTGTCTTTTGGCACCAGCCAGGCGCCGACCAATGGATCGGCGTCATCGCTGCGTGCCCACACGCTGAACCAGCTCAGGCCATGGCTGCCGGTGGAGTAGATCTTGCGTCCGCTGATGCGCCAGCCTTCGGCAGTGCGCACGGCGGTCGTCGCCGGCAGGCCGCCACGGGCCGGGGTGCCCAGGTCGGGCTCGACGCGCAGGGCGTTGATCAGGGCGCCGTCGCGCACAGCGTCATTCGCCACTTGCGTGCGCAAGTGCGCCGGCCACGTCTTGCTGTCTTGCAGGCGTGTGTGTTGCAGGTACTGCATCACAAGGATCAGCGCGGTGGACGGTTCGCCCTTGGCAATCGCACTGATCGCCTTGCGCGCCTGGGGCAGGCTAGCACCGCCGCCGCCCAGAGACTTGGGCACCGTGAGGGCGACCAGGCCGTGTTCGTGCAGCAACGTGAAGTTGGCATGAGGGAAGGCGCCGCTCTCGTCATAGAGGTGCGCGGTGCTGGCCAGCTCGGTGCTGAGGCGTTCGAGCAGGGCTTCGAAGTTGGCGACTTCCACGGAGCGCAGAGACGGTTGAGACGATGAAGTCATGATGATTGTACTCGGTCAAAATGTGGGAGCTCAGATAGCGATGCGTACAGGCTGCTCGCCCAACAACCGCTCCACGGCCTGCAGCACCGGCTCAGCTTCAGTGCGCACCAGCCAATCCGGGCTCACCTCCACAAACGCCACCGTGCCGTCCCCGGCAATCACCACCACCGTCGGTTGCGGCAACTCCCAGGTACCGGTGCCGGTGGTTTCGCCAAGGTGATTGCCCTTGGCCAGGGCGGCATTGCGCGATGCCTCATCGGCGCTGTAGAGAATGCCCAGGCGTCGGCCGAGGGTGTTGTCGGGGTCACTGGCCACCTGCAGTTGCAGGGTGTGCCGGGTCTTGATTTCGACCAGGCGCTCAGGCACTTGCGGGCTCACTGCTACCAGCGGCACGCCCAGTTCGCGCAGGCGGGGGTAGAGCTGGCGTTCGTAATAGGGCAGGGCGATGTTGCACGCCGGGCAGCCGGCAAAGCGGAAGAAAATCAGCACCGCCGGACCGTCCGCCAGCAGCAGGTCGCGGTTGAGTTCACCGCCTTCTACCGTGAGCAGGGTGAACGGGGCCAGCTCATCGCCGACCTGCACGTAGTCGTCGGGGCGCGCTTCATCCACCAGGCGCTGGCGTTGGTCGATATTGACCTGCAACGCTTCCGGCGCCCAGGTGGCGACACGTTCGGCGTGCAGGTCCGCCAGTTGACGGTTGAGGGATTCACTCATGCCAGCGCCTCCTGTTTTTCTTCAACCTCGGCGGCGACGCTGTAGCGGTTGGCCGGTACGTCCAGGCCCAAGTTGTCGCGCAGGGTATGGCCCGTGTATTCGCTGCGGAACAGGCCGCGTTGCTGCAACACCGGCACCACCCATTCGGTGAAATACTGCAAACCGTCCGGCAGCACCGAGTTGATGATGAAACCATCGCTGGCGCCGGTCTCGAACCAGGCCTGGATCGCATCGGCGACTTGCTCCGGGGTGCCGACAAAATCACGTTTTGGCCGCGAAAAGTGCAGGGCGACTTCACGTAGGGTCAGGCCTTCGTCCTTGGCCAGTTGTTTGATGCGGTCGGAGCCGCCTTTCTGGCTGTTGGAACCGAGGTCGCCGAGCTCCGGGAACGGCGCGTCCAAGGGATATTTGCTGAAGTCGTGATCGTTGAACGGGCGGCCGAGGGCGACGATTGCGTCTTCCACGGTGACCAGGTCGACGGCTTGCTGATAGCGGCTTTCCACTTCAGCCTCATCGCGGCCGACGATCGGACGAATACCCGGCAGGATCGACAGGCTTTGCGGGTCGCGGCCAAAGCCTTTGGCGCGACGCTTCAGGTCTTGGGAATAGGCCAGGCCCTCTTCGATGCTGTCCACGTGCACAAAGATCGCATCGGCGTTCTGCGCGGCAAAGTTGCGCCCATCCTCCGAGGTGCCGGCCTGGAAAATCACCGGTTGGCCCTGGCGCGAGCGCGCGATGTTCAGCGGGCCTTTCACCGAGAAGAAATCGCCCTTGTGGTTGAGTGCATGCAGCTTGCTCGGGGCAAAAAACTCGCCGGTCTGTTTGTTGTAGGTAAAGGCATCGTCTTCCCACGAATCCCACAGGCCCTGGACCGTGTTCACGTGTTCCTTGGCGATGCGGTAACGCACGGCATGGGGTGGATGCTCGGCCTTGCTGAAGTTGTCAGCGGTGCCGCTCAGCCACGAGGTGACCACGTTCCAACCGGCGCGGCCGCCGCTGATATGGTCCAGGGACGAGAACTGACGCGCCACCTGGTAGGGCTCGGTGTAGCTGACGGTCACGGTGGCGACCAAGCCAATATTCGTGGTGATCGCCGCGAGTGCCGACAGGATGGTCAGCGGCTCGAAACGGTTGAGGTAGTGTGGGCTGGACTTGGCGTGGATGTGCAGGCTGTCGGCGATGAAGACGAAGTCGAACTTGGCGGCTTCGGCCAATTCAGTCTGCTGCTTGTAGAAACCGAAGCTGGTGCTGGCATTCGGTTGGGCGTTCGGGTGGCGCCATTCGCCCCAGCCGTGTCCCACGCCGTGGACCATGGCGCCCAGTTTCAAATGACGTGGTTTTGCTTGATGTGGCTTGCTCATGTTCTGCTCCTGTTAGCGCGATGCTTGGGAAAGGGGGGCACGCTTGGCGTTGAAGCTCTTATCGAAGCCCTGTGACACGTCGATGTGCTGGGTCAGCAGGCCTTCTTTTTGATAGGTATCGGCGGTCGCTTGCAGGCCGCTGATGACGGAGTCGTCGATGGCGACCGGGGTCAGGTGGGTGTCCTTGGCCACCTCGACGTGCACGGCCAACGGCAGGCCAGTGATCTTGGCTTGGGCGGCGGCGTACTCATCAGGGTGGGTGTTGGCCCAGGCGTAAGCGCGGTCGACGCGTGCGACAAAGTCATCCAGTTGCGGGCGCTTGTCGGCGATGGCTTTTTGGGTGGCCGCGAGGTACAGGTGGTTGCTCAGCAGCTTGTTACCACTGATCAACACGCGAGCCTGGCTTTGCGAAGTGACCACGGTGGTGTACGGGTCCCAGGTGGCCCAGGCATCGACAGTGCCGTTATCCAGCACCAGGCGTGATTCGCTGGGCAGCAGGAAAATGAACTGCACATCCTTGGTGGTCAGGCCGGCGGTGGCCAGGGCCTTGATCGCCAGGTAATGGCCGATGGAACCGCGCCCGGTGACGATCTTCTTGCCCTTGAGGTCGGCGACGGTCTTGATCGGCGAGTCCTTGGGCACCAGCAAGGCAGTGGTGTTGCGCCCTTCGGCGTGGATGATGCTGACCACCTTGAGCGACGCACCGGCACCCAGGGCGAACACATAAGGCGCATCGCCGAGGGCGCCGATATCCACGGCGCCGGCATTCAAGGCTTCGCCCAGGGGCGAGGCGGACGGGAATTCCGACCACTGGATCTCGTAGGGCACGTTTTTGGTTTCGCCGGAGACTTCCAGCAATGCCTTGATCGTGGATTTCTGGTTGGCCACGCGCAGGGATTGCAGGTCGGCGGCGTGTGCGCTGCCGATCAGGCCGAAGGCGAGGGCGGTACCCAGGAGCAGGCGTTTGAAAGGGGTGGTAAGGACCATGGGATGCAGGCTCCAGGCAGATCAAGAAAGGGTTTGATTACCTCCGCCTGGAGAAGGGGTCGGTGCATGGGTTAACGTTATGCCCATAAAAACGCGCTGTGAAGTTCTTTTTGGTTATAAGTTAATTATTAAAATATTTGATTATGTGTGAATTGATTATTCGATAATTGCATTTGTTGGCGCGTTGCGCGCCAAGGCGAATATCTCGTCAGGGGGGATTTTTGTGGTGAGCAGGCTTGCCCTGTGCTGGGCTGCGTAGCAGCCCTATCAATGCCACCGGTTTTTTTTGGGTAGGACTTCGGTGGCTGGTTTTGGGGCTGCTTCGCAGCCCAGCGCAGGGGTTGGGGTAACGGGGTCAAAACGCGTCTGGACCTGGCCTGCGCCTGACAGGAGCAAATGCACATCAGGGGAGCGCTTTTTGTGGTGAGCAGGCTTGCCCTGCGCTGGGCTGCGAAGCGGCCCTATCAATGTCACCGTGTTTTTTCGGGTAGAACTTCGGTGGCTGGTTTTGGGGCTGCTTCGCAGCCCGGCGCAGGGCAAGCCTGCTCACTACAGGGGTTGGGGTCACAGGGTCAAACGCGTCTGTACCTGGCCTGCGCCAGACAGGAGCAAATGCACATCAGGGGAGCGCTTTTTGTGGTGAGCAGGGGTTGGGGTAACAGGGTCAAAACGCGTCTGTACCTGGCCTGCGCCAGACAGGAGCAAATGCGCATCAGGGGAGGGCTTTTTGTGGTGAGCAGGCTTGCCCTGCGCTGGGCTGCGTAGCAGCCCTATCAATGCCACCGTGTTTTTCGGGTAGAACGCCGGTGGCTGGTTTTGGGGGGCAGGCGTTTCAGGTGGATCAGATCACGTAGAAACCATGGGTGCCGTCGCGAGCCAATTGGTCGACCAGGCCGTACTCCCAATCCAGGTACGCTTGCATGGCTTCCTTGGGGTTGTCGGTGCCTTCGTATGGGCGGCGGTAGCGGTCGATGCGCGGTGAAGCCAGGTGGGTTTCACCTTCTTCCAGCGGCAGTTGCACGTTGATCCAGCCGGCGGTGCCGTCTTGCAGCAGGAACACTTGGTTCCCGGTGATGGCTTCGACTTCGGCCACCGCCAGGCGCGCCAATTGGCTGCTGCCGCAGGTCAGTACGTAGCGTTGGGCGGCAGGCACCTTGGCCAGGGCCTGGGACAGCTGGGCGCGCAGCACCCACCAGGCACCAGGGATATGGCGTTTCACGTAGTTGGCGCTGGCGGTGAAATCCAGCACCACGGTGTCGCCATGCTTCAGCCACTCGGCCAGGGTGTGCGGGCTGATCAGCTCGGCCTGAGGCGGGGCCGGTACCGGCGCGACCCAGGCGCCTTTTTCGCTGAAGTGCGCCGCGTGCAGGTCATCCAGCACATGCACTTCCCAGCCCAATTGCGCGAGCCAGGATGCGGACATATTGGCCCGCACGCCGTCGTCATCCGCCAGCACCAACCGGGCGCCACGCACGCTGGCGACGTGGTCGGTTTCCTGCACCAGCTGCCCGCCGGGGGTGGAGCGCGCGCCCGGCAGGTGACCGGCTTCGAATTCTTCCGGAGTACGTACATCGAACAGGTAGGTGGTGCGGGTTTTTTCCTGCTGCCAGGCGTGCAGGTCGGCGAGGGTGGCACGACCCACGCGGGCCTTGTCGGCCACTCGGCGTGCATCCGCAGCGGCAGCCTGGCGATGTGCTTCCGACGTCGGTGCAAAACGTCGCGATTGACCATGGGCAAGTTTCTGCCCGGCCAATGTCCAGCCGATGGTGCCGTTACGCAGGGCCGATACCGGGTTGGCCACGCCGGCATTGATCAGCGATTGGGTGCCGATAATGCTGCGAGTACGCCCGGCGCAGTTGACGATGATACGGGTGGCCGGGTCCGGCGCCAGTTCACGGGCACGCAATACCAGTTCGGCGCCCGGCACGCTGATGCCGGTGGGAATGCTCATGGTCTGGTATTCGTCGAAACGCCGTGCATCGAGCACCACCACATCGGCCTGGCTGTCGAGCAGCGCCTGCACTTCTTCGGCGGCCAGTGACGGCGTGTGGCGCTCGCTTTCGACTAATTCACCAAACGCCTTGCTCGGCACGTTCACGTCGATAAACAGCTCGCCACCGGCCTTGCGCCAACCGTCCAACCCACCTTCCAACACACTTACCTGGGTGTAGCCCAGCGCGACCAGGCGCTCGGCGGCGCGGGCGGCCAAGCCTTCGCCGTTGTCGTAGACGGTGACCTGGGTATCGCGCCGTGGAATGCGCGAATACACCTCCAGCTCCAGCTTGGACAGCGGGATATTGGCGGCGAACAACGGGTGGGATTCGGCAAACGGCGCTTCTTCGCGCACGTCGACCAGGGCGACTTCTTCATGGTCCAACAGGGCCTGGCGAATCCGGGCAAAGCTGCGAGTCGATACGGTGGTCATAGGGCAGGGCTCTTTTCTTTGGACAAATCCCAGATGTTCGGGAGGAAGGCGTTGGAGTAGCCGGAGATAAACAGTTTCTCGCTGCCGTCAGGCTGGTACACCGCGCGGCGTACCGCACCGATGTTGGCGCCGTATACATGGATGCTGATGGACACTTGGTCGCTGTGAGCATTGCTCACCTGGTGGATGTCACCGACTTTGGGCGACACCGCTTCAACCTGCCCCGGCACCAGCTGGATCGGCTTGCCTTCGGCTACCAGGCGGCCATCGGGGGCACGTTCAAAACCTTGGGAAAACTCTGCCCCGCGCAACATGCCGATCAGCCCCCACACCCGGTGGTCATGAATCGGCGTGCTTTGCCCCGGCCCCCATACAAAGCTGACGATGCTGAAACGCTGGCGCGAATCGGCATGCAGCAAGAACTGCTGGTAGCGCTCGGGGTCGGGTTGGGCGTATTCATCGGGCAGCCAGTCATCATGGCTGACCAGTTGCGCCAGTAGCTTGCCGCCACGGTGCAGCAGGTCGCCTTCGCGTGGATTGCCGTCGATCAATTCCGCCAGGGCGCCTATGAAGGCTCTGAGTCTCTCGGGGTGTCGGGCCTGGGTCATGACAATTCCATCGTGTGGTCGGTGGTGATGGGTTTATCTAAGCATAATGTTAATAGTTAATATGCTATTTTTTAATGATTAGCTTATAGCTGAAGGTAATTTATAGCGGGCCTGAATAGTGTTAGACGTTATCGATCACAGGGTGGGCTATCCAGGCAGCCTTCCTGCAACTATGCTTCGCACACATCTTAATGACTGTTCTCTATGTGCGGCCCAAATGAAAATTGACGATATCGATGCCTTTGTCGAAGTGATTCGT
Organism: Pseudomonas fluorescens group sp.; assembly: GCF_020093335.1. Classification (NCBI taxonomy): domain Bacteria; kingdom Pseudomonadati; phylum Pseudomonadota; class Gammaproteobacteria; order Pseudomonadales; family Pseudomonadaceae; genus Pseudomonas; species Pseudomonas fluorescens group sp. The sequence continues at coordinate 332,900 of NZ_JAIOKW010000002.1, read as the reverse complement.
TGCCAGTCCATCAGCCATGCCGCCGAGTCGTTGCAACTGACCCAGCCGGCCATCACCCGCCGTGTGCAGAACTTCGAGCAGGCGCTTGGCGTGGAGCTGTTCGACCGCAATACCAAACCTCTCAAGCCTACGCTGATCGGCACTCGCGTCTACGAGCAGTGCCGGCTGATCCTGCGCGAGATGGATGCCCTGCGCGAGCTGGTGGCCACCGACGCACCGCCTACCGGCCTGTTGCGCCTGGGCGTGCCGCAGACCATCGGCGATGTGGTGCTGTTGGATGCGCTCAAGCACCTGCGTACCGAATACCCTGAACTGCGCGCCCAGGTCGCCACCGGCTGGGGCAGCCAACTGGTGGGCAAGATCGAGCGCGGCGAGCTGGATGCGGCGGCGGCGTTGTTCCCGGCGGGCAAGATCTTCCCGGATAACATCATCGGCGAGTCCATCGGCAAGATGGAACTGGTGGTGGTGTGCGCCAAATCCCAGCTGCCGAAAAAGCCGTGCAAGCTGGCGGACGTCTATCAGAACGGTTGGATCCTCAACCCGGACGGCTGCGGTTTCCGTGCCGGTTTACAGCGTACCTTGTCCGATCAAGGCCTGGCCCTGCGGGTGAACCTGGAAACCTTTGGCACCGAGCTGCAACTGGGTTTGGTGGCGGACGGCCTGGGCTTGGGCCTGGTGCCTCGGCCACTGCTGGAACGCAGCGCGCATCGCGAGCAATTGGCGGTGATGCCGCTCAAGGACTTCAAGCCGGTCATGGATCTTTGGCTGATCTACCCGCACTTCCTCGGCAACCTGCAGGGCCCGGTGGATGCGTTTGGCAAGTGGGTGGCTGCCTCGTTGCACAAGATCAAGGATGCTGCCTGATATGAAAAAAAATAATAATTAGCTTAGATTAAAATGTGCTTTTTATTATTTTTTTGCATCCCCTAGGCTTGCCTGGAAGTCCTTAAGGCCATCCAGGAAGTTTTGCCATGAGCAGCGTCACCTCGATTTCCAGCGTTTCCAACAATGTTCGCCAACGCGTCACTCCGGAAGAATGGGAAGTGCGCGTCAAACTGGCCGCCGCTTATCGCCTCGCGGCCTTGTACAAGTGGACCGACCACATCTATACCCACTTCTCCGCCCGCGTGCCGGGCCCCGAGGAGCATTTCCTGATCAACGCCTTCGGCCTGTTGTTCGACGAAATCAGCGCCTCCAACCTGGTCAAGGTCGACCTCGACGGCACGATCGTCGATGACCCTACCGGCCTGGGCATCAACTACGCCGGTTATGTGATTCACAGCGCTATCCACGGCGCACGCCACGACCTGCAAGCGGTGCTGCACACCCACACCCGCGACGGTATCGCGGTGTCGGCGCAAAAAGACGGGCTGTTGCCGATCTCCCAGCATTCCATCGGTTTTTCCGGGCGGGTGGCGTACCACGGGTATGAAGGCATTGCCCTCGACCTGGACGAACGCGAGCGGTTGGTGGCGGACCTGGGCGACAAGAGTGTGATGATCCTGCGTAACCACGGCTTGTTGACTGCCGGTGTCAGCGTAGAACACGCGTTCCAGCAACTGCAGCAGTTGGAGCGCGCGTGCACTATCCAGGTCGCGGCGCAGGCAGCGGGGAATGCGGAGTTGATCTTCCCGCCGAAGGAAGTGGTGGAGAAAGTCGAGCAGCAGGCCAAGGCACATTCGACGGGTGAAGGCCCAGGGGTGGCGCGGCATTGGAATGCGTTGATTCGGCAGTTGGAGCGTAGCGATACCGACTATAAAAACTGATCTTAATGTGGGAGGGGGCAAGCCCTAATGTCAGTCAGTTAAGACGTAGAAAGGGTAAAAAATAACCTGTGGCGAGGGAGCTTGCTCCCGTTGGGCCGCGAAGCGGCCCCAGCACTTTGTTTAAAAAGGCTGGGACTGCTGCGCAGTCCAACGGGAGCAAGCTCCCTCGCCACAGGTACAGTGTTTGCCCTTAACTGGCTGGCATTAGGGCAAGCCCCTTCCACCTTGGGTTTTGTGTTGTTCTCAGGCTACCTGCTTGGCCTGCTCGCGTTCTGCGATGAGTTGGCGGGTGAGGGGGATCAAGCGCTTGCCGTAGTCGATCGCATCATTGAGCGGATCAAACCCACGAATCAGGAACGTGGTAATCCCCAGGTCGTAGTAATCCACCAGTGCTTCCGCGACTTGCTCAGCGGTGCCCACCAACGAGGTGGAGTTGCCTTGCGCGCCCAGCAAACCGGCAATCCCGGTCCACAGGCGCTTATCCAGCCGCGAGCCCTGCGCCGCTGCCGCAAGCAACCGACGCGAGCCTTCGTTCGGCGGTTCGCGTCGTACAAAACCATTCTTCTCGGCCAGCGCCGTGGCTTGCTGCAGGATGCTGTCGGCACGCGCCCAGGCCAACGCTTCGGTCTCGGCGAGGATCGGTCGCAACGACAAACTGAAGCGAATCGTGCGCCCATGCTTAGCGGCTTCGGCGCGTACCTGGGTCACGATTTCACGCACTTGCTCATAGGTTTCGCCCCACAGCGCGTAGACGTCGGCATGCTTGCCCGCCACTTCGATCGCGGCCTTGGAGGCGCCGCCGAAATACAGCGGGATATGCGGTTGCTGCGGCGATTTAACGGTGGAGTGCGCCCCTTCGACCTGGTAGTAGGTGCCGTCAAAATCAAAAGGCTGTTCGCTGGTCCATTCCTGGCGCACCACGCTGAGGTATTCGTCGGTGCGCGCGTAGCGTTCGTCCTTGCCGATATGGCTGCCGTCGGCACGCAGTTCGCGGTCGTCGCCACCGGTGATGATGTGCACGGCGGTGCGCCCGCCGTTGAACACGTCGAGTGTGGTGAACTGGCGCGCGGCCAGGGTGGGCTGGGTGAAACCGGGGCGGTGGGCGATGAGGAATTGCAGCTTCTTGGTCACGCTGGCGGCGTGGGAGGCGATCAGCGTGCTGTCCGGGCTGTTGGAATGGAAGGCCACCAGGGCACGGTCGAAACCGGCGTCTTCGTGGGCGCGGGCCACGGTCTCAACGTAGTCGGGTTGCAGGGTAGGGCCGCTGCGTGGATGGATTTCGGAAGCGTGATGGCCGCCGATGTAGCCGATGAATTCAATGCTCATGGTCTGTCCTTATCTGGGGCGTGGTCTCTTGCGGGATGGGCACCTCCACCGGGCAGGGGTCGGATATTCATGTCCAAAGTAGGGGCAGGGACGGCGCCTGTAAAATGCCGTTTGGTTCTAACCTAATTATTAAAAAAAATAGTATTAAGCTTTGGCTGTATCAGGAAAATGCATTTTAGCCTGAAGCCTCGCCGGGCTTTCAGCACCATCCTGACCGTAGATAACGTTGTAATTTCCCCGACGCTCAGGTCTGATGGCGCCGAAAGGGGCACGTCGATGGTTGGGGAATGATGCGCGCAGAACTTGCACACTATGGCGGCATTACCGTCATGATTCCGGCCGCCATCATCATTGCGGTGTGGCTGAGGTATTCGAACCCATGGGCACTTCGCGCCTGGATCATCACCGTCGGCGTTAGTTATTCGATTGTCGCGTTCAGTAAGTTGCTGTTCAAAGGCTGGGGTTTGTCGTTTGAGCCTTTGGACATTGCCGTATTAAGTGGGCATGCCATGAACACGACCCTGATGATCACCGTGGCAGCGAGTCTGATTGCGCGCCAGTTCAATCCGCGATTAGGCTGGCCGGCGGCGGGGGTGGGGTTAATGGCCAGTGCCTGGTTCAGTGCCTATTGTGTTGCGCCTTACATCCATCCGCTGAACGAAGCATTGGCCGGTGCCACGCTGGGGGCTGTGGCGGCCATGGCGTTTCTGTGGCGAATCGAGCCCGTTGACGTCAAGGTTTCCCCGGCCTACATCGGTGCCGGCCTGGCAGCCTTGCTGGTGTGCGCCATGGCGCCCAAGTACAACGCCGAATTGCTGCTCAACCGCGTGGCAATCACCCTCTCAGGTGCCGAACGCGCCCATCAAGAGCCTTCCTGGCGACTGGAGGCGGCGCACAGCAGGGCCGAGTAAGTCACCAGGTCCAGCGCCCGGTTGCTTTCCACCATCAGTTCCAGCAACACCGTTTGCGCGTTGAAGCGCTGCACATCACCGCGACGCCGCGCCTCGATCATCTGCTTGAACAGCGTATGGGTGATCTGCTGCGGCGAGCTGCCCTGCAGCTGTTCCAGCCAACGGCCGATCGCCAGGGTATTGCGCCGGTACTGTGTGCCCACCGCCGGCTCGGCGAAACCTTCAAACATCCCCGTGAGCTTTCTCAGCGCGTAACTGCGTATTACATCGTCCAATAGGCTCATGGCCGCTCCTCAGTGCCGGAGATATTCGCCAGCAATTCGGCGGTCTTGACCTGCATGAACTGGCTGTCGCCACGACTTTCCACGCACAGGCACACCGACGCCGCATCACTGACCTGCAACTTGAAACGCCAATCGGCAAACACCATCGACAGCCCAGAGCCGGACTCATCGCTGTCCAGGGAGTTATCGGCATACAACACCTGCATGCGCTCGACGACGCGGGTCGAGTTATTCACTTCAACATGAATATTTCCCGAAGAAGGAAATAGGCCAATACGCTCTACCAATAACTTTGATGTGTTCATGGCCGTCCCTCGTTGTTGCTCTCAGGCGGCACTTTATTATGCGAAAAGGGAAAAGTAATGGAATGTTATTTTTAGTCGGTTAATACACTTTTGTTATTTTTCGTCTGTCTCGATGGGTAGTCGAAGTCGTGGGCTTGTGATCATAATCGCCTCGCTGCTTGAAGTAAGGTCATCCCTTTTACTACCGGGTTAATACAGTACGGCGCGTGGGAGGTTGCCTTGTTCAATAGGATTTTGATTGTGTGCGTCGGCAATATTTGTCGCAGCCCCACGGCAGAAAAGTTACTGCGCAACGCGCTTGCGTCCTCCGCCATAGAAGTGAGTTCGGCGGGGCTGGCCGCGTTGCGTGATAGTCCTTTGGAGCCCACGGCTTCACTGGTGCTTGCCGAGCATGGTCATGCGCCTGGCACACACCGGGCGCGTCAACTGACGAGCGATGCGGTGAGTGACGCGGACCTTGTCCTGGTGATGGAACAGCGGCACATCGACGAGGTGCTCAGCCTCGCCCCGGAGGCTCGGGGCAAGGTGTTCCTGCTGGGTAAATGGCAATACAACCGAGAGATCATGGACCCTTATCGTCAAGGCAAGCCGGCCTTTGTTCACGCGTATGCGTTGATAGAACAAGCCACTCAGGCATGGGCACAACGCTTAGTTAGTTAAATGTGCGTGGAGGCGGTTGGATACTCTAAGGGATCCGTTGGCGTTGAATAGTTAGGAATATTGTTGGGCAGGCTCGAGTGAGAGTTTGTGTATTGAGTGAAGCCGTTAAACGTGCATGGAGCCGGGCGTCTTGCACCCTGTGCCATTCCTTGACTATTGGTTAGAAAAAAGAACTGACTTATGCAATCAGCACCCGCAATCGCGTCGCACAACGGCGAAGAAACTGATCTCGACTTCATGCTGTTGTTGGGCACTTTACTGGACCATAAGTGGCTGATCGGTGGCATCAGTATTGCGTTTATGGCGTTGGGGGCGGCGTACGCCGTGTTGACGCCTCCTATTTACCAGGCGACTGCGCTGGTTCAGGTGGAGCCGAAGAAAAGCGACATGCTGGGTTTTTCTGACGTCGGCAGCTTGCTCGGCAAGGAGTCGCCCACGGTCACGGAAGTTGAACTGATCCGTTCGCGAATTACCATTGGCACCGCTGTCGACAACCTCAATCTCGATCTTGAGGTGAAGCCCAAGCGCTTTCCATTGATCGGCGACTTCATGGCTCGGCGCTTCAAACCCGCCCAGGCGCAGGCGGTCGCCAGCCCATGGCTCGGACTGTCCAGCTACGGCTGGGGCGGCGAAGAGCTGAGATTTTCGCAGTTGCACCTGCCTGCCGATCTGTTGGGCCAGGCACTGACCCTGACGGCCAGTAGCGGCGACAGCTTTACCCTGTCAGACCAGGACGACACGGTGTTGCTGACAGGGCAGGTGGGTCGTTATTACGAAAGCGATGGCATCAAGCTCAAGGTCGAGGTACTTCAAGCCAACCCTGGCGCGCAATTCAGCGTAATCCGTTCACCGCGGCTCACCAGCATTCTGCGCTACCAGAAGTTGCTCGATGTGGCGGAGCGCGGCAAGGAATCGGGAATTATCGGCCTGGCGCTGGAAAGCACCCGGCCTGCGGCGGCCATTCAAGTGCTCAATGAGGTGGCGCGTATCTATGTGCGCCAGAATATCGACCGCACGTCCGCAGAGGCTGCCCAGAGCCTGGCCTTTCTCAAGGATCAGTTGCCGCAGGTACGCAAGGATGTCGAGCAGGCTGAGACAGCGCTGAATAAGTTTCAGATCCGCAACAAAACCATCGATATCAGCCTCGAGGCCAAGGCGATTCTTGACCAGATCGTCGCACTGGACGCGAGCATCTCGGAACTCAAGATGCAGCAGGCCGAGATCGAACGAAAATTCACCCCCCAGCACCCGGTGTATCGGGCACTGCTGACACAATTGGCCGAGCTCACTGCACGTCAGAATGAGCTGGCCAAGAAGGTCGAGAGCCTGCCCACCACTCAGCAAGAGCTGCTGAGCCTGACCCGAGACCTGAAAGTCAGCACCGAGATCTACACGCAGTTACTGAACAAGTATCAGGAATTGGATGTGATGCGCGCCGGCACGGTCGGCAATGTGCGCCTGATCGACACGGCCGATGTCGACTTGAGGAACCCGATCAGGCCGCAAAAAGCCTTGATTGTCGTGATCGCCACGCTGCTCGGTGCCTTTGTCGCGATTGCACTGGTGCTGTTTCGCAAAGCGCTCAACCGCGGCGTATCCAACCCCAATGAACTGGAAAAACTCGGCTTGCCGGTCTACGCAGCGATCCCGTTCAGTGCGATCCAGAAAGACATGGACCAGAAGCTCGTTCGTACCAACAAGCCCGGTGCTACGCAGTTGCTTGCGCTCAGCAACCCAACGGACCTTGCCATTGAAGGGCTGCGCAGCCTGCGCACGAGTCTGCATTTCGCCATGTTGGAAGCCGGTAACAACCGCCTGATGATTTCCGGGCCCAGCCCGCAGGTTGGCAAGACCTTCGTCTCGTCGAACCTGGCAGCGGTGGTGGCTCATTCGGGGCAGCGAGTGCTGTTGGTGGATGTGGACATGCGCAAAGGCTACTTGCACAAGGTCTTTGGTATTCCGGCTGAGGACGGGCTGTCCGACCTCCTGGCCAAGCGCTGTGAGCTCGGTGCCGTGATCCATCCAACGGAGGTAGAGAACCTTCACGTCCTTGCGCGTGGGCGGATACCCCCGAACCCATCGGAGCTGCTGATGCATGCCAACTTCAGCGAATTCCTGGAGCACGTCAGCGCCCTGTATGACCTGGTGATCCTCGATACGCCACCGTTTCTCGCCGTTACCGATGCAACCATCGTCGGACGCCAATCCGGTACCAATTTGATCGTGGCCCGCTTCGAGCTGAACTCGGTGCGGGAGGTGGAATTGACGATGCGTCGTTATCAGCAGAATGGGATTGAGCTTAAAGGCGCGATTTTCAACGGCATTGAGAAACGCTCATCCGCCAAGTACGGGTACGGCGCCTACAGCTATTACCACTACGAGTACACCTCAGACAGCGTTTGATCTTGGATGGCAGGCAATTGCAGTCCAACGCGCAGCACGTCTACCACTGGCCGCAGGTTCAAAGAGAAACGCTATGAAAGTCACCGTTTTTGGCATTGGTTATGTAGGGCTGGTCCAGGGGGCGGTACTCGCTGAAGTCGGTCACGACGTGCTGTGTGTCGATATCGATGCGCATCGGGTCGAACGCCTCAAGCAGGGGCACATCCCGATTTATGAGCCAGGCCTGGAGACCCTTGTCAGGGAAAACCATGCGGCCGGTCGCTTGAATTTCACCACCGACGCCGTGGCTGCGGTCAAGCACGGCGAAGTGCAGTTTATCGCCGTGGGCACACCACCGGATGAAGACGGTTCGGCCGACTTGAAGTATGTGCTGACGGTGGCCGAGACCATCGGGCAGCATATGCAGGCCCCGCTGACCATCATCGACAAGTCCACGGTTCCCGTAGGTACGGCCGACAAAGTCAGTGCGCGCATTGCCGCCATGCTCGCCGTGCGTGAGCGCGCCGACTTGGCCTTTGACGTCGTGTCCAACCCAGAATTTCTCAAGGAAGGCTGCGCGGTGGCTGACTGCATCAGGCCGGACCGTATTGTCATCGGCACTGCCAGCCGGCATGCCGAAGCGGTGATGCGCGAGCTCTATGCGCCGTTCAATCGCAACCACGAAAAGATCATTGTGATGGACGTGCGCAGCGCTGAGTTGACCAAGTACGCTGCCAATTGCCTGCTCGCCACCAAGATCAGCTTCATGAACGAGATGGCCAACCTGGCCGAGAGATTGGGTGCCGACATCGAGATGGTACGCCAGGGGATCGGTTCCGATCCGCGTATCGGCTATCACTTTCTCTATGCGGGGGCGGGGTACGGCGGGTCGTGCTTCCCGAAGGATGTCCAGGCGCTGATCCAGACGGCCGAGACCATCGACTTCGATGCCACGCTGCTCAAGGCGGTGGAGCGGCGCAACGTTGAACAGAAACACAGCGTGTTCAACAAAATATCCACGCACTTCAACGGCGAGCTGGCGGGGAAGACATTCGCGCTCTGGGGGCTCAGTTTCAAGCCCAACACCGATGACATGCGCGAGGCGCCAAGCCGCGTATTGATGGAAGCCCTTTGGCGTGCGGGGGCCAAGGTGCAAGCCTTTGATCCGGAAGCCATGGAGGAAACCCAGCGCATTTATGGCGACCGCGATGACCTGCGCCTGTGCGGCACCAAGGAAGCTTGCCTGAAAGGCGCCGACGCTTTGCTGATCATCACCGAGTGGCAAGTCTTCAAGGCGCCGGATTTCACCGTGATCCAGCAGCAGCTCAAGCAGCCGCTGATCTTCGACGGGCGCAACTTGTTCGACCCCGCCAGTGTGCTGAAGAAAGGTATTCACTACGTATCCATCGGGCGACCTCTCAACTCGGTATAGGTCTTCCCATGAGCGTGCTTAAAAGAATCGTCAGCGGCATTGGCGCCAATTCGTTTGGCCAGGTGGTGAACCTGCTGATCCAGTTGGTGAGTGTCCCGGTGCTGATTGCCAGTTGGGGCTTTGGCGCCTACAGCGAGTGGGTTGTGCTGTCCGCGATTCCGACCTATCTGGCGCTGTCCGACCTGGGAGTGACCACGGCGGCAGCGAGCAAGGTGGTGATCTGGCATGAACGAGGGCGGTTGAAGGTCGCGCGTGCGGTCTACAGCACCAGCTTTGCGTTTTTGCTGCTGACGGGGCTCAGCGTGTTGTTGCTGGCCTTGGGGTCGCTGGCTTTTTTTGATCTGTTCAGCCTGCTCAATCTCAAATCGATCAGGAGCGGTGATGGGGTGTTGATCCTCTCGGCCCTGACGGGCTATTCGCTGCTTTGCCTGTTTACGAACATGATCTCGATCCGCTACCGGGCCTGTAAAGCCCTGCCATTGTCGTCATTCATCATGAACGTCATCCGCATGCTGGAGTGGTCGGCCGCCTTGTTGTGTGCCTACCTCACTCAGAGCCTGGTCGCCACCAGCCTGATGCTGCTGGGCGTCCGTTCGGTTGGCATCGTGAGCAAGAACCTGATCGCCAATCGATTGGGCGTCACCCTGGGTTTCAACCCGTCAGCGATCGGCAGGCGCGCGTTCGTGACCTTGATCAAACCGTCACTTGCGTCGCTGGCCTTTCCCATTGGCCTGGCGCTGAACGTGCAGGGGCTGATCATTCTGTTGTCGGTGCTGCTGTCTCCGGCCCACGCGGCGATATTCGGCTTGTACCGGACCATTTCGCGGGTGCTGGTGCAGTTCTCGACGGTGGTGAACCAGTCCCTCTGGCCGGAAATTTCCTATGCATTCTCCATCGGTGACAACCAGTTGGTCAGGAAAATGATCCGGTATGCCTTGAAATTCTCATTGCCCATTGCGTGTGTGATGGGTGCGTTGGTGGTGCTATTTGGCGGGACGATTTTTGATCTGTGGTCGGGCCGCAAAGACGACTACTCCTCCAGCATCATGCTGGTGCTGATTATCGGTGCGCTGACCCACGTGGCCTGGCAAGTCTATTGGGTCGCCTTGATGGCGACGGCGTCCTATTCGTCATTTGCCGTGGTGTTCATGCTGGTGTCGGTCGCCAGCAGCCTGGCGGTATTTTGCCTGGCGCCAGACTATGGGTTGCTCGGAGTCTGCTATGTGCTGGTCGCTACCGAAGGGGTGCTGTTCTGCTTTGCCAAGCGCGGTTTTCATCGTCTCGAAAGGAGGATGGCCCGTGCTGATTAATCACCTGGTCCACCATCGATTGAAAGTCAGCCTGCTGAAGCCGGCCGGGCTCAAGTACCTGGCCAAGCGCTTACTGCTGCTGGGCCGATTGCTCAAGGCCCATCACCTTCAACGTGCCTTGCACCGACAGGGCGCCACCCTGGGATCGTTGGTGATGATCAACGCGGTGGAGTTCGAAGGTGCCGTGGCGCGTTTCAGCGTCGGCACCGGCAGCTTTATTGGCAAGCGCACGTTTATCCAATTGCATGCACCCGTTCGGGTCGGGGCGCATGTGGCGATTAATGAGGGGGTGCGGATCCTGACGGGCACCCATGACCTGGACGATCCCGCGTGGCGGCTGAAGGTGGCACCCGTTGTGATCGGCGATTACGCATGGATCGCCACCGACGCGATGATCCTGCCCGGGGTGACGATTGGCGAAGGTGCCGTCGTAGGCGCGGGCAGTGTGGTCGGCCGCAATGTGGAGCCGTACACCGTCGTGGCGGGTAATCCGGCGCGGGTCATCCGCTTGCGTGCGACGCGTACGTTTACCTACAGCCCGGTCCGGTCAAGTGCTGTCGTCGAAGCCTGGATGGGCAAATAAGATGATCCTGGTCGCTCATCCCGTCGGTAATCAGAATGTCCGTGCATTGCTACGCGCCTTGAATCAACGACAGCTGCTGCATTCCTTTCATACCTCGTTGGCCCTGCATAAGGATTCGTTGCTCTGCCGCCTACCGGTCGTGGGCAAGGAGTGTTTGCGGCGCACGTTTGATCAGGTCGACGGCGCTTTGCTGCACAGCTACCCGCGCTACGATGTGCCGCGCGTACTCTGCGACAAGCTGAAGTGGTACCGCTTCACGCAGCGCAACATCGGAATATTTTGCCCGGAAAATGTGTACAACCACATTGACCAGGCCAGCGCCAACTTCCTGCACAGGGCACCGCGCAAACCCAGCCAGGTGTACGGTTATGACGGCAAGTGCCTGGGCCTGTTCAGCGCGGCTCGGGACATTGGAGGCATCGCCCTCAATTATGAGGCCGCCTTCGGCTCTATCGCCTACGCGTGCAGGGTGCTTGACCATGAGCGCGAGGCCAACCCGGCCTGGCGGGCGAGCATTCCGAACATCAGTGACGACACGGTACGCAAACAGACCGCTGAGCTGGCGTTGGCGGACCGCATCATTGTGGCGAGCACGTTTGCCAAGCGAACCTTGGGTGATTACGGCATTGCCGCCGACAAAGTTGCGATAACACCCTACGGTGCCCCGGCGCCGATGCTGCGCCATGAGGTGAATGCCCGGCCAGGCGCGCGGTTGAAAGTGATTTATGTCGGTGCGCTGACCCAGCAAAAGGGCATCTCGTATTTTTTCGACGCACTGAGCCTTGCCGCGAGCAGCGTTGCCCTGGATGTCACCGTGATCGGCGCAGACTACGCCAACGGTCGCAACCAGGCGCTCAATAGTGAACTGAAGAAGTACCAGTGGTTCAGTTCTGCGTCCCACGATGAGGTCATCCGGCACTTGCAGGAGGCGGATGTACTGGTCCTGCCGTCACTCGCCGAAGCGTTCGGCCTGGTCGTCGGTGAGGCGCTGTCCATGGGGACGGCGGTCATCGTGTCGCAGAACTGTGGCGCGGCGGACCTGGTCGTCGATGGCGTCAATGGTTATGTGGTGCCGATCCGGTCCGCCGAAGCCATCGCCCACCGTCTGGTGGAGCTGGCGCAGGACAAGGAAAAACTCAACGGGTTGAAGCGCAACGCGGTGTTGTCTGCCGGTGGTACGACGTGGGAGAGCTACGCCAAGGGGGTGATGGATGCAATCCTTTGCCAGTCCTGACACGGTCAGCCTGCGTGAGCGCTACCGGGTCCGTGTGGTCAGTGCATTCGTGCTCATCTACCTGTTCATCCTGTTCGAAGGGATCTTGCGCAAGTGGGTGATGCCGGGCCTCAGCTCGGCCATCTATTTCATCAAGGACCCGATCGTCCTTTACATCTATTGGTGCGCCTACCGGTTCGGCTTTTTCTCGAAAAACCTGGTGTCGGCTTACTTCGTCGTACTGGTGTTGGTGTTCTTCGTGCTGGTGTCGGCGTTTTTGTTGACCCGTCCCGAAGGCTTCGTCATCTACGGGTATGGGGTGCGCAATTACCTGCTGTATTTCCCGCTGATATTTGTCGCCGGCAAGACGATCAGGCTGACGGATGTTTACCGTTTTGCCCGGATCACATTGTTCGCGGCGATCCCGATCAGCGTGCTGGTGGTGCTGCAATATTCGTCCGGGCCACAGGCTTACGTGAACAAGGGCATTGGCGATGATGACTTCATCTTCATGATTGCCGACGGCGTCGTCAGGCCTTACGGCACCTTTACCTTTACCGCCGGGCACGTGGTGTATGTGTCGGCGTGCTTTGCGTTCCTGGTGGCGGCGATTTTTGACAAGGCCTTGTTCCGTGCGGTGTTCGCGCGGCGTTATGTGCTCTTCGGCGTGTCGGCGGCTTCGGTGGCGGTGATGTGCTTCCTCACGGGGTCCAGGGCCATCTATGCGTACGCGGCAATTGTGCTGCTGGCCGCGCTGATGGTCGCCTTGATCAAGAAGTCGCAACGTAACCTGCTGTCGTTGTTTTTCCTGGCAGCTGCGTTATTCGTCAGCCTGCTGATCTTCATGTCCACCGACAGCTACCAGGTGCTGGTGGAGCGAAACCGCAGCGCGGTTGCCAGCGAAGGCTCGCCGGTCACTCGCGCGTTCTCCAGCCTGTATGCCTTCACCCGTGTGGTCGACGACGCACCCCTGTGGGGGCATGGCATTGGTTCAGGCACCAACGCGGCTTCGACAATCCTGCGCGCAGGGCGAGAGCAGGGCGCGGGGTTTCTATTGGCCGAAGATGAATGGTCACGAATCGTGCTCGAAATGGGCCTTCCCGCAGGGCTGATGTTCATCCTGTTCAGGGTATTCGTCCTGCTCTGGCTGCTGCTCAGGTCCTACAAGGCGTTGGTCAGGCAAGGCACGGGTGTCCCGTTGCTGCTGTGCGGCTTCCTGGCGCCGATTTTGTTCAACGGGGTAATGACCATGCAGGGCACGTTCCTGGCGTTTGGCGTGCTCTACGCCTGCCTGATCCTCGCGGCCTGCAAGAAAACCTGAATCAACTCAACGCATCAGCGGACGACAGCACTTGAAGTTACTTAGAATCATCTCTTCGGTTAAACCGGAAAAAGGCGGGCCCATCAACGCGGCTCGGGAAATCGACACGCTGCTCACCCAGGACGGGCATCGCGTGGATGTGCTGACGCTGGACGGCGCGTTCGCTGTCGACTATCCCGGCACCGTGCATTTCATGGGGCCAAGCCGGTTTGGGTACGGGCTGAACGGCAACATTCGCCCATGGCTGGAACAGCACGCGCGTGACTATGATTTTTTCATCATCAACGGTCTGTGGCAGTACCACGGCTTTGTTGCCCGCCAGGTGCTTAACAAGCTGGGCCGACCGTACATCGTGTACACCCACGGCATGCTGGATCCCTGGTTCAAGCACGCTTACCCACTCAAGCATTTGAAGAAATGGTTGTACTGGCCGTGGGGCGAATACCGGGTGCTGCGGGATGCGCGGCGCGTGGTGTTCACCAGTGAAGAAGAGCGGATCCGTGCACGCGAGTCGTTTTGGCTCTATCGCGCCAACGAAACGATTACGGCCTACGGTACTTCCAGCCCACCGCTCGACGATGCGCGCCTGGCCCACGACTTCGTCACTGAGCATCCGCAGCTCAAGGGCAAGCGGGTGGTGTTGTTCCTGAGCCGTATCCACGAGAAAAAGGGCTGCGATCACCTGTTGCAGGCCTTTGCTCAGGTGGCCGGGCAGGACGCGCGTTTGCACTTGGTGATGGCTGGCCCTGACCAAGGGGGTTGGGTGCAGGCGCTGCAGGCGCAGGCTGTGCAATTGGGTATCGCTGATCGCGTAACGTGGCCCGGCATGCTGCAGGGCGCCGCGAAGTGGGGCGCGTTCTACGCCGCCGAGGTGTTTTGCCTGCCTTCGCACCAGGAGAATTTCGGCGTGGTCGTGGCTGAGGCGCTGGCGTGCGGCAAGCCCGTGCTGATCAGTAACAAGGTGAATATCTGGCGTGAAATCGAGAAAGACGCCGTAGGGTTTGTCAGCGACGACACGGCGGCGGGCGCCCTGCAAAACCTGCAACGCTGGTTGCAGCTGGATGCGCCCGGTTACGCGCAGATGTCCCAGCGAGCCAAGGTGTGTTTTACCGAGCGCTTCCATATCCGGCGGGGTGCACAGCGCCTGCTGGAGATAGTGCGGGAGTGTTTCCCATGATTCTCCAAGGTAATGATCCGCATCGCTCACCGTCATTCTCCCTGGGCCATCGGTTGCGCCGTCAGCTCTGGAACATGGTGTATGTGTTGCTGTTTCGCACCAGCCCACGCCCGTTTCATGCCTGGAGGGCCTTCCTGCTCAGGTTGTTCGGCGCACGGCTGGGCAAGGGGGTGCACGTGTATCCACGGGCAAAGGTCTGGGCACCCTGGAATCTGGAGCTGGGTGACCATGTCGGTATTGCCGACGGCACCACCCTGTACAACATGGCGTTGATTCGCATCGGGCGCTACAGCGTGATTTCCCAGGGGGCCCATTTATGTGGCGGCTCCCACGACTACAACAGCAAGAACTTTCAGCTGTATGCAAAACCCATCGTGCTGGGGGACCACGTGTGGGTGTGTGCCGAGGCGTTTATCACCTTGGGTGTCAGTGTGGCGGATGGCGTGGTGGTGGGGGCTCGCACTTTGGTGATCAAGAGCATCGTGCAGCCATGGACCGTGCACGCCGGGCATCCGGCCCGGCAAATCGGCGAGCGTACCCAGCACCTTCAGGCGGTGATGCCATGAACCGTGAAACCATCAGCGTCATCATCCTCACCTACAACGAGAGCCTGCACATCGCCCGGGCCATCGACTCGGTGCGCGCCTTCAGCGATGAAGTGCTGGTGGTGGATTCATTCTCCAGCGACGACACCTGCGACATCGCCCGACGCCACGGCGCGCGGGTGGTGCAGCACGCGTTCATCAACCAAGCCAAGCAGTTCCAATGGGCGTTGGACAACTTACCGATCACCGGCAACTGGACGATGCGCCTGGACGCCGACGAAATCATCGAGGCCGACCTTGCCGCCGCGATCAATTCCCGCCTGCCGACATTGGCCAGCGACATCACCGGCATCAACTTCAAGCGCAAGCATATTTTCATGGGCCGCTGGGTACGCCATGGCGGCCGCTATCCCCTGAAGATGCTGCGGCTGTGGCGCACGGGCCTGGGGCGCATGGAAGACCGTTGGATGGACGAGCACATCTCGGTGGCCGAGGGCCGCACCATCACGCTGGAAGGCGGGTTTGCCGACCATAACCTGCATGACCTGACCTTCTTCACCCACAAGCACAACCAGTACGCCACCCGTGAAGCCATTGAAGTGCTCAACGCACGGCTTGGGTTGTTCGCGATCCGCGATGAAGTGCATACGGGGCAGAGTTCGTTCCAGGCCAAGGCCAAGCGCCTGATCAAGAACCGACTGTATAACCGCGTGCCGTTCACCCTGAGCTCGACGGCGTATTTCTTGTGGCGCTACATCATTCAACTGGGGTTTCTCGATGGCCGCAGCGGCCTGGTCTATCACCTGCTCCAGGGTTACTGGTACCGCTTTCTGGTGGGCGCGAAAGTGCTCGAACTGGAAACCGCGATTGCGCATTTAAACGATAAGGAAGCCATTGTCCGCGAACTTTCAACGTTGACCGGACATAACTTGAACCTGCCCACACCGAAGTAACTGACCGTTTTTAACAAACACCCAAGTTTGGGTGTCGGCCTTCGCTCGCCTATCAATCGGGAGACAGACATGAACAAAGTCGCGCTTATTACCGGGATTACCGGTCAGGATGGCTCGTACCTGGCGGAACTGCTGCTGGAAAAAGGCTATACCGTGCACGGTCTCAAGCGACGTTCATCGTCGTTCAATACCCAGCGCATCGATCACATTTACCAGGACCCCCAGGCCCTGCATAAAAACCTGATCCTGCACTACGGCGACCTGGCCGATTCGTCCAACCTGACGCGCATCATCCAGCAGATCCAGCCCGACGAAATCTACAACCTCGGCGCGCAATCCCATGTGGCCGTGAGCTTTGATTCGCCGGAATACACCGCTGATGTGGATGCCTTGGGCACCCTGCGCATCCTCGAAGCGATCCGCCTGCTGGGCCTGGAAAAGAAGACCCGGTTCTACCAGGCTTCGACCTCCGAGTTGTACGGCCTGGTACAGGAAACCCCGCAAAAGGAAACCACGCCGTTCTACCCGCGCTCGCCCTATGCGGTGGCCAAGCTGTACGCCTACTGGATCACCGTGAACTTCCGCGAGGCCTACGGCCTGTATGCCTGCAACGGCATCCTGTTCAACCACGAGTCGCCGCGCCGTGGTGAAACCTTCGTGACACGCAAGATCACCCGTGCGCTGACTAACATCGCCTTGGGGCTGGAACAGTGCCTGTACATGGGCAACATGGATGCCCTGCGTGACTGGGGCCACGCCAAGGACTACGTGCGCATGCAGTGGATGATGCTGCAGCAGGACCGCCCGGAAGACTTTGTGATTGCCACCGGCGTGCAGTATTCGGTGCGCGACTTTATTCGCTGGTCGGCGGCGGAGTTGGGGCTGCAGTTGCGTTTTGTCGGCGAAGGTGTGGAGGAGGTGGCGGTGGTCGAGCAGATCGACGGCGACCTGGCACCTGGCATCCTGGTGGGGGATGTGATTGTGCGGGTGGACCCGCGTTACTTCCGCCCGGCAGAGGTGGAGACGCTGCTCGGCGACCCGTCCAAGGCCAAGCGCTCTTTAGGCTGGGTGCCTGAGATCAGTGCGCAGGAAATGTGTGCCGAAATGGTCCGCGAAGACCTCAAGGTCGCCCAGCGTCACGCCCTGTTGCGCCTGCATGGGCACGACGCACCGATTGCCGTGGAGAACTGAGCATGGCACGCGATCTTGATGCGCGGATCTTTGTCGCCGGCCATCGCGGCATGGTCGGTTCGGCCATTGTTCGCAGGCTGTGGGCGCTGGGGTATACGCAGATCCTTACCGCTGGCCGCGATGAACTGGACCTGCTCGACTCGGCGGCGGTGCAGGCGTACTTCGCCGGGCACCGTGTGGACCAGGTGTACCTGGCGGCCGCCAAGGTCGGCGGGATTCACGCCAACGCCACGTACCCGGCCGATTTCATTTACCAGAACCTGATGATCCAGGCCAACGTGATAAACGCCGCCCACAGCCACGGCGTGCAGCACCTGTTGTTCCTTGGCTCATCGTGCATCTACCCGGTGCATGCGCCGCAGCCGATGATCGAGGCGGTGTTGCTGGACGGCGCGCTGGAGCCCACCAACGAGCCCTACGCGGTGGCCAAGATTGCCGGGATCAAGCTGTGCGAGAGCTACAACCGCCAGCACGGGCGCGATTACCGCAGCGTGATGCCGACCAACCTGTATGGGCCGGGTGATAACTATCACCCGGAGAACAGCCACGTGATTGCTGCCTTGTTGCGACGTTTTCATGAGGCGACCCAGCGCGGTGATGACGAGGTGGTGATCTGGGGCAGCGGCCGCCCGCGCCGTGAGTTTTTGCATGTGGACGATATGGCGGCGGCCAGCGTGCACGTGATGGAACTCGACGCCGCGCGCTATCGCGAGCAGACCCAGCCGATGCGCTCGCACCTGAACGTCGGCACTGGCGTGGATTGCACCATCGCCGAGCTGGCAGAGGCGCTGGTGCGGGTCACCGGGTTCCGGGGGCGCTTGCGCTTCGACGCGAGCAAGCCCGACGGCGCGCCGCGCAAGTTGCTGGATGTAAGCCGTATCAACGCCCTCGGTTGGGAAGCCTACGTGCCGTTGGAAGAGGGTCTGCGCGATGCCTACAACGCTTACCTCGCCGCACTCGAACAGCCTCGGGGCCAGTGATGAAGATCCTTCTGTATGGCATCAATTACAGCCCGGAGCTGACCGGCATCGGCAAATACAGCGGGGAACAGGCGCGCTGGCTGGCGGCGCAAGGGCATGCAGTGCGCGTGGTGACCGCACCGCCGTATTACCCGCAGTGGCAGGTGGGCGAGGGCTATTCGCCGTGGCGTTTTCGCACCGAGCAGGACGCCGGCGTCACCGTGATTCGCTGCCCGCTGTATGTGCCGCGCCAGCCCACGGCGCTGACGCGCCTGCTGCACCTGGTGAGCTTTTCCGCCAGCTCGTGCCTGGCGGTCCTGGGGCAACTGCGCTGGAAGCCGGACCTGGTGATCCTGGTGGTGCCCACGCTGTTTTGTGCGCCCCAGGCGCTGCTGCTGGCCAAGCTGAGTGGCGCGCGCTCGGTGCTGCATATCCAGGATTATGAAGTGGATGCGATGTTTGGCCTGGGCATTGGCGGCGGCTCGCTGCTGCGACGCTTGGCGTTCGGCATCGAGCGCTGGCTGTTGCGGCGCTTTGATCGGGTCTCGACGATTTCCAGCGGCATGCTCGACAAGGCCCGTGGCAAAGGCGTGAACAGCAAGCGGCTGATGTTTTTTCCCAACTGGTCGGAGACTGCGCGTTTTCGCCAGGTGCCGCACAACCGCGCGTTGCTGGAACGCTTGGGTGTGCCGCCGGGCGCCAAGGTGCTGTTGTACGCCGGCAATATCGGTGAGAAGCAAGGCCTGGAGCTGATTCTGGATGCGGCGCGGGCCCACGTCGATCGTACGGAGGTGGTGTTCCTGATTGTCGGCCAGGGCACTGGCAAGGCGCGTTTGCTTGAGCGTGTACACAACGAAGGCCTGCGCAATGTGCTGTTCGCGCCCTTGCAGGCTTACGAGGATTTACCCGCGCTGCTGGCCTCGGCTGACGGGCACCTGGTGATCCAGAAACGTGGGGTGGCCGATTCCGTCTTGCCGTCCAAGCTCACCAACATTCTGGCGGTGGGCGGTCATGCAATTATCACCGCCGACCCCGGCACCACCCTCGGCCGCCTGTGCGAGGAGCACCCGGGCATTGCGGTGTTGATCGAACCGGAATCGCTCGCGGCGCTGAACGCCGGGATCGAGCAGGTTCTGGCATTGCCTGCGCGCAATAGTGTGGCGTTGAACTACGCCAAGGAGTTCCTCGACAAGGAACGCATTCTGCAACGTTTTCTGGCACAGGTCTGACGGGTATGTGGCTTGATTTACCGACCTTCCAAACGGTCGTAGCGTCGACGCCCCTGGTGGCGATCGACTTGGTGGTACGCAACCGTCGTGGCGATGTTTTGCTCGGTCTGCGTGTGAATCGACCGGCCTACGGCTTCTGGTTCGTGCCCGGTGGGCGCATCCAGAAAAACGAAAGCCTGGACGGCGCCTTCCGACGCATCACCCAGGATGAACTGGGGCGCCCCTTCGAGCGCGCGACTGCCCGGCTGCTGGGGGTGTTCGAGCATTTCTACGATGACAGTGTGTTTGCCAACGCCGGGGCTGGGCCGGACACCCACTATGTGGTGCTCAGCTACTGCCTGGAGCTGGCCGGCAACGAAACCCTGCAGCCGCCTGCGGAACAACACCAGCAATACCGTTGGTGGCCGGAGGATGAACTGCGTTTCAGCCAGCGGGTGCATGCCAACACCCGCGCCTATTTCTGATGCTCTCGCCCAAGGATGCCCTCATGTTAATACCCGTGATCATGGCTGGCGGTTCGGGGTCGCGCCTGTGGCCGCTCTCGCGGCAATTGAACCCCAAGCAGTTCCTGCGCCTGACCGATGCGCACCTGTCGATGCTGCAGCAGACCATCACACGCCTGACCGGCGCCAACGTGGGGTTGCCGCAGTTGATCTGCAACGAGCAACACCGCTTTCTGGTGGCTGAGCAATTGCGCCAGTTAGGCCTGGAACAGGCGAGCATTCTGCTGGAACCGGTGGGGCGCAACACGGCGCCGGCCATCGCGCTGGCGGCGTGCAAGGCGGTGGCCGAGGCCCACGACCCGGTCCTGCTGGTGCTGGCGGCGGACCACCTGATCGAAGACATCCCGGCGTTCCATGCCAGCCTGGAAGTGGCGTTGCCCCTGGCCCGGGCCGGCAAGCTGGTGACCTTCGGCATCACCCCCACCTGTGCGCACACCGGCTACGGCTACATCGAACAGGGCGTGGCGGTGGGCGAGGGCGGTTACCGGGTCAAGCGCTTTGTCGAGAAGCCGGACGCCGCCACCGCCGCGAAATACGTGGCCAGCGGTGACTACGCCTGGAACAGCGGCATGTTCATGTTCCGTGCCAGCCGTTACCTGGAAGAGTTGGAGCGCTTTCAGCCGGCGATCCTCGAAGCGTGTCGCGTGGCGTTGGAAGGTGGCAGCCAGGACCTGCCGTTCACCCGCGTGCACAGCGCAACGTTTGCCGCGTGCCCGGACGTCTCCGTCGACTACGCCGTGATGGAAAAAACCAGCGAGGCGGTGATGGTGCCGTTGCAGGCCGGCTGGAGCGATATCGGCTCGTGGTCGGCGCTGTGGGAGGCCAGTGCCAAAGATGCCAACGGCAATGTGCTGCGCGGCGATGGGCTGGCGCTCGACACCCGCGACACCTACGTCCACGCCGACAGCCGATTGGTCGCCACTGTCGGGGTGCAGGACCTGATCATTGTCGAGACCAAGGACGCGGTGCTGGTGGCGCACAAGGACCAGGTGCAGCAGGTCAAGGGCATCGTCGACCAGCTTAAACAGGCGGGTCGGCATGAGCACCTCAACCACCGTGAAGTGTATCGGCCGTGGGGCATGTATGACTCGGTGGACAGCGGCCAGCGCTACCAGGTCAAGCGCATCACCGTGAAGCCGGGGGCCAAGCTGTCGGTGCAGATGCATCACCACCGCGCCGAGCACTGGATCGTGGTGAGTGGCACGGCGCGGGTCACCAATGGCGAGCAGACGTACCTGGTCTCGGAGAACCAGTCGACCTATATCCCTATCGGCCAGGTGCACGCGCTGGAAAACCCAGGCGTGATCCCGTTGGAGTTGATCGAGGTGCAGTCGGGGTCTTATTTGGGCGAGGACGACATTGTGCGCTTTGAAGACAAGTACGGTCGGGCCTGAAGTTTTCCGACAATTAATAACGTTTTAAATAACTTCATGGGCGCCAATGTATTGAAGGCCGGGCGCTTCGCCGATAAAACGTTATTTTTTAACCGCGGCGTTAATTATTCGCCGTCTGGTGCACTGTTTAGTTGAATGGCACTATCGGACTGTCCATTCACTGACGATAAGGAGTCTGAGATGAGAACACCACTGGCTATTATTGTACTCAGTATCCTGAGTACTTCTGCGTTGGCCGTTGAGTTGCCGTTGGGGCTCGATACCACGGTGGCGGGCACGGTGACGGTGGGACAAACCCTGCTGGTCGGCAGCGCCCTCATCGCCGGTGTTGCGGCGGCTTCCAACAGCGGCGGCAGTTCCAATGGCGGCACCACCACGGGTACCACCGGCACGACCGGCACGACCGGTACCGGCAACTAAGTTGTAAACCTTCCGCTTTTCAGACCGCTTGGAATCCCCACCCAAGTGGTCTTTTTTTCTTGTCGATTATCGCGAGTGTCCTAGCACTATGATGCGTATTTTTTCTGTTGCGGCTGTGGCCGCTGCATTGTTGCAAGGCTGCATGTTTGCCCCGGGCCAATATATGGACACGGCGGCGATGACCGAGCAGGGTGGCGCTGAAAGTAGCCGCGTGGATTTAATTCCGATAACGCCCAAGTTACTCGCCATGGACGCGGCCACCCAGGTGCCGTATTCCATCCCGGCAGAACTGTTGAGTTATAAGCCTGGCCCGTATTTGATCGGTGCCAATGATGCGCTGTATATCACGGTGTGGGATCACCCCGAACTGACGGCGCCTTCCGGTCCACAACAACAGATCGATGCCAACGGTCGCCTGGTCAGCCCCGAGGGCAACCTGTTCTACCCCTACGTGGGCGAACTGACTGCCAAAGGGCGCTCCATTGAAGCGTTGCGCAGCGAGATCACCGACAAGCTACGCCAGTACATCGACAGTCCCCAGGTGGACGTCAGCGTGCTGCGGTTTGCCAGCCAGCGTGTGGTGATTACCGGCGCGGTGGCCAAGGCCGGGCCGGTGCCGATCACGACCATCCCGATGAACGTGATGGAGGCCATGGGCGCCGCAGGGATCGACCCGCTCAATGCCGACCTGTCGAACCTCACGCTCACCCGTGACGGCAAGCGCTACACCCTGGACCTCGACACGCTCAACCTTGCACAGTCGCGCGTGAACGACATCTACCTCAAGGACGGCGACCAGCTGTACCTGGCCTACAACGACCGCAAGCGCATCTACGTGATGGGGGAGGTCATGCAGCCTCGCGCCCTGAGCTTCAAGACCCGCAGCATGAACCTCTCCGACGTGCTCGGCTCGGTGGGCGGGGTCAACCAGAACACCTCCAACGCGGATGCCATCTACGTGATCCGTGGCGCGCAGAACATGGCGACAGAGCCGGCCAAGGTGTACCAGCTGGAAGCCGCGTCTCCGTCGGCCATGGCACTGGCCACGCGCTTTGATGTGCAGCCCCAGGATGTGGTGTTCGTCGGCCCCGCCAATATCACCCGGTGGAACCGCTTTATCAGCCAGTTGATCCCTTCCGCCACGATCGTCGGCATTGGCGCGTCCACCCAGAACAACCTGAGCGAAGCCAGCAACCGATAGGGTGGAACCTGCGTGAACACTCTGAAAATCGCTACGTATGCGGGGTTGGCGTGGCTGTTGGCTGGTTGTAATCCGTTGATGACGGCCTCTCTCGATACCTTCAAGGCCGCCGTGGCCGGGCCTGCGCCGCTGGGGTTGACCCAAGCCCAAGTGGAGGCGGTGCCGTTTCCCCAGATCAAGGTCACCACGGTGTCCAGCGAAGGCGTGATGGCGCTGATTCGCCAGCGCGACGACCTGCAATTCTGGGTCGCGTCCGGCAAGCAAGTGCTGATGCTGCGCGACGGCCTAGTGGTGCGCACGGTCGGCCTCGGGGCTGACCTGGATGGCACGCGTTGGCAGGGGCAATCGCCCTTTCAGCAGGGGCTGCACCGGGTGCCGGATGGCTACCTCAGTACGCGGCAGATCGACCTGGTGGGCGGCTATCGGATGGGCATTACGGTCACCAGCCGCCTGACGCGCAAGGGCATCGAAACCCTCGAGATTCTGGACAAGCCCTACGCCCTGTTACGGGTTGACGAAGACGTGGAGGCGGCCGGTTTTCACGCCCGCAACCGCTACTGGGTGGACCCGGTGAACGGTTTTATCGTGCAGAGCGAGCAACACCTCACGCCCGACCTGAGCCTGACCATCACCCAACTGCAACCGACCCGCAAGGACGCCCGATGATTGTTCGACGACTCGGGGCGCTGCTGCTGTTATGTGGCTGCGCCCCGCTGTGCCTGGCCGCGACCCTGACGGTCAGCGGCCAGGTGCGTAACCCAGGCCCTGTGGTGCTGCAAGCCGACGCGCGTTTGCTGGATGTGATCACTGCTTCGCAACCGGATGCCCAAGGCTATTGGCTCGGGGCTGCCTGGTTGCATCAGCCTCTGCTTGAAGCCCAGGCACGGCTCAAGGCCGGTGTGTTGTTCGACCTGCAAACCCTGCACCAGGCCGCGTTGGTGGCAGGGCGCGAAGATCGGGCCCGTGCAGCGGCGCAGCTTTATCAGCAAGTGCAGGCGTTGCCGGTGACCGGCCGCCAGGCGGCGGTGCTAGACCCGGTAGCGGTGGAAGTGGGGTTTGCGCCAAACCTGCCGGTCAGTAGTGGCGACCGCCTGGTGTATCCGCCAAGGCCCGACAGCGTGCGGGTACTGGGCGCGGTTGCCCGTGCGTGCACCTTGGCATTTGCGCCGTTGCAGCAGGGGAGCGCCTACCTCGACGCATGCCCGGCGTCGAAGGCGGCGGACACCGATTACCTGTGGCTGATCCAACCCGACGGGCACGTCACGCGCCTGGGCATTGCACCCTGGAACCGCGAGGAGGGCGCGCCGCCCGCGCCCGGCAGCACGTTGCTGGTGCCGATCCGCAGCGACGACCTGGACCCGCCCACGCCTGAACTGAATCAGCAATTGGCTGAGTTTCTCGCCACCCAACCCCTGGCCGAGGTCACGCCTTGAAATTATGTATTGCGGCCGTGCTGCTGGTGCCCTGTGGCGTCGTGCATGGCGATCCCCGTTACACCCAAAGCGATTTCGGCGGCGTGGGCTTGCTGCAAACCCCCACCGCGCGCATGGCCCCCACCGGCGAACTCAGCGTCAATGCCAACCGCACCGAACCCTACAGCCGCTACAGTTTTTCGGCGCAGCCCCT
Organism: Pseudomonas fluorescens group sp.; assembly: GCF_020093335.1. Classification (NCBI taxonomy): domain Bacteria; kingdom Pseudomonadati; phylum Pseudomonadota; class Gammaproteobacteria; order Pseudomonadales; family Pseudomonadaceae; genus Pseudomonas; species Pseudomonas fluorescens group sp. Next base: position 308,209 of record NZ_JAIOKW010000002.1, on the reverse strand, counting down.
GGACTGGCTGGAAGGCACCTTTCGCTACACCGCGATCACCAACCGTCCCTATGGCGCCGAGTCGTTCAGCGGCGGCCAGAGTTACAAGGACAAGGCTGTCGACGCCAAGGTGTGCCTGTATCAGGAGACTCACTGGCTGCCCCAAGTGGCGGTGGGGTTCATGGACTTGGGCGGTACCGGGCTGTTTTCCAGCGAATACCTGGTGGCCAGCAAACGCTACGGCGATTTCGATTTCAGCGCCGGTATCGCCTGGGGTTACCTGGGCAGCCGGGGTGACTTGGGTAACCCGTTGGGCGCGCTGGACGATCGTTTCGACGAGCGGCCCACCGCCGAGGGTTCCGGCAGTTTTTCCAATGGTTACTTTCGCGGCCGCCCCGGGCTGTTTGGCGGCATCGCCTACCAGACGCCCTGGGCGCCGCTGAGCCTCAAGCTCGAAGTGGAAGGCAACGACTACAAGAACGAACCGCGGGACAACCGCTTTCGCCAGGATTCACCGGTCAACGTCGGTATGGTCTATAAGCTCGCCGATTCCATCGACCTGAGTGCGGCCTGGGAGCGGGGTAATACCGCGATGTTCGGCATCACCCTGCACACCAATTTCGTCAGCCGCAAGGCTCCGGTGAAAACCTACGACCCACCGGCACCCAAATTGCCGGCCAAGGCACCGACCACGCCGCTGGACCAGGTTGATTGGGCCGCTGTGTCCCAGCGCCTGCACGACAATGCCGGCTACACCGTGCAACGCATCACGCAACGCGGGCCGGAGCTGTTGGTGTATGGCGAACAGCAGCGCTATTTCTACAGCGCCAAGGCGGTGGGGCGCGCCAGCCGGATCCTCGACAACAGCGTGAATGACCAGATCGATTGGTTCACTCTGGTCAGCGAACGCTATGCCATGGGCATCGAGGAAACCAGCGTGCCCCGCGAGACCTTTCGCGAGGTGGTCAACCACCGTGAAGATCTGCAGGCCCTGCACCGCCAGGTCGAGGTCAATCGCGCCAGCGAGCGCACGCAAACGGTGCTCTACACCCAGTCGCCGGCACCCTTCAGCTATGGCGCAGGCCTGGGCTACAAACAGAACGTCGGCGGGCCGGATGGCTTGCTCTATCAGGTGTCCGCCGACTTCGACGGCGAATACCGCTTCACCCGCACGACCTGGTGGAGCGGCATGTTGAGCGTCAACCTGCTAAACAACTACGACGGTTTTACCTACGATGCACCCACGGGGTTGCCACGGGTACGCACCGACCTGCGCAAGTACATGACCAGCGCCGACGTGACGTTGCCGACCTTCCAATTCAACCATGCGCAGCGCCTGGATCAGGACGTGTACGGCATGGTCTATGGCGGTTTGCTGGAGTCGATGTATGCCGGGGTCGGCAGTGAAGTGCTGTACCGGCCGATGGGCAAGGGATGGGCGGTGGGCGCGGATCTGAATTATGTGCGCCAACGTGGTTTCGAGCAGGATTTCAGCCTGCGCGATTACCGCACGGTCACCGGGCATATCACCGGCTATACCGATCTGCCGTTCAACCTGCAGGGTGCTTTGAGCGTCGGCCGCTACTTGGCCAGGGACTGGGGCGCAACGTTGGACCTGTCGCGGCAATTCAACAACGGTGTACGTATCGGCGCGTGGATCACCCGTACCAACGTGTCCAAGGAAGCGTTTGGCGAAGGCAGCTTCGACAAGGGCCTCTACCTGTCCATTCCGTTCGATGAGTTGATGAGCCTGTCGACCATGCGCCGCGCCAACCTGGTGTGGGCACCGCTGACCCGCGATGGCGGGGCACGCTTGAATCGCGCGTATTCGTTGCATTCGATGACGGATGGACGCGACAGTGAACTGTTCTACCAGAACATCGACAAGATCACGGAGTAACGGGTGGGTCGCGTTCAAGTGTGGGAGGGAGCAAACCCTAATGCCGGTCAGTTAAGGGCGAAAACTGTACCTGTGGCGAGGGAGCTTGTCGAATCGTCGCACCGTCCCGTTGGGCCGCGAAGCGGCCCTAAAATAGGACTGCTGCGCAGTCCAACCGGACGATTCGACAAGCTCCAGCGCTCAGTAGATATCCTTGGATAAGAGCGTAAACGGCGTCTTCAGCAGAATCTTGATGTCCAGCCACAGCGACCAGGTATTGATGTAACGCAGGTCGATATCCACGCGCCGCTGCATCTTCTCCAGGGTCTCGGTCTCACCCCGGCAGCCACTGACCTGCGCCAGGCCGGTGATGCCGGGCTTGATGCGATGACGCGCCATGTAGGCGTGAATCTTCCCCGAGTAGAAGTCATTGTGGGCAATCGCGTGGGGACGGGGGCCGACCAGGGCCATATTGCCTTGCAGCACGTTGAACAGCTGCGGCAATTCATCGATGGAGGTACGGCGGATAAACCGGCCGACCGGGGTGATGCGTGAGTCGTTGCGGCTGGCCTGGCGCACCTCGTGATCGTCATGCACGCGCATCGAGCGGAACTTCCACACCTTGATCACCTGGCCATTCCAGCCATGGCGGTCCTGCTTGAAAATCACCGGGCCGGGGGAGGTGAGCTTGATCAACAGCGCAAACAGCAGCAATAACGGGCTCAACACCAGGATCGCCAGCAAGGCCAGGCTCTTGTCCAGCAACGACTTGCTCAGGGCCGCAGTGGGGCGGCTGGTCAGCGGGCTTTCATTGAGGAAGATCGCCGGCAGACCATCGACTTCGGCCACGCAATGATTGAGCAGCAGCATGTTGTTGAGGTCGGGCACCCAGATCACATCCACGCTGATCTCCAGCAGGTTGAGGTAGAGCGCCTCGATGTGGGTCGCGTCCTGCAATGAGTGAGTGATGTAGAGCCGGCGAATACCGTGTTGCCGGATCAGGTGCGGCAATTGCGGCAGCTCGCCGAGTATCTGTGGGTGTGCGTCCTGGGCTGCCTCGGTGTGGCTGCCGACCAGACCCACCAACGGCGAGTGTTTCTGGCGAGACAAGGTGTTAGCAAGGTCGACCGCGAGTTTGCCGGTGCCCACGATCAATGACTTGTGCCGTTGGTAAAGTTGCCGATGGTAATACCGCGACAGGCTGTGCAAGGGGATATAGCACAGCGCCAACAGTGGGTAACTGACAGTGCCCCACAACAGCAGAATCTCCAGGGGAAACAATGAACTGGCATTGCAGGCAACACCCACCGCGAACACGATACCCACGGTAAGTAACCAACCCATGAACAGTCGCCCAAGGCCCACGCCATAGTCATCTTTCTTGCTGTAGACATCACAGAAGGTATAAGCCGGTAGCGACGCCAGTAGGGTGAAGGCCGCCAGGATCCGATAGTTATAATCAAGTTGGCCGGTCTTCAAAGACACCAACATAAACAACAGTGTTACAACTAAGCCTGATGCGAGCGTCCATTGGCCCCAGAACGTCAAACCCTTAGGGGTCAGGTGGCGATGCATTCTAGTATTATTCAGCATAGTTCTGCTCCCGGTGGTGACCACACACGTGGTGGCAGGGCTTGATCACGCGGCGCAATACCGCACTAAAACAACAGGCACGCGCAGGCGCGTACCCATGGATAGTAATGAAGGGCAGGGGGCATTGGCTGACGACTTATAACAAGGTCGGCGTAATGTGATCAGCAGGGAGTGTTATAAAAGGACAGGTATAAGCGTGTGTTGATAGGCAGGGTGAGTGATAAAGTGATCGTTATTTTTATATGTTTAACGGCGTGACTGAGCCAGCTCGAGCGGCTTCTTGATTTTTTGCGTCAGGCAATAACCACGGTTTCTCACGGCGCGAAACAAACGCTCACCGTCGTTGGCGCGCTTGAACTTTTCCTGCAGTCGGCTCAGGCACATTTCCAACCCGCGATATAACTCGGGTTCGCGGCCTATATTACGGATGAGCTCTTCTTTGCTGACCACGCGTTCTTCATGGTGGAGCATTTTTTTAATCAGCGCGGATTCAATGGTGGTCAATGAAATACGCAGGCCGCCCTTGACCAGGGTGCGATCATGTTGGGTCAGCAGCCAGAAATCCTGTGGGTACTGCTGAGTGCTCTCCGGGTTTATTTCCGGAGGGGGAGTATGGTTATTCGGCGCGCTGTCATGATCCTTTGGCAGGGGCATTCTGGATTCTTGTCTCACAGCGTTAAAAGGGTGTGAGGGTAAGATGCGGGTATGGGTAATGACGTAGGTATTCAGGCGCGGGGTGGCATTGGGGCTGGCAGACCGTGGGTTGAATAACAGGTGTTCAGCGTCTGCGTGGCTTGTCGCCGCTGCGTTTACATCGTAGTGGAACAACTCGGCATTGGGGGTGAAGTCGTGCAGTGCGATAGCAGGAAGTGTGGGCGTGAAGGCGTATTTCTTGAGGGAGCTCATAGTGTCCACCGAGAGTAGGAAGGCGCAGTTGTTATAGGCAGTCAGCAGGGGAGTAATAACCGCCCTGAAAGTATTCGAAAGGCAGGTGTTTAGCCAGCAGCGCGCTGTCGGCAAACTCGACAGTGTCGGCAATAAAGCACACTCGCGCCGTATTGATCAGTGCCAGCATGCGGTCGTAGAGCCGATCGAACAGGTCGGAGCGTGTATTCAGGCTCAGCCGCAGGGCGGAATCCGGGAAGGGCATTTTTATGTAGTTGTAGAGTTCGAGATCGATCAGCAGGTCGGCCTGCTTTGTATCAAGTCTGTAATTGTTGTAGGCGAGGGTGATGCCGCATTGGTCTTTCAATTTATATAACTGGCGCACCATGGCCCTGCGTTCAACCGGGCTGGGCAGGGCATCCAGAGGGTTGTCGATGCAGAGGGTCAAAGGGTGGCTGTGCTTCTCCAGTGCTTGGGCAGTCTGAACAATTTGTTTGTGCAGGTCTGCGTTCATTAAAGCGGCTTGGTCAATGTGCAGGAACTTATGACTGCGCGAAGGAGGGGAGACGCTGCGCCGTACATCTATACGGTGTAGCGCTTCCTTATAGGCAGTTTCAGGTAACGCGCGATTGTGCGGCCACGCTATGCGGATTTCACTGCCCCAGAGTGCATGGCTGCGATCAACGATAGCCTGCCTGACAATGTTGAAGTCAATCGAGTGGGCAGGGGGGATTTTCTCGCTATTCACGATTCGACCGCTCCTTGGCGGATTGGAAATGGCCGGTGCATATAAGACCCCGGCTTAGTTTGTACCCATAACCGCGAATATTCTGGATGATGTTTTCACCGTAGTGCGCCTTGATTTTACTGCGCAGTCGGCTGATAGACTTTTCCATCGCTCTGGAGTCGTAGTATTTGGTATTCAAACCCATGACGGCGGCGATCTCGTTGTGACTGAGCAGTCGCCGTTGGATAAGGGCTTCCAATACACTCATTTCAACAAAGGATATTTCCAGTTTTTTGCCGTCGCCATAAATGCACATGCGGTCTTGATCGAGTACCAAGCCACACTGATTCAGTCGTGCACTCTCGCTGAGGAATGCATCAAACAGGCTCAATTTTTTCTCAGGAGGGGTGTCGACCACCTTGATGCAGTAATCCGCGCCTGCCAGGTAGTATTTTGTTTTGCTCAGGGTTGAGGCAAAGGTGACAACGACAAATATGGTGCAGCCGGGATTGTTGTTTCTGGTCTTTCTTATTATGTCCAGTGTCTGGCTACTGGCCGAGGGTGTGTCAATTTCTATGATGATTGCGCGGTAATTCCCGTGACTTTCCTGGGTGTCAATGAGTTGTTCGTAGTAACGTGTATCGACTTTCAAATCATCCGTTACAGTGCGAACTATAAACTCCCGAAAGTCCTCCGATTTCGATTGAGTCCGTGCAATAGCGAGGACGTTGGAAAAATGCATCACCTACTCCCTTTTCCGGCATGCAAGGCCGTCAGTTCATTCGCTGCCAGCGTTTAGATACTAATCGAATTGATTCCGCTAAAACGTGACAAATTTTAACATTCGCCACTTTATTTGCAGGGGGCGGAGCGAGGGGAGAGGGGGGTGTTGTGGGGAACTTTGTACGGTGTTGCACATATGCTAGTGCAGTTTTTAGTGTGCGATAAATATTTTAGGTCAATGGGTTAGCGACGGCGGACGGTTAAATGTTATCAATAATGAGGGGGGCTCAATGCGCCCCTTTCAAACTCTCAGGCTGTAGCGTCTAACTCAGCATCCACACGCGGACGCGCACCTGAGCAGCTCAAGTTCCCCACGGCTTAAAACCCAAGGCGAATCTCGGCACATAATCCACCTCCTGAACGATTGCTCAAGGTCAACGACCCGCCTATGGCGTTGGTCAGTTGCTGCGCAATCGCCAGCCCCAGGCCCGTACCACCGGTGCCGCGATTGCGAGAGCTTTCCACCCGGTAAAACGGCTGCATCACCTGCACCAGTTCGTCCTCGGCAATCCCCGGTCCGCGATCCAGCACCTTGATCGACAATTCCCCGCTTGTCGTCGAGCCCACTACCAGCTCCGCACTGCCTGCGAACTTCAGGGCGTTGTCCATCAGGTTCACCAGCACCCGGCGCAAGGCGTGGGGGCGAGTGTCGAGTACCACCGCGCTTTTGCCGGACAGGCTCACCTGCTTGTGCATGTCCTGATAGTCAAACACCAGGCTGTCGAGAAACGCATCGAGGTTGATTCGGTGGCTGGCTTCGCTGGCGCCATGAACGCTGCGCGCATAGGCCACGCCTTCGCGCACCAAATGTTCCATTTCGCCGAGGTCGCTCCAGAGTTTGTCGCGGTCGGCGGAGTCTTCCATGAATTCGGCACGCAATTTCATGCGGGTTATCGGGGTTTGCAGGTCATGGGAAATCGCCGCGAGAATCTGCATGCGTTCCTTGAGGTATTCGGCGATGCGCTGTTGCATTGCATTGAACGCGGCGGCGGCATGCGCGACTTCCGTCGGGCCGGTTTCGTCCAGCGCAGTGGGGTGGGCGTTCGGGTCGAGGGTCTCTACCGCCCGCGCCAAACGGGTCAGGGGGCGGATGGCCAGGCGCACGGCGAACCACGTGCAGCCCAGCAGCAGCGCAAGCTGGAGCACCAGCACCACGGGCAGCCAGTAGGCGACGGGCACAGCCGCAGGACGCACGTCAAGGGTGATCGGGCTGCCATCGGCCAGGGTCAGGTGCGCCTGGAAATGCTTTTGCAGGCCGGGTAGGTCACGGAAGGTCAGCGCGTAGTGTTCGCCCAGCGCGTCCGCAATCGAGGTGGCGGCCATGGGCATATCGTCGGTGCGCATCGGCTCGCCGGTTTCGCCGGCATTGAGCAGGTACCGGTAATTCTGCCGGTCGAGGCGCGGCAGCCAGCTGGCGCGTTCGTTGGCGGGTAGACGGTCGAGGATGGCGACTGAGGTGGAGACATCGTTTTCCAGGTTGCCCAACATAGCGGTGCGCGCACTGATATAGCGCTCGTAGAACTGCGCACTGAACGACAACCCATGGGCGCACACCAGGCTGATCAAGAAGATCAGTGACAACTGCGACGCCAACGTGCGCGGCCAGCCCAAGCGCAGCCTCATAAACCGTGGCGTCATTGATCGGCCCCGAGGATTTCCACCGGCAAGGAGAACACATAGCCCTCACTGCGCACGGTCTTGATACAGGCCGGCTCACGGGCGTCATCCAGCAGGCGTTGGCGCAGGCGGCTCACCAGCAGGTCGATGGAACGGTCAAACAGATCGGCGTCGCGGCCTTGGGTCAGGTTGAGCAACTGGTCGCGATTGAGCACGCGATGGGGGTGGTCGAGGAACACCCGCAGCAGGCGGTATTCGGCGCCGCTCAGGGCCACCAGGGTGCCGTCTGCGTCGAGCAGATGGCGCGCGGTGGTGTCCAGTCGCCAGCGACCAAACCGGATCAGGCGTCCGGTCTCGCTGACCACCAGGTTCGGCGGCAACATGCGTGTGCGGCGTAACACGGCGTTGATGCGCGCTAACAGTTCACGGGCCGCGAAGGGTTTGACCAGGTAGTCGTCGGCGCCCATTTCCAGGCCGATGATGCGGTCGGTTTCATCGTTGCGCGCAGTGAGCATCAGCACCGGCGTGGCCTTGTGCTTGCCCACCCGCAGCTCGCGGCACAGCTGCAAACCGTCGTCGCCAGGCATCATGATGTCCAGCACGATGAGGTCTACCGGTGTCGTGTCGAGGAAACTGCGCATCTGGCGGCCGTCGGCGACCACGGTGGTGCGCATACCGTTTTTCTTCAGGTAGTTGCCTACCAGCTCGCGGATCTCCCGGTCGTCATCGACGATCAGGATGTGATCGACATGATCCATGCTGCCTGCCTCGTTAAATACTCAGTGGAGCGCAGTCTAGCCACTGGCGACGGCCTTGCCTTGTGCCCTTTGTATTGCAGTGTATCCGGCTATAACGGAGATACATGACGAAGCAAAATCGGGCACACGCAGGGATGCGCGAGTTGTGGCTGGTCGGTTACGGCAGGCTCAAGGGCCATGGGAAGCCCTGAGCAACAGCGCTTCGAATACCTGTTGCACCTGCGGCTCATCACTGTGGGCCACATTAAAACGCATCGAGTCGCGGTGCGCCGCGTCATAGCCGAACAGCGCACCGGGCGCCAGCACCATGCCGTGTTTCAAGGCCGCCTGGGCCAGAAGCTCGCCGTTGATTCCGGGCGGCAGGCGCGCCCAGATGAACATTCCGCCCTCATAACCCATGGGCAGTTCGCAGCCGCAACGCTTAAGCCATTGTTCGACCCGTCCACCGGCCTCCATCAAGCGCTGCACCATGCGCTTGCGGTGCTTGGCGTAGCTGCCTTCGCTGAGCATGCGGTACACGATCTGCTCGAACAGCTCGGAGGTCACGCCGCCGCTCATCAGCTTCATATTGGTCAGGTTGGCCGCCAGTTGCGGTGCGGCGACCACGAAGCTGACGCGGGCGTTGGCGCTGAGGGTCTTGGAAAAACCCGACAGGTAGGTGACCTGGTCCAGGCCGGCGAGCGCGGCCAGGCGCGGCGGTGGGGTGGGGTGCAGGTCGCCGTAGAGGTCATCCTCGACGATATGGCAAGCGTATTGCTGGGTCAGTTGCAGCAGGCGAAATGCCTGGCCGGGGCTGAAGGAATGGCCGGTGGGGTTGTGCAGTATGCCGGTGGTGAGGTACAGGCTGGGGCGGTGCTCAGCCAAAAGCTGTTCGAGGGCATTGAAGTCAAAACCATCGGGCCGGCGTTGGATCGTTACCACCTTGACCCCGTGCAGCGCCAGGTTGGCGTGGAAGTTAAAGTAGCACGGCGCATCCAGCAGCACGGTGTCGCCGGGCCGTGCCAGCAAGCGCATGAGCATGTCCAGGCCTTGCACGGTATTTGGCGTGGTGATGATCTGGTCCACCGGCACCGACAGGCCTTCACCGTGCAGCTTCTGTTGCAGCGCTTGGCGCAACGGTAGCAGCCCGGCCGGCGTGCCGAGCCCGGCGATGCGCAACGACGGCGCACGCACCACGCTGCGCATGGCTTGACGAATGGCGTCGCTGTCCAGCCACGCCTCGGGCAAGTGGCCGCCGCCGGGGCGCAGTTCGCCGTAGACCGTTGCGAGGGGGCGGCGCAATACGCTGAGCAGGTCCTGAGGCAGCAAATCAACCCAGTTTGTCGTGGCCGTATGGACGCGGTCCACGGTCACGAAATAACCACGGCCTTGGCTGGACGTGAGCAGATTGCGCCCGCGCAGGCGGTCGAGGGCTTCGTTGAGGGTGAACTTGCTCACGCCCAGGGTCTGGGTCAGTTCGCGCACCGAGGGCAACTTGCTGCCGGCAGCCCATTCGCCGTTTTCGATGGCCCGGCTGAATGCCTCGACGATCTGTTGCACCTTGGGGGTGCCCTCGACAAAGGCAATGGCCGATACGAACATGCGACTTCCTTATCTTTACTGGTAATTTTACCGGTGAAGTTCGGGCGGATTAGGCCTCACTTTACCTGCCTTGTGCAAGGGCAACTGCCTAGACTGCAGGCTCTCTTCTCCAGGTCCCCGGCCATGACAAGTGCGTTAACCCTTTCTTCGTTTCTGTACTTCCTGCTGTTTTGCGCAACCATGACGTTCAGCCCCGGCCCCATGACCCTGATGCTGTTGAGCCTGGGCCTGCGCGACGGCCTGCGCCATTCGATCCCGGCGCAGATCGGCGCGAGTGTGGCGTACCTGATATCGATCCTGATCTTTGCCGTGGGCTTTTCCGAGCTGGTCAAGGGCTACCCTGTCATCACGCAGGCAATCCAGGTGGTGGGCGTGGCGTATATCCTTCACCTCGCCTACAAACAGTGGACCAGCAGCGGCGTGGTGATCGACCGGATCGGTCACGTGGAAGCTGCGCGCAACCTGTTTGGCAAAGGGTTGCTGACCGGGTTTTCCAACCCCAAGACCCTCATCATGTTCAGCGCGGTATTCCCCCAGTTTGCCGGGACCGGTGAGCACCGTTCGACGCTGGATATCGCGATCCTCGGGCTGACGTTCCTGCTGCTGCAATTCGCCAGCGGCTGCCTGTATTGCTACTTCGGCCAGCGCATCAAGCATGTGCTGGAAGACCCCAAGCGGCGTGTGGTGTTGCAGCGCATCACGGCGGTGCTGCTGCTGGGCGTGGCGCTGATGCTGGCGCGGGGCTTTGCCCACTGACGACGCCGAGCTTATCAGTGGTAGTGGCTAATTGCCGGTGCCCTGATAGACTCCTGGCATTCACTCAGGATTTCATCTCACCATGTCAGCTGCAGAAGGAACCGGACTTCCGCTCGCTTCACGGCTGTACAGATCCCGCCTGCTTGGGCTGACGCTCGGGTTAGTGTGCGTGGTGTTCGGGATGTATCCCCTGGACCCTGCCGGGTGGGTGTGGGCGTGGATGCTGATCAACGCGTTTGTCTGGCCGCACCTGGCTTTTCAACTGAGCGTGCGCACCACCAACGCACTGCGCAGCGAACGGCGCAACCTGCTGTTTGATTCCTTTTGCGGTGGGTTCTGGGTCGGTGCCATGCACTTCAACCCGTTGCCCAGTGTGACCACCTTGTCGATGATGACCATGAACAACGTGGCCATTGGCGGCCCCCGTTTCATGCTGGCCGGGTGGGTGGCGCAGGCGCTGGGTATCGGCACCTCGTGGCTGTTGTTCGCCCCGGCCTTTATCGCCGTGACCACCCAAGCTCAGCTTTACGCCTGCCTGCCAATCCTGATGGTGTATCCGCTGGCATTGGGTTGGATCTGCTACCGCCAGGCGGTGACGCTGGCGCGACACAAGCGCGAGCTATTGGCGTTGAGCCGCACCGACAGCCTGTCCGGACTGCTCAACCACGGCGCCTGGAAAGACCACCTTGAGCTTGAATTCCAGCGCTGCCGCCGGGGCTGCGCCGGCGCCGCCATTGCCTTGATCGACATTGATCACTTCAAGATCATCAACGACACCTACGGCCATGTCACCGGCGATATCGTCCTGCGCCAACTCAGTAAAGTCCTGCGCCAGAACCTGCGCGCCACCGACCTCGCCGGGCGTTACGGTGGCGACGAGTTCTGTGTGATCCTGCCGGGCATGCCTCTCAACCGCGCCACCGAAGTGATGGATGCGCTGCGCGACCGCTTCAACGCCTTGGCCTACGCCCAGGACCCGACGTTGCGCGCGAGCTTGAGCATCGGCCTGGCGCCGTATCAACCGAGCCATGCGGATTCGACACACTGGTTGAATGATGCCGACCAAGCGTTGTACGAAGCCAAGAGCAGTGGGCGAAACCGCGTGAGTTCCGTGCAGGGGAGTTGGTTGCGATCGGTCTAGTGGGGTAGGGTGTCACGGCACCCTCCAACAACAATCAAGGATCGGTTCATGCTCTTCAACTTCTCGCGTACCCTCCTGGCCGCCACCCTGGCCGTGTCCTTCGCCGTGCCGGCCTACAGTGCCGAACCCCACAAACAGATCCAGGCACATGCCGAACAGTACAAGGCCGAGGCGTTGAAGCTGTTGGAACGCCTGGTGAATATCGACTCGGGTTCGGGGTATGAGCCGGGCCTGACGCAAGTGCGCGATATCGCCGTGGACGAGCTGAAACAGCTGGGCTTTGCTATTGAACAGGTGCCGGATAAAGCGGCCAACAACAGCCACGTGGTTGCCACCCTCAAAGGCACCGGCAAGGCCAAGATCCTGCTGATGGCCCACATGGACACCGTCTTCAAGGAAGGCTCGGCGGCCGAGCGCCCGTTCCACATCAAGGACGGCCGCGCCTATGGCCCCGGCGTGATGGATGACAAGGGCGGCATCGTCGCCGGCATCTACGCGCTCAAAGTCCTCAAGGACCAGGGCTTCAAGGACTACGCGCAAATTACCTTCCTGCTCGACGCCAGCGAAGAAACCGGCTCCGATGCGGCCTCCGAGCTGATCCGCAACACCGCCAAGGCCCACGACGTCACCCTCAACCTCGAACCCGGCCGCCCCGCCGACGGCCTGGTGGTGTGGCGCAAAGGCAGCGCCACCGCCGTGGTCGAAGTCAAAGGCAAAGCCGCCCACGCCGGTGTCGCCCCGGAACTTGGCCGCAACGCGGCGATGGAGGTTGCGCACCAGATCCTGCAACTCGGCAAGCTGGGGGATGAAGAGAAGAAAACCACCATCAACTTTACTGTGCTCAAGGCCGGCGACCGCACCAACGTCATCCCCGACCAGGCCACGGCCAAGGCGGATGTACGCGCGGCGTTGCCGGAAGAATTTGATCGCATCGAGAAGGATTTGGTGCGGGTGTCGGCGAATAAGCTGATCCCGGACACTGAAGTCACCACCAGCTTGAAACGTGGCTTGCCGCCCATGCCGCAGACGGCGGAGTCGGACAAGTTGGTGGCGATTGCCCAGGGGATTTATGGGGAACTGGGCAAGAAACTGACGATTGAAGGCAGCGGCGGGGCGGCGGACGCGAGTTTGTCAGCTGGGGTAGGAACACCGACGTTGGATGGGTTCGGGATTGTCGGGGGGAATATTCATACCCCGGAGGAGTATGCGGAGGTGGAGAGTGTGGTGCCGCGGGTTTATTTGCTTAGCCGCATGATTATGGAGCTTTCGAAGCGGTGATTGGGGCGGGGGGCTCATCCGGCGGGTTTGGGTGAGCACCTCATCCAGGGTGAGTGGGTACTTTTTGGGGTGAGCAGGTTCGTGTGGTGAACACGCTTCTGTGGTGAGCAGGCTTGCCCTGCGCTGGGTTGCGCAGCAGCCCCAAAACAGCCAATGCCGATTTACCTGAAAGTACCCACTGCCTGCACTGGGGCCGCTTCGCGGCCCAACGCGAGCAAGCTCGCTCGCCACAGTGGGGGCGGTGCTGTTCTGGAGGGCGTTGGTGTTACCAAGTTGACGGGTCTTCGAGGCTGGCTTTTTGGAGGTCATCTTTCCAGACCTCGTTGGCGAGTCTATAGATGTCGGCGAAGAAACCTCGGGGGGGCGGCTATTTCTGTTTCGTTCCAGGCCATGGTTATGTATTCGTCGTAATCGTTTTCAAATTCTTTCGAAAAATCAAATTCGGAATTGTCTAGTGCATCTCTGAGAGCAGAGATCAATATAAAACGACGCCTGTAGGAAAGGTACATAAGGTCTTTCAGGATGAAAGAAACTATGATTTTTTCCCTATCTTTTTGGTTGTTGGGGTCGTACTTCCATAGCTCTTTTCCAATTGTTTCCTCAAGGTCGTGTATCGATAATGCACCTAATATATGAGAGATATTAGGGACGTATGGAGTGTTCATAAAAGGGCATTTCAGCATCGTCTGCTCAACATCCGTATCCAACTGGATATCGCCGACAAATAAATAAACATCAGCGGCTCATCGCTGAGCACCAGCAGGCCGTGGGCAATCGAGTTTTTACCGAGTTTCAGCAGTTCATCCAGTTCGGTCTGGGAGATGTACTGAGCGCTCTGGAATATATGCACCAGGGTCAATTTGCCATTGGCCTGGCACGTAGCGACGGTGCTGCTTGGGTAAAGAGAGCGGTTGATCGGCGCGACCAGCGCCACTTCATCCCCGACCTTGAAGACTTGCTCGACATCCAGCGCCGAAAAGCTCCAAAAGCTCGAAGCCCAGTCATCAAAGGTATTCAGGCACTCCCGGAAGTCGCGAAAGACGCTCTCGACATCGACCGTCTTCACATCCATTGGGGTCAGGGCCAGCCTGCCAATGGCCGGGGTCAAGAAACAGCTCCAACAACAAGAAAATCCATCTGCAATCCCTCGCACTGTGTAATCAGGCGAGGGACTTTGCGGACCTTCTCAGGGGAAGGGAGTAGAGCTTATCCGGCCGTTACGTGGGAAGTTTCGACAACTTTCGTCTTCTCCCGCCCCAGCACCAGACTGCACAGCGCCGGCAAGAACAACAGCGTCAACACCGTGCCCACCAGCACTCCGCCAATCAGCACATAGGCCAGGGACGACCAGAACACCGACAACGTCAGCGGAATAAACGCCAGCGCCGCCGCCAACGCGGTCAGGATCACTGGCCGTGCGCGTCGCACCGTGGCTTCAATAATCGCCTCGCGAATCGGCATGCCGTGGTCCTGGTTCTGGCGAATCTGGTCGGTAAAGATCAGCGTGTTGCGCATCAGAATCCCGCCAATCCCGATCAAACCCAGAATCGCGTTGAAGCCGAACGGCTGGTTGAACAGCAGCAAGGTCGGCACCGCGCCAATCAAACCCAGTGGTGCAGTGGCGAAGACCATGAACATCACACCGAACGAGCGCACCTGGAACATGATCACCGTGAGGGTCAGCAGGATCATGATCGGGAACAGCGCGGCCAGGGCGACGTTGGCCTTGGCGCTTTCTTCCACCGGGCCGCCGATGTCGATCTGGTACCCGGTAGGCAGCTTGGCGATCAGCGGCTGCAGGTCTTTGTACACGGCCATTTCCACGTCGGGCGGTTGCACGCCGTCGATGATGTCGGCGCGCACTTCGACGGTGGTCGCGCGGTTGCGGCGCTTGAGGATCGGTTCCTCCATCACCGCCTGGAAATGCCCGACCTGGGCCAGCGGCACCGAGGTGCCGGCGCTGTTGGTGAGGGTCATGTTGTTGAGGTTGCCGAGGTCCTCGCGTTGGTTGCCCTGGGCGCGCGCGACCACCGACACAGTGCGGTTGCCTTCACGCACTTCGGTGATCGGGTTGCCGCTGAGCAAGGCGTTGAGCTGGGATTTCACCTCGTTGGGGGTGAAGCCCAGCAGGCGCAGACGGTCTTGATCCAGTACCAGGCGATAACCGCTGGTGCGCTCGCCCCAATCAAGGAAGGCGTCCTTGGTCAGTGTGTTGGCGGCGACGACCTTGCGCACGTCCTCGGACAGACCGCGAACGACGTCCACATTCGGGCCGGAAACACGGAACACCACCGGGAACGGCACGGGCGGGCCGAACAGCAGTTGCGTCACGCGCACCCGTGCCGAGGGAAACTCACCGGCGGCGATGCGTTCACGCATGCGTACTTTCAGCGCGTCGCGGGCATGGGAGTCCGGGGTTTGGACGATCAGTTTGGCGAACGCCGGGTCCGGCATTTCGGGGTTCAGCGACAGGAAAAAGCGCGGTGCACCGCCGCCCACATAGGTGTCGACCAGGGTCGTTTGCGGCTCTTGCAGCAGCGCCTTTTCCAGTTGCGCAGCCACCGCTTCGGTACTTTTGAAGGCGCTGCCCGGCGGCATATACACCTCAAGAATCAGCTCGGAACGGTCGGAGTTGGGGAAGAACTGCTTCTTCACCACACCCATGCCTGCCACGCACAACACAAATGCGCCGACGACCAACCCGGTCACCAGCCAGCGCCGCTGCACGCAGGCTTGCACCAAACTGCGCAGTTTCTGGTAATAGCGCCCGGCGTAAATCGCATCATGGCCGCCGGGCACCGGCTTGATCTGTGGCAGCAGCTTCACGCCCAGGTACGGCGTGAACACCACCGCCACCAACCATGAAGCAATCAGTGCAAACCCGACGATCCAGAAGATATTGCCGGCGTATTCCCCCGCACCGGAACGCGCGAAGCCTACCGGCAGGAAGCCAATAATGGTCACTAAGGTGCCGGTCAACATTGGCGCTGCCGTGGAGCTCCAGGCAAAGGTCGCCGCGTGAATCCGGTCGAAGCCTTCCTCAAGCTTCACCACCATCATTTCGATGGCGATGATTGCGTCATCCACCAGCAGCCCCAGGGAAATGATCAGCGCGCCCAGGGTAATGCGGTCGAATTCACGCCCGGTGAGCAGCATGATCACAAACACCACCGACAAGGTCAGCGGCACCGCGGCCGCCACCACCAGCCCGACGCGAAAGCCCAGGGCCAACAGGCTGATCACCATCACCACCGCCAGGGCGACGAAGAATTTCAGCATGAACTCGTTCACCGCCAGGCTGATGTTTTTCGCCTGGTCGGAGACCTTGGCGAAATTCACGCCCAGCGGTAGGTCGGCCTGGATCTTGGCTTCCTGGGCCTTGAGGCTCTTGTCCAGGTCGAGGCCGTTCCAGTGTTTCTCCATGATCACGCCGAGCATCAACGCCGGGTCGCCCTGATGGCGGATACGGTAGCTGGGCGGGTCTTCATAGCCTCGGCTGACGCTGGCCACATCGGCGATGCGCAATAGACGGCCGTTGACTTGCAGGGGCACGTTTTCAATCAGCGCCAGGCTGTCGAACGCGCCGTCGATGCGAATGTAGGCGCGGGCGCCGGCCGTCTCGACAAACCCCGACGGCGCCACGGCGTTCTGGGCGGCGAGGGCGGCAAAGATCTGGTCCGGCTTGATACCCAGCGTTGCCAGGCGCTCATAGGAAAACTCGACAAAGATCCGCTGCGCCTGCTCACCGAGGATATTGACCTTCTTCACCCCCGGCAGGTTGAGGAAACCCTGGCGCAGGTCTTCGGCCATCTGCACCTGTTGGCGGTGGGGCAAGTGCTCGGCTTCCAAGGCGTACAACGCAAAGTACACATCGGA
Source organism: Pseudomonas fluorescens group sp. (assembly GCF_020093335.1). Taxonomy (NCBI): domain Bacteria; kingdom Pseudomonadati; phylum Pseudomonadota; class Gammaproteobacteria; order Pseudomonadales; family Pseudomonadaceae; genus Pseudomonas; species Pseudomonas fluorescens group sp. The sequence goes on along the minus strand of NZ_JAIOKW010000002.1, from coordinate 291,356 downwards.
ATACTCATCGTTGAAGAAGGGGCCGATCACGCCGCTGGGCAACCTGGCGGCTTCATCGCTGAGTTTCTTGCGGGTCTGGTAGAACAGCTCCTGGACCTCGCTGGGGCGCGTGGACTCCTTGTAGGTCATGCGCATCGACACGAAGCCCGGCTGGGCGATGGTCTCCACGCGGTCGTAGTAGTCCAGCTCCTGCAGGCGTTTTTCCAGGCGGTCGGCCACCTGCTCCTGCATTTCCTGGGCGGTCGCGCCCGGCCAGGCGGCGGTGATGGTCATCACCTTGACCGTGAATAACGGGTCTTCGGCGCGCCCCAGCTTGCCGAACGAGAAGATCCCGGCGGCGAGGATCGCAATGATCAGGAACAACGTGACCGCGCGATGCTTGACCGCCAGTTCCGAGAGGTTGATACCGCGCATGCTCAGTTTTCCTGTTTGCGGTTGAGGGCCAGCACTTGGGCGGGCAAGAGACGCACGGCGTCACCGCTGTGCAGCAGGTGCGCGCCGAGGGCAACGATGAGCTGTCCGGGCGTAACGCCGCTGTCGAGCAGGGCCTCTTCCTGGCCGAGGCTGGCGACGTTCACCGGGGCGAAGCTGACCTTGTCGTCTGCGCCGATCAGCCAGACGCCGGTGCCTTGTCCTGAGTCCTGCAGTGCGCCGATGGGCACGCGGGTTTGCGGCGCCTGGCCGTTGCCTTGCAGGCGCACGGTGATGGTGGAGCCGAGGGCGAACCGGTCGACGGCGCCGTGCAATACGTAGCGGGCGCGGTAGGTGCGGGTGGTCGGGTCGGCGCTGGCGGACAGTTCCCGCAGGGTGGCGATCACCGCCTGGTCCGGGGCGCCGAAGGGGAAGGCCAAGGCTTTTTGCGCGGCCTGGTCGCGCTGGTTTTCCGGCAGGTTGACGATGGCTTCGCGGGCGCCGTCATGGGCCAGGCGCGCAACGATCTGCCCTTCGGCGACCACCTGGCCACGGTCCGCCCGCACGTCGGTGATGATGCCGTCGCCGTCGGCCTTGAGGACGGAATAGGTGCGGCGGTTTTCGATCTGGCTGGCGTCGGATTGTGCGGCGGCGAGCTCGGCTTCGGCGACGCGCAGGTTGGTCGCCGATTGGTCGAAGATCTGCCGTGACACCGCGCCGGTACTGGCCAGGCGTTGGTAACGGTTTTCGTCGTCGCGGCGCTGGCGCAGTTGCGCCTGGGCGGCGTTGACGCGGTTCTTCGCCGAGCGCAGGGCCAGTTCGAAGTCGCCGATGTCCAGCACCAGCAGGGTGTCGCCACGGGACACGTGCTGGCCGGGGTCGACTTTACGCTCGATGACCTTGCCGCTGACCCGGAACCCCAGGTCGCTTTCGGTGCGCGCCGCGACCACGCCGGTGTAGGCGCTTTGCTGGGTGCCGGCGGCTTCGACTTTGGCGGCGAGGACCGGGCGTGGCTGGGGCACTTCAGCGGCGGTATCGGCCTTGCTGTTGCAGCCATTGAGGACGATCAACAGCGCCAGGGGCGTGACAAGACGCAAGGGGAGAGGGTGCATGGCGGGCTCCGGGGTGACTAGGGGGCAAAAAATTATGGACATAATTTTTTACGCATATTATGGTCGAAATATAAATTAATCCAGCCCCCCGGATGCCCTCCATGACGAACGCCCCGGTCCCATCACGAAGCCTGTTGTTTCTACTGGTGGCCCTGACGGCGCTGGGAGAGGTTTCGACCCAATTGATCATTCCCGGCCTTGGCGCCATTGAGCAGGCGTTGGCCGCTCCCGCCGGTTCCGCGCTGATGGCGCTGTCGGCGTTTGTGGCAGCCTTTGGCCTCGGTCAATTGCTGTTCGGGCCGCTGTCGGACCGTATCGGCCGGCGCCCGGTGCTTATTGGCGGCCTTGCGCTGTATGTGCTGGCGACCTTGTCGATGCTGCTGGTCGACGACATGTATCAGTTCATCGCCGCCCGCGTGCTGCAAGGCCTCGGCGCTTGCGCCGCGCTGGTACTGGCGCGCACGGTGGTGCGCGATGTGTGGAAGGCCGAAGCGGGGCCGGCCCTGGCGTTGACCATGATCGGCATGCTCTACGCCATTGTGGTGGCGCCGATGGTCGGCGGGCTGCTGATCAAATTGTTCGGCTGGCACGCGCCGATCATCCTGGCGTTGACGATTGGCAGCGTGGTGTTGCTGCTGGCCGTGCTGTTCTTTCGCGAGAGCAACCACGCCCTCGACCCCAAGGCCGGCCATTGGCGCACCCTGGGCGGGCAATACCTGGATCTGCTCAAGGGTCGCCAGTACCGTGCGTTCGCCGTGGCCCTGGCGTGCACCTATGGCGCCATGTTTTCGGTGATCGCCGGTTCATCGACGGTGTTTATCAACTTACTGGGTTTCAGCAGCCTGGAGTACGGCATCAATTTCGGCCTGATCGTGTCGATGCTGATCGTCGGCTCCACTTACACCCGACGCAACATCATGCGCCTGGGGCCGCAGCGGATTGTGGCGATGGGCGTGGCGCTGGTGGCCTTCGGCGGGGTGTTGGCCGTGGTCATTTATGCCCTGTTCGGCTTGTCGGCAGTGGGACTGGATATCCCGATTGCCCTGGCCACCCTCGGCGGCGGCCTGGTCTTGCCCGGTTCGGTCACCGGCGGCGTGATGCCCAACGCACACCGCGCCGGGTTGGCGGCGGGGTTGATGGGGTTTTCGCAGATGTTCGGCGCCACCTGCAGCGGCGTGCTGTTGAGCCACCTGCGTGACGGCAGTGCCGCGCCGATGATCATCATCCAGGCGTGCTTTGCGGTGACGGCCTTCGTGGCGTTTCACCTGCTGCGCGAGCGGCGCACAGCCCTAGTGCCCAGTGTTTGAGTTGTCACACTTTGTCCAAGTTATTTCGACCTAGATGATTACGATTCTCTTTTGAGTCCAATCCTAAGGTCCACGCCCATGCTTGCTGCTTCTCGCTTCTCACCCCTGGCCCTGCTGGTTGCCGGCAGCCTCAACGCGCATGCCGACGAGCCCTTGGCGCTCAATGACGTCGTGGTGACGGCCTCCGGCTTTGCCCAAAGTGTGGAAGACGCGCCGGCCTCCGTCACGGTGATCGATGGCGAAGCGCTGCGCCGTAAATCCTACCGTGACCTCGGCGACGCAGTGCGCGACGTGGAGGGCGTGACGGTCAATGGCGGCGCGAATGAAACCGACATCTCCATCCGTGGCATGCCGGCTGACTACACGCTGATCATGGTCGACGGCAAACGCCAGAGCGCACGGGAGTCGCGGGTCAATGGCAACAGCGGCTACGAGCAAAGCTTCGTGCCGCCGGCCGCAGCCATCGAGCGTATCGAAGTGGTGCGCGGGCCGATGTCGTCGCTGTATGGCTCGGATGCAATCGGCGGGGTGATCAACGTGATCACACGCAAGGTCTCGCCGACCTGGGGCGGTTCGGTGGGTTACGACTATTCCGCACGCCAGCACAGCGACCAGGGCAATGCGCGCCAGACCCAGTTCTACCTCAGCGGCCCACTCAAGGAAGACTTCCTCGGCCTGCAGGTGTGGGGCCGTTACCTGGACCGCCAGGCCGACGACGATATCGAGCAGACCAATGGCTTTAGTAAGGCCGACCACCGTGACCTCACCGCACGCCTGGCCTTCACGCCGACCCTCGACCACGACATCCTGCTGGAAGCGGGCGCCACGCGCCTGAAGAACGGCGACGGCATGAGCGCCAACTGGGCCACCCGCGAGCAGGAAAACAACCGCGATCACTGGTCGCTGTCCCATCAGGGCCGTTGGGGCTGGGCCACCTCAGACGTCGCGTTGTCCCAGGAAACCTCCTCCCGCGAAGGCAAGGCCACTCCGGAGCAAACCGATATCTACGGGCGCAAACCCGAGATCAAGAACACCGTGTTCGATGCCAAGCTGGTGGTGCCCACTGCGCATAACGTCAGCACCGTCGGCCTGCAATGGAATGAAAGCGAGTTGACCGACTGGAATCAGGGCCTGGGCGACCGCGTCGACTATAAGTTCTCGGTGGTGCAAAAAGCCCTGTTTGCCGAGAACGAATGGTCGATGACCGACAACTTTGCCCTCACCACCGGCCTGCGGTTGGACGAGCACGAAGAGTACGGCGCCCACCTCAGCCCACGGGTCTACGGCGTCTGGCGCGCCACCGAACAGTGGACGCTCAAAGGCGGCATCGCCCGTGGTTTCAAGGCCCCGGAACTGCGTGCGGTGGTCGAGGACTACGCTTACCTGCGCCGCAACCGCTTCGTGATGTTCGGCAACCCCGACCTCAAGCCCGAGACCAGCACCAACTATGAAGTCTCGGCGTTGTGGAGTAACCGCGACAACCTGTCGGCCGGCGTCACGCTGTTCTACAACGACTTCCAGGACAAGCTCTCCACCGTCACCACCGACCGCCGCTGGAACACCTACACCATCATGGAGCGGGTCAACGTCGACAAAGCGATCATTCAGGGCGTGGAACTGAACGGCCAATGGGACATCAGCCCCAGCGTGCTGCTCAAGGCCAATTACACCTACACCGATTCGGAGCAGAAAAGCGGCGCCAACAAAGGCGCACCCCTGGCCCTCACGCCAGAGCAAAAGGCCAACGTGCGCAGCGAATGGACAATCAACGACCGCACCCAGGCCTGGGTTTCGCTGAGTTACTACGGTGAAGAAACCGGTAATACGATTACCGACGAACCGGCGCCGGGCTACACCACCGCCGACCTCGGAGGCTCCTTCGACGTGAACGATTCGCTGACCCTCAACGCCTCCCTCAACAACCTCACCGACAAGCGCCTGGACGATGAAACCTATGGCACGGTGAACTACGGCCGCACCCTGTGGATGGGCGCCACGCTCAACTTCTAAAGCGCCGCCGGCAATCGCACCACCGCGCACAGCCCGGCCGGTGGGCGATTCTCCAACACCAGTTCGCCGCCATGGGCCTGGATGCACGAGCGTGCAATCGCCAGGCCCAGCCCCACGCCCCCGTCGCTGACGCCACGCTGCACAAAGGGTTCGAACACCTTGGTGAGCCAGTCCTCGGGCAAGCCTTGGCCGTGGTCGAGAATCTCGATGCACAGCCAGCCGTTATCCTGGCGTGCCAGGCTCAACCGGGCATCACCGGCATGGTGCAGGGCGTTGTCGATCAGGTTGGTGAGGGCGCGTTTGAGCGCCAGGGGGCGACAGGTCAGCATCAGCGGCGGTGCGCCCGTCCAGTTAACGGGCTGTTGCAGGCGTTGGTAACGCTTGGCCAAGTCGTCCAGCAGCGCGGTGAGTGACAGCGTGGTGGTGGGTTCCTGCACCGCATCGTCACGCACGAAATTCAAGGTTTCGCGCACCATCGCACTCAACTCGCTGAGGCTTTCGAGCATGTCATCACGGGCCTCGCCGGGTTCGAGCAATTCCACCTGCAGGCGCAGTTCGGTGAGCGGCGTGTTCAGGTCATGGCTGACCGCTGCGAGCATCCGCGTGCGGCCTTCGACATGCCGGGCGAGGTTGGCCTGCATGGTGTTGAAGGCGGCGGTAAGGTCGCGGGCTTCCTGGGGGCCTTGTTCGGGCAGCGGCGCGATCCATTCCCCACGGCTGACGCGCGCGGTGGCCTGGGCCAGGGTCCGCACCGGGCGTACCACGCGGGCGATGAAAAACATCACGATCAACAGCACCGGCAGGGTCGTCACCGGCAGGCTGTAGGCCAATACCCGGCCCCATTCGTAGGCACCGGCGGGATATTGCACGGCGTTCAAGTAGCTGCCGTTGGGCAACGGGACGCTGGTGCGCAGGCGCAAGGGGGCCCAGCCGGCGGGGCTGAACACGTGGGTGCGCGCGTCGGCGCCGCTGACTCTTTCCAACTGCATGCCGATGGCTGCGGCGGGGTCCAGCTGCAGTTGGCTGCGCAGCTCGTCGGCCAGTCGCTGTTCTTCCGGGCGCAGCTCAAAGGGCGCGACTTCCGCCGTGTGGGCAATCCAGAAGCGCGTGTCGTCGGTGCCGATGGCGGCTAACAGGTGCTCGGTCTCACTCGGCGTCAGATCGATGGCTGCATGATGGGCGGTGCTCAAGCGTTCCAGGCTGAAACGGCGGGACAACGGGTGGATCAGGCTGCCGGTGCGCTGCAGGAACAACATCGCGATGGCGTTTGAGGCCAATAGGGCCAGCAGCAACAGCAGGCTTAGCTGACGCGCCATCGTGCGCGGCCACAGCCGACTCAGGGCGTGCATTCATTGACCTCGGCGGCCAGCAGGTAACCACCGCCCCAGATGGTGCGCAGCAGCTCCTGCGCTGCATCGCCCTGGGCGAGCTTGCGGCGCAGGCGGCTGACCTGGCGATCGATCGCGCGGTCGCTCACGTCGCTGTCGGCGGCGGCCGTGAGGTCGATCAGCCGTTCGCGGGGCAACAGGGTGTTGGGATGGGCGAGAAACACTTGCAGCAGGCGACTTTCGGCGGTGCTGAGCTGGACAGCCGGGCTGCCGTCGCGGCGCAACGTGGCGCCAGTCACGCTGAAATGCCAGCCGCCGAATCGATAAGCGCGTGCGCCACTGCGCGGTGCCGCAGGCCCGGTATTGCGGCTTTGGCGACGCAATACACTGTGGATGCGTGCCACCAGTTCGCGAGGCTCGAAGGGCTTGGTGACATAGTCGTCGGCCCCCAGGTCCAGCCCGCGCACGCGGTCGGCGGCGTTGTCGCGGGCGGTCAGCAGGATCACCGGGGTATTGCTGCGCCGATGCAGCTGGTTGCACAGCTCAAAGCCATCGCCATCCGGCAACAGCACGTCGAGTACCACCACGTCGAAGGCTTGGGTCTTGAGCAATTGCCACATGCCGGCCGCATCTTCGGCGGTGCGCACATCAAAGGTGTGGCGGCGCAGATAGGTGGCCAACGGCTCGCGAATTTTGCGGTGGTCATCCACCACCAGCACGCGAGGCGCGGCAGGCGCAGGGGCAAACGGCATTGCAGCCCTCGGAGGGTTGAGCGGGAGAGCGGGATATTACTACGAGTCATTATCATTAACGCTGTTTTTGTGCTGGCGTCGCGTAATACCGTTCTATCAGTGGAACGATCAGGGTTGTTTTCATCGTCTAGCGCCGAATTGATATTGGTTTTAAGGTGTATGCACTTTGGAGGACTACCATGAAAAAACTCATCGGCATCTACACCAGCCCCCGCGCTCATTGGGTCGGCGACGGCTTCCCGGTGCGCACCCTGTTTTCCTACGACACCCTGGGCAAGCACATCAGCCCATTCCTGTTGCTGGACCACGCCGGTCCGGTCGATTTCACCCCGACCGCACAACGTCGCGGCGTCGGCCAACACCCCCATCGCGGCTTTGAAACCGTGACCATCGTCTACGACGGCGAAGTCGAGCATCGTGATTCCACTGGCGCCGGCGGCAAAATCGGTCCGGGCGACGTGCAATGGATGACCGCCGCCAAAGGCATCCTCCACGAGGAGTTCCATTCCGAAGCCTTCGCCCGCAGCGGCGGGGTGATGGAAATGGTGCAACTGTGGGTCAACCTGCCGGCCAAGGACAAAATGGCCGACGCCGGTTACCAGACCCTCGTCGATGGCGACATCCCGGTGCTGCCACTGGCCAACGATGCCGGGCAACTGCGCCTGATTGCCGGTGAATTCGCCGGCACCCAAGGCCCGGCGCGTACGTTTACGCCGATTGACGTGTGGGACCTGCGCCTCAAGGCCGGCAAGGCGGTCACCCTGGACCTGCACGCAGGGCGCAACACCGCCCTGGTGATCCTGCGCGGCACGGTGTTGGTCAATGGCGAGGAAGTCGCGCGCCAAGGGCAATTGGCGTTGTTCGAACGCGACGGCAGCCAGCTCAGCCTGGCGTCCAACGACGACGCGAAGGTGTTGTTGCTCAGCGGCGAGCCGATCGACGAGCCCATCGTCGGGCATGGGCCGTTTGTGATGAATACCGAGCAGGAGATTCATCAGGCGTTTGCTGACTTTCAGTCGGGGCGGTTTGGGCAGATGTAAGCACACCCGCTATACCCCGGAGCGGCATTTCATGCGATCTTCCCGTCATTCGCCCTGGAGTCGCCTGGATGCCCTCACTTATCGCTGATCACCCGATGCTGTGCGCCTTGGCGCTGATCTTTATCGACATCGCCGTGTGGCGCCTTATTTCCGCCAACCTCGCCAACTGGAAGCTGGCGGCGCGGTTGGTGATCTTTGCCGTGTTCAGTGCCGTGCTGTTCAACGACGGCATGAACCCCATGCAGCTCGCGCCCTATGCGGACAACACCGCCTTGCACCTGGCCGCCACCGCCTTGCAGATCGGCTGGTGGCTGTTCGCGGCGCGCACGCTGACGGTGTTGCTCGGGGCGGTGATGATGCAGCGGGTCGGGCACACCGGGCGGTTGTTGCAGGACTTGATGGGGGCGGTGATCTTCCTGATTGCGATCATTGCCGCCATGGCCTATGTGCTCGACTTGCCGGTCAAAGGCGTGCTCGCCACCTCCGGCGCGGTGGCGATCATCGTCGGCCTGGCGTTGCAAAGCACCTTGAGCGACGTGTTTTCCGGGATCGTTCTCAACACCACCAAGCCGTATCAGCTGGATGACTGGATCTCCATCGACGGCACCGAAGGCCGGGTGACGGACATCGACTGGCGCGCCACGCGCCTGCAAACCTCCCAGGGCAGCATGGCGGTGATCCCCAACTCCCTGGCGGCCAAGGCCAAGATCATCAACTTCTCGCGCCCGGCGGATATGTTCGGCCTGGCGGTCAGCCTGCAGGTCAGCCCCCATGCGCGTCCGCAAACGGTGATCGAGGCCTTGGAGCGGGCGATGCAAGGCTGCCGACCGCTGCTGGCCCAGCCGGCACCGAGCGTGGCGTTCAAGACCTCGGCAGCCGGCGGTGTCGAGTATGAAATCAGCGGGTTCGTGCCAGCCATGGCCCTCAAGCGCGAGGTGCGTAACCAGCTGTACGACCTGGCCTTCCGTCACCTCCAGGCGGCGGGCGTCGGCGTGTTGTCGGCGACCGAAAGCAGTGCGCCGCCGAGCCTGTCGGCGGGGCGCGCATTGCTTGAGCGCTCGTCGATTTTCTCCACCCTGCGCCAGGAAGAAAAAGACACCTTCAGCCAGAACATGACCCTGCACACCTACCGCAGCGGCGAAATGATCCTGCCGGCAGGGGAGGTGAGCGACCATTTGTTTATCGTCGAATCCGGCGTGGTCTCGGTGATGCTGACCAAGGCCGGGCACAAGTTCGAAGCCGGGCGCATGGGACCGGGCGAGGTGATCGGCGAGGCGGGGATCCTGTCGGACCAGGCGGCGCTGGCGGATTTCACCGCCAAGACGTCCTGCACCTTGTACCGCATCGAGAAGGAATACTTGAAACCGTGCCTGGACGCGCGCCACGACATCAGCGAAGCGATGAAGGCGCTGCTGGATTTCCGCCTGCACACCGCACAGACCTTGACCCAGGAAACGCCGGTGGTACCGGTCAAGAAAGGCTTCCTGCACTGGTTGCGCAAGCGCGGGTTGTAGCCGATCAAGGCGCCATGGCGATGCGGTAGCGCTGGTCGAAATCGTCCGCCAACTGCGCCAGCGTCACATCCCCCAAGCGCGCCAGCAACAACGACTGGGCCTGGTCGAAGGCGTCCGTCAGCGCGGCATTAACCGCCTGTTCGACCAGGCATTCGGGGTGGTCGGTAGACAGGCCGATGGCGAATAGCGACGGCGTGCCCAGGGCGTTGTGAATATCCAGCAAGGTGATTTCACTCAAGGGTTTGCCCAGGCTCCAGCCGCCCTGGTGGCCTTTTTCCGAGCGTACATAGCCCTTTTCCTTGAGCAGCCCGAGCGTGCGCCGCACCACCACCGGGTTGGTGCCGAGCATCTGGGCAATGGTCTCCGAGGTCGCGCGCGCTTCATGGCGGCCCATATGGATCAGCACATGGAGCATGCGCGAAAGCCGGGTGTCGTTTCTCATCAATAAACCTCAGGTTGAATCCTGCCCAAGTATCGTTCGTAACCTGAAAAGTTGCGAGACGCTTGACGGCGTATTTTTACGTAACTTATGGTGTATCGTGAAAGCGTTCGGACAACCGGATGCACCCAACACGGGGTCACCTTCATGATGTACGACGTCATTATCGTGGGCGGCAGCTATGCCGGCCTGTCAGCGGGCCTGCAGTTGGCGAGGGCGCGGCGCCAGGTGCTGGTGATTGATGCGGGGCAACGGCGCAACCGGTTTGCGGCCACTTCCCACGGCTTTCTCGGCCAGGATGGCCAGGCGCCGGAGGCCATCGCCGCAGAGGGGCGCAGCCAGTTGATGGAGTATCCGACCGTCACCTGGGTACAGGGCCGCGTGATTGAGGCGACTGAGCAGGCGCCAGGTTTCGGCGTTCGCACCGAATACAACGGCACGTTTCACGGCAAACGCCTGATCCTCGCTACCGGCGTGGTGGACGAGTTACCCGCCATCGAAGGCCTCGAACAGCGTTGGGGCAAGCACGTATTCCATTGCCCTTACTGCCACGGTTATGAGCTGGACAAAGGCCGCATCGGCGTATTGGCAACCTCACCCTTGGCCATGCACCACGCGTTGATGCTGCCTGACTGGGGCACCACCACCTTGTTCTCCAATGGCGTGTTCACCCCGGATGCCGAGCAACAGGCGCAGTTGGATCGACGCGGGGTCGGCGTTGAAAACGGACCGGTACGGCGCATCGTCGGTGAGCGTGCCGACCTGGAACTGGTCGACGGCCGAGTGTTCAGCCTTGACGGTATCTTCACAATGTCGCGTACCCGCATCAGCCCTTTGGCCGGGCAACTGGGCTGTGAGTTGGCCGACGGCCCCAGCGGTCCTTACCTGCACACCAATGATCTGCGCCAGACCTCCGTTGCCGGTGTGTTTGCGTGTGGCGATGCCTCCCTTGCCGCCGGTTCCGTGGCGCTGGCCGTGGCAGAGGGGGTGCGCGCCGGGGTGGGCGCGCATTTTTCGCTGATCCAGGGGTGAGGCATACGTTGCCCAGGCACCACGGGGCCGGGGTCTATTTGCTGTCGAGGAAACCCAGCAGCGCGGCATTGAACAGCGCGGGGTCTTGCAGGAACGCAAAGTGGCTGGTGTTCGGCAGGATCAACAGCCCGGCACCGGGGATGGTCGCGGCCATGTACTCGGTGTGTTCACGCTTGATCGCTTCGTCATGGTCGCCGTCGGCAATCAGGATAGGCGTCTTGATGCTCTGCAATTGCGCGTCGGTCCAGTTCGGTTGGCTGGCCCACATATGGCTGATCTGCTCGACAAACGCGTCGTACTCTCCAGGCGTCGGTGACAGCTTGGCGTACTCCTTGCCGGCGCGTTCGATAAAGGCGGCGAAGGTCGGATTTTTCTCGACGCCGTCCTTCACTCCCGCGGTCTGGGTGTTGGCGGCGAAGGCGAAGACTTTGCCGATACGGTCTGGGTCACGCAGGGCCAGGTCAATGCCGATGATAGCGCCGTCGCTCCAGCCGACGATGTCGGCGCGCGGGATGTTCAGGCTGTCGAGCACGGCCACCACATCATCCGCCATCAGGTCATAACCGTAGGGTCTGTCATCCCGTGAACTGCGCCCGTGGCCGCGGCTGTCGATGCTGATCACGGTGTGCTTGGCGGCCAACGCCTTGACCTGGTGACCCCAGTAATCGGCGTTGGACAAGCCGCCATGCAGCAGCACCACCGGCGAGCCATGACCCGTGCGGGTGTAGTAGACCTTGATACCGTTGACGGCGGCGTAACCGGTCTTTGCACCGACCACGGGGGCGGGCGTCGGCGGCAGGGTTTCCCAGCGTTCAGCGGCGTGGGCGGTCGAGAACGACAACAACAGGCAGGCAGCTGCCAACAGGCGACGTGACATGGCGATTCCTTTTTGCAGTGATCTATCAAAAGGGAGCAGGCTCTGAACTCTAGCATCGCGCCAGGCACGGTAAATACGCATTTTTGTCTATCAAAAACGGCGGTTTGAAAGAAACAAATGCAGTTATATCAATGCAATAAAGCCGTCTAAGCCAGGCAGGGGCATTTTCTTCAATACCGCCATGGCATTGCCCTCTACCGTGGTTCCTTCGTCACTTGTTCGAATAAAAAGGAACTGCAATGAGCTTGATCATTTCCATGGCCGCCTTCGCCCTGGCCACCTCCATCACGCCGGGTCCGGTCAATGTGGTTGCGCTGAGTTCGGGGGCGCGCTTCGGCTTTGTCGCCAGCCAGAAACACGTGTTCGGCGCTGCGGTGGGCTTCACGCTGCTGTTGGTGTTGATCGGCCTGGGCTTGCATGAAGTGCTGGTGCGCTGGCCGATATTGACCCAGTTGATCCAGTGGGGTGGGGTGGCCTTCCTGCTGTACATGGCCTGGAAGCTGGCGGTGGACGACGGCCGCCTGGACGCCGAGGGCACCGCCACGGCGCCGTCGATGCTCTATGGCGCGGTCATGCAATGGCTCAACCCGAAGGCCTGGCTGGCGTGCGTGGCGGGGATGGGCTTGTTTGTGGCGCAGGGCGATGCCGCGCAGGTCTGGCTGTTTGCGGCGATCTACCTGGTGATCTGCTACCTGTCGGTGGCGTGCTGGGCCTACGCGGGAACCTTTTTGCGCCGCTATCTCGGCGATGCTCGTGGCGTGAGGCTGTTCAACCGTTCAATGGCCGGGTTGCTGGTGGCCAGTGTGGGTTATTTATTGCTGGCTTGAGCAGCTCACGGTATTGCCCCGGCGTGGCGGCGAAATGCTGTTTGAACGTGCGCTGGAAATGCGCCTGGTCGGCGAAGCCTGCGGCCAGGGCCACGTCGGCGATCAGCTCGCCCTGGCGCAGTTGGGCGCGGGCGAACTGGATGCGCCGGTTCACCAGGAAGGCATGCGGGGTCAGCCCGTAATACTGCTTGAACGCGCGGATCAGATAAGACGGCGACAGCTCTGCCGCCAGGCAGATGTCTTCCAGTTTCAGCGCCTCGGTGCAGTGTTCGCGGATGTATTCAGCGGCGCGCTCAAGCTTATGGTTGACCTCACGCACAGGGGCCGGCGACGGGTTCAGGCGCTGCTGTACCTCACTGAAATAGCTCACCAGCGCGCTCTGTTTGTGCAGGAGTTCGGCGTGCTCATCCAACAGGATTGCGTACAGTTCGATCAAGCCGTTGTACAGCGCGCTGTCGCGTGTGTGCGGCGTGGTGAACGGGCGGTAGCCCTGATCGGTGCTGAAACCCAGCTGATGCTGTAAGTCGGTCAACCAGGGCGTGTCGAGGTAGAGCATGTGATACGACCAGGGCTGGTCGTGGATCGGGTTGCACGCGTGCACATCGCCGGGGTTCATCAACACCACGGTGCCGGCACAGATCTCGAACGTCTGCGCACCGTAGTGGTAATAGCTGCGGCCGGTGGTGATCGCACCGATGGAAAAGTGCTCGTGCGCGTGACGGGTATAGGTGACCTTGCGCCCGTCGGCGATGGTGCGGGCCTCGATAAAGGGCAGGTTGGGGTCGCGCCAGAAGCGTGGCGAATCCGCAGGGTGAGCAGTGACGTTCAGCGACATGGCAATGGTTCCATCCCGAGCAGGGGCGAGGCGTAATCATTACACAGCCTTGCGTTGAATCACCATGCCGGCGAGTTATGCATGCGGTATCACCCGTTTACCGACGTGCTCGTTCCTAGGGTCGTATCGGCCGGCAGTAGGTGGCTGAAACCAGCCACCGGGACAAGAAGTTGCGGCTGGCGGTGGGATCAGAAATCCCAGCGTGTCGCCAGTTGCAAGCTGCGCGGTTCGCCGTAGAAACCGGTGCCGAAGTTGCCAAGGCCGGTGTAATACTTTTTGTCGAACAGGTTCTTCACGTTCAGTGTGGTGCTCAGGTGCTCATTGACGCGATAGCGAGCCATGACATCCACCAGGTAGTAGCTGTCCTGGGTAATGCGCGCGTTGTGGCCGAAATTGACCGTGTCATTCGGGTCGGGCTGGAACACATTGCCGAAGAATTCACTCTGCCAGTTCACGCCGCCGCCCACGGTGACGTTCTCCAATGCGCCGGGCAGGCGATAGGTGCTGAACAGGCGCACCACCTGCTGCGGTGTGGTGGTTTGCAACACCGAGCTGTAGACGTAGCCGTCATTGGCATCGCGGGTGTGCTGGTAGGTATAGCCGGCCGAGAGGTTCCAGCCGTCCAGCACTTCGCCCGACAGTTCCGCTTCAAAGCCCTTGGTCGTGGCCCCGGCAATCGGGCGATACACCGAGTCGGTCTCGAAGCCCGAGACATACTCGGCCACGTTGTCCTGCTCGATACGGAACGCGGCAACGCTGGCATTCAGGCGGCCGTCGTAAAACGCCGCCTTGAGCCCGGCTTCATAGGTGTTGCCCTCGATCGGGTCGAGCAGCTTGCGGTCGGCGTCCTTGCTGGATTGCGGACGGTAGATCTGGGTGTAACTGGTGTACACCGACCAGGTGTCGTTGAGGTCGTAGACGATCCCGGCGTAGGGCGTGACCACGCCGCTCTGGCGGTAGGTGGTGTGGTTGTCGGGCTTGGCCGGGTCGTAGAAGTCGGTGCTGTCGGTGCCGCTGAACGTGCTCACGCGGGTGCCGAGGATCACCGACAGGTCATCGGTGGGTTTCAGGCGCGTGGCCAGGTAGGCACCGGTCTGGCGCTGCACGATATCGTTCTGGCCGCTGCGCGGGATGTCCGGTTTGGCGTATTCGCCGTGCCAGTCGAAAATGCTGCCGCCCACCGGTGGGTAGATCGAGCCGTACACCGGCACGTCCTGTTTCGAGCGGGTGGCCATGAAGCCCATGATCAATTCGTGCTCACGGCCAAACAGGCTGAACGGGCCGCTGAGGTTGATGTCCAGGGTGTTCTGCACCTGATCGCCCTTGTACTTGCCCATGAACATGTACATGTTCTCGCCGCTGACTGGGTCCGGGTTGCCGCCGCTGGCCGAGGCGAGCAGGGTGTCGTGCTGGCTGCGCTTGCGGTCGAGGCTGACCTTGAGCGACCAATCATTCGCCAGCGTGTGCTGCACCGAGGCGAAGAGCGTCTGGTTGTTGAAGTCGCGACGGCTCCAGTCGGCGGCCGGGTTGAACGAACGCGAGAAGTGTGTGCGTGAGCCGTCGCTGAAGTACATCGGGAACCCGGTCCAGCTGGCGCCACGGGAGCGCGTGTCCTGCTGGTCGATGCCGAACGTCAGCAGGGTATCGGACGTGAGGTCGGCCTCAAGGATTCCGTAGGCGATGTCCTTGGTGTGCTGGTAGTGGTCCAGGTACGACTGGCGGTCCTGGTACACGCCGACAAACCGCCCGCGTACGTTGCCGGACTCCGTCAGCGGGCCGGAGAGATCGCCTTCGGTGCGGTAATTGTCCCAGGAACCGAAGGTCTGGGTCACCGAGGCCTTGAACGTCGGCGTGGGCTTTTTGCGGATCAGGTTGACCGTGGCCGAAGGGTCGCCGGACCCGCTCAGCAGGCCAGCCGAGCCCTTGATGATCTCCAGGTGGTCGTACACCGCCATGTCGGTGCTGGTGGTGCCGTAGTCATACACGCCGTCGTAGGTAGAGTTGACACCGTCGTACTGGAAATTGGTGATCGGCAGGCCACGGCTGGAGAACTCCCAGCGCTCACTGTCGTAGTTCTGCACGCTCACGCCAGGGGCGCGGCGCAGGGTGTCGGCGATGCTGTTGGTGCCCTGGTCGTCCATTTGCTGGCGGGTGATCACGGTGACCGATTGCGGGGTTTCACGCATCGACAGCGGCAGGCCGGTGGCCGAGGCCATGGAGCCGGTGGTGTAGGCGTGGGTGTCTTCGGTGGTCGCGCCCAGGTCCTGGCCGGAGATCGTCGTGGCGCCCAGTTCCAGCGTGTCGCTGTCAGCCGGGATCAGCGCCAGCACGTAGCTATTGGTGCCTTGGGGCACGGCCTGCAGACCGCTGCCTTGCAACAGGCGCTGCAAGCCGGCCGCCGGGGTGTAGCTGCCATTCAAGCCAGGGCTGGTCTTGCCCGCGGCGAGGCTATTGTGGCCGGCGATGAAAATGCCCGACTGCTCGGCGAAGCGGTTCAACACACTGACCAGCGAGCCGGCGGCGATGCGATAAGAGCGCGCGGCTTCCTGGGTCGAGGGCGAGTCGGCGGCCTGCACCATCGGCGCGCCGAAGCAGAACAGCGAGGTGGCCAGCGCCAATGGGCGCAGCGCGAAGCGAGCAGGTTGCGACATGGATGTTTCCCTTTGGATCAAATCGATCGGCGAATTGAAGCGTCTGCAGGGTTAACCGAACGAGTTGTAGGAAAGGGAACTGGTGATTGAAAGTTTTTTACTTTGGCCTGACCGTAGCCCACCACGGCATCAGCCGGTCGACCCTCACCGGCAAGGCGGCTTGCAGCAGATGCAATGCGTGGTCGCTGTCCATCAGCGGGAATGAGCCCATCACGGGCAGATGGGCCACTGCCGGGTCACAGCCCAGGTGGCCGGGGCGATAACGGTTGAGTTCGGCGATCAACTGCCCCAGCGGCAGGTTATCCGCCAACAGCACGCCACGGCTCCAGGCCTCGCGCGCCGGGGAGGCCGATGCGGTGGGCGTGAAGCCGTCGCGAGTGAATGATACTTGCTGGCCCGCTTCGAGGATGCGCACGTGCTGGTCTTGGGTGGTGACCTGCACCCGGCCTTCGAAGACGTTCAGCTGGGTGTGATCGTTGCCTTGCAGCACGCTGAAACGGGTGCCCAGCGCTTGCATGCGGCCGTGCTCGGTCTCGACCAGGAACGGCCGGTTGGCGTCCTTGGCCGTGTCGATCAACACCTCGCCAAAGCGCAGGTGCAGCAAGCGTTGTGCCACATCAAAACGCACATCCAGCGCGCTCAACGCGTTCAGCCACACATGGCTGCCGTCGGCCAGCAGCGTATCGCGGGTCTCGCCGCTCGTGGTCGCGTAATCCGCGCTCCAGCCGCCCACCCGCCGGGGCAGGGCGGTGTTGCGCCAGGCGCCCCAGGCCAGCGTCGAACCGGCGCACAGCACCAGCAGGGTCTTGAGCGTCTGGCGCCGCGAACTGCGCAAGGCGCGGCTGGCGCCATGGGCTTGTTCCTGCAGCGGGGCAAACCGTTGGCTCACCCGCTGTACATACTGCCAGGCCTCCAGGTGTTCGGGGTTTTGCGCGACCCAGGCCTGCCAACGCAACTGCTCCAGCGCACCGCCTTGATCCTGCAGGCGCACATACCATTGCGCGGCCTGCTCCAGGCTGGCGTGGCTGAGCTTGCCCGGCGTGTTCATTGCACCAGCATCCCGTCGAGTTCGGCTTCCAGGATCGCGCAGTGCAACAGGGCCTGGGCCATGTACTTCTTGACCATGCGCTCGCCCACACCCAACTGCTCGGCGATTTGCTTGTAGGGCAGACCATGCAACTGGGCGAGCAGGAAGGCTTCGCTGACCTTCTTCGGCAGACGCGCGAGCATGGCGTCCACCTCCACCAGCGTCTCGACGATGATTGCCCGTTGCTCCGGCGACGGGTGCAGCGCTTCCGGCCGCTCGGCCAGGGTTTGCAGCCAGGCGCGTTCGAGCTGGCGACGGCGCCAATGGTCGATGCACAACCCGCGTGCGATGGTGGCCAGGTACGAGCGTTGGCGGACGGGGTCGGTCTCGGCCGGGGGGCGGCTGAGAATCCGGATAAACGTGTCATGGGCCAGGTCGGCGGCATCCCAACGGTCGTTCAAGCGCCGGCGCAGCAGGCCGAGCAGCCAACGGTGGTGGGTGCCGTAGAGGTGGGTAAAAGAGGTCGACACACTGCCCGTCCAGCTCAAAAAAGCGCGCAAATAAGAATTGGTCGCGATTAAAGCAAAGCGTTGCGCCGTGCGCAAATGATATTGGTTTGCAATCGTCGGGGTCTGCCTGTGCGCATTCAGGCTAAAACCGCGGCGTGTCCCGTTTGAGCCTGTCGACACGACGGACCGCTGCATCCCTCGTCGACTGTCACAGCGGTTTAGACAAAAACACCCGGCTGCTGCCCGCCGGTTCGCAGGGCACTTCACCGAATTTTACCCAGCCATGTTTCTCGTAAAACCCCGGGGCCTGGAAGCTGAGGGTATAGAGCACCGCATGGCGACAGCCACGGCGGCGGGCTTCGTTTTCGAAGGCTTGCAGCAACTCGCTGCCCAAGCCCGAACCACGCAGGTGTTCGGGCAGGTGGAAGAGGTCGAGGAAGGCCATGCCCAGCGTGGTTTTACCGGTGATGCCGCCGACGATCTGTGCCGTGATGGGGTCTTTGATCAGCACCGTCAGCGGCTGGCGATCGTTGAAACCGGTGATGGCCTCGTTGAAGGCCGCGAGGCTGCTGCCGAGGAGGTGCTCGGCTTCGGTGTTGGGTTGGTCGCTGATTTCTATCCGGTGTGGCGTCATCATAGGGCTTCTCGATGGATACCTTTTGGGCAGAAGGGGGCGGATAAGTACCGCCCCCCCATCGCCGGTTGCCTTAAGCGCGCTGCCATCCTCCCATATCATCGGCCCTGATCTCGAAATCTATCGCCTCGCGGTAAGGATCGCCAAGCGGCATAGGCCGGCCGTTGCCAGAGGCCTGGGTGGGTTGCCAGGTTTGCGTGTTCGGATCGAATACTTCTGCATCCTCCCCGGCCGTCTGGTCGAGAGGGTTGTGCCGTGGATGGTCGTTATCGATCCGGTCTGTGTTGAAGGCCGGGGGCATCGGAGCGTAGGGCGAGAAACCGTTGATTGAAGACATGACTGCACCTCTTTGATAGGCAATTGAAGGCCCGCCAGACGCTGGTTCGGCGGAGTGCTTCGCAGGCTACCGAGGCCTTCAGAGGCATTCAACGAGGTGTTTTGGGGTGGATGTAACGGGTTAAAACCGGCATTGAGCACATTCATAACATCAGCTGCCTGGCTGTCAGGCGAGGTCTGTGTTCGCTCGCGATGTTTCAGGTTTTGCGTCAGAAAAGGCGACGCCGATCCGTTTTTTGCTTATCGGCAGACAGCAGCCGGTTGAACCGGATGCCCACCGTTAGATGTCTAGACACATAAATCAGGCCACAACGGTGACCGTCTAAAGCGCCATCACCATTTCATGCCACGCCATCCCGCCATGATCGGAAGGCGAAGGTCGTGTGTATTGATAGCCCATGCGCTCGTACAGGGACACATGCTGTTCCTTGCACATCAAGTGAATCGTCTGCTTGCCCAGCGCCCGCATGCGGGCCACAAACTCAGTCATCAATACCTTGGAATACCCTTTGCCCTGATGCGCCGGATCGACCACCACCGACATGATCACCACATTCGGCGCCTCGGCCGAATGGCCCACCAACTCCTTGAACGCCTCGTCCGACATCACCACGTCATGGGCACAGCCGCAGTTGATGAAACCCACCACCTCACCGTCGGCCTCCAGGATCAAAAAACCTTGCGGGTATTGCGCAATCCGCGTGGCGATCTTTTCCAGGGTCGCGGCTTCGTCGCCTTCGTAGGCACTGATCTCGATTTCAAAGCAACGGGCGGCGTCGGCGGGGAGGGCGTTGCGGAAGCTGAGGGCGGGCATGGTATTTCCTGAGGCATTAAGCGAAGGCCACATCATAAAGAAACATCACTTGCCTGGCACTGAAACGCTATCTTCGGTGGGCGCTGTCGAATCGTCGCACCGTCCCGTTGGACTGCTCAGCAGTCCCATTTTTGGGGCCGCTTCGCGGCCTAACGGGACCAAGCTCCCTCGCCACAGGTAAAGTGTTCGCCCTTGACTGACTCGCATTAGGTCAATCCCGCTCCGACAAGGTTTCACGCCATGCCCAGCATTCGCATCATGACCCCGACCGACTACGACGCCGTTCTCCACCTCATGCAACATACCCCCGGTATCTCTCTGCGCGACGCCGACTCCCGTGACGCCACCGAGCGTTATCTTGCGCGCAACCCTGGCTTGAGTTTTGTCGCCGAAGCCGAAGGCCGGTTAATCGCTTGCGTAATGTGCGGCCACGACGGGCGTCGTGGTTACCTGCAGCATTTGCTGGTACTGCCAGACTATCGTCGCCAGGGTATTGCGCAGGCGCTAACGCAACGCTGCCTCGACGCACTGGAGCTGTTGGGCATCCACAAATGCCACCTCGACGTGTTCAAGACCAACACCCACGCCGCCCGCTATTGGCAAGGTCAGGGTTGGAGCCTGCGCACCGATATCGACCGCTATTCCTTCACCCGCCCCGGTGACGAAAACGCCTAGGGCATGCGTTAATGGCACGATGATTTCATGGAAGGAAATTGACATGCTGGAGATCAAACGGGCCACCTCGCAGGATGCCCAAATAGCGTTCGACATCCGCTTGCGGGCCATCCGCAGCCAATGCATTGGCGCCTATACGCACGAGCAAATGATGATGTGGACGCGGGGTAAAGCCGAAGACGGCTACAGCACCCTGATGGATAAACTGTTTTACCTGGGCTGGGTGCAGGGACAGCCGGTAGTCACCGGAATGCTTGACCTGGACAACCACGAAGTGGGCGCACTGTTTGTATTGCCTGGGTTTACCGGCTGCGGATATGGCAAGGCGATGCTGGATCATCTTGAGAATGTTGCGCGGGAACTGGCTATTGAAGAGGTGGTGCTGGATGCGACCTTGAACGCAGCGGGTTTCTATCGGGCGTGCGGGTATGTGGGGGATGAGCAGGCGATTTATCACTCGCCATCGGGGTTGGCGTTGGCGTGTATTGCAATGACAAAACCACTGAACAGCAGTGCAGGCAGGATACCTGTATCCCACAAAAGCGCTTGATCTGTGTCTATCGCCCGCGGCTCCAAGTGGCTAGCCTCAAGCCCCGTTAAACAACCACCGAGCCCGACATGGATCTGACTGCCGTCCCCTTTGGCACCACCGACTGGTCCACGGTCGAACCTGTGATTCACCCAGGTGTCACCGGCAACGCGCTGTGGCGCACCTGCCACTTCGGCACTACCCGCGTGCGCATGGTCGAATACACCCCCGGCTACCTGGCGGATCATTGGTGCTGGCGAGGGCATGTGCTGTTGTGCCTGGAAGGCCAATTGCACACGGAACTGGAAGATGGCCGCCAGTTCATCCTGACGGCCGGAATGAGTTACCAGGTGGGCGATGACATGGAAGGCCATCGTTCATCGACGAGCGTTGGGGCGAAGCTGTTTATTGTCGATTGAGGTGGCGAGCAGTGTGGCGAGCAGTGCATCAGTGCATCTTGCTGTGGTCCATCCCATCCAGGCCACGCGCCGGCGCGTTCACTTCAATCGCCTGTTTCTCACCCTTGGCGTTTTGCACGGTCAGGGTCAGCGGCACCTGGTCGCCTTCCTTGATCTGGCCCGTCAGGCCCATCAGCATCACGTGGTAACCGTTGGGGTCGAGGGTCACCGCTTTGCCCGCAGGCAGGGCCACCGAGTCCACCGGGCCCATGCGCATCACGTCGTCCTTCATGCTCATTTCATGGATCTGCACGTCCTTGGCCACCGGCGAGGTCACGCTCAGCAACTGGCTGTCGGTGTCGGCGGTGACGGTCATGAACGCACCGCTGGACGGTTGGCCCGGCACGCTGGCGCGCACCCACGCGTCGGTCACTTGCACCTGGGCGCTGGCGTGCGCCGCAAGGCCCAGCAGGGTCATGCCGATAAGGGTGCGTTTGAGGTGTTGAACGGCAGTCATTAGCAGACCTCCATGACGGTGAGCAGGTCTTCTGCGCACTCTTTAGCGGTAAGGGATGCCTGCAGGCCCAGGCGCAGGTTGCCACGCGTATCGAACACGAAACTGGTGGCTGTGTGGGACAGGGTGTAGGTGTCGCCGGCGGGGATCTTTTCATAAAAGATCCCGAACTCCTTGGCGGCGACGGCGATTTCTTCCGGGGTGCCGTACAGCGCTTCGAAGCTGGGGTCGAAGGCCTTGACGTACCTGTCGAGGATCTCTGGCGTGTCGCGCTCCGGGTCCAGGGTGATAAACACCACTTGCATGATTTCACCGTCGCGGCCCATCAGCTTCTTGGCCTGGGCGGCGCGCGCCAGGGTGGTCGGGCACACGGCCGGGCACTGGGTGAAACCGAAGAACACCACCGGCATCAGGCCTCGGAACGAGCTCAGGGTGACGGTTTCGCCGGCGGTGTTCTTGAGCTTGAAGGTGCGGCCCATGATCTTGTCGCTCAAGTCCTTGCCGTACTTGAAATTCAGCTTGGGGCTGTAGTCACAGCCGCCCAGCAGGCCGCCCAGGCCCAACAGGCCCATACCGGTCAGCACTTTGCGGCGGGTGAATAACGTACTCATCAACGGTGCATCCTGTGAAACGCCTGCATTGCTCTGGATCGACACATCAGGCTTTGAGGGCGCCCAGTCTACCAACCCTGGGAAGCGCACGTAATCTGCGACGTTCTGCCACAGGGGCATGCCGCGCTTCATCCTTTTGCGGCGCTGGTGGTAGAGTCGCCGCCATGAAATTGAGCCACCCCGACCGTTCGCTGATCGCCTGGGCCCTGTACTTCTGCGTGCTGATGAACCTGTTCGCCTGCGGTTTGGGGCATGGGCAGATGACGGGGCAGGCACTCAATGGCATCGGCGGGGCGTTCTGTTCGGTGGACGGCAAGCAGGCGCCACTTTCCGACAAAGGGTTGGGCAGCCCGGCTTCCAGCAACATCTCGAACTACTTTGCCTGCCCGGTATGCAACGCCGTGACCGTTGCGCTGGTGTTCCTGATCGGCCTCGCCTGGCTGCTGGGCCTGGGGCAAACCCCGCGCCCGGCCCATGAACGGCGTAACAAGGCGCCGCCGCGATACCTCTGGCCCTCGGCCAACCCCCGCGCATCCCCCGCATTCTGACGTGTGCCTTGGGCCTCCTGAGACCAGGAGGCGTTCTATCGTCACGACTGTGAGTACATTTCATGCACCCCTTATTGCCTGCAGGCGCCTGCCGCCTGGTCAGCAAGGCGTCCCGTCGTCTGCGCGCGGAACCCACGCCGCCGGACTACCCCAGCAACTCGCGTAGCTTCGTGCATCTGGATGCACGCCTGCTGCCGTATTGGCACAGCCTGTTCGACCTCTGCCCGGCGCTGCTAAAACTCGACCCGCCCGAGGGCCTGAACCTGTTCCGCAGTTTCATGACTTGGGCGTATCGCAACCGTCCGCCGTTGGATTGGACCTATCACCTGAACGTCTGTCGCTGGCTGCTGGGCTCGCCGTACCGTGCGCAGATCGACGATGAACCGATCGAGGCATTCATGGCCGCTGCGGCTGCCGGATGGGTCAATGCCGATCAGAGTGAGGCCCATGGCGTGGTGCTGGCCTGGCAGGGCATGCGCGTATTCGATTGGAAAGGCGCCCCGTTCAAGGACACCGAACATCAGGTGCTGCCGGCGCCGTTATGGGATTTCGCCTGGTGCCCGTTGACAGACCGAGGCGAATTCAGTGGTTGGTTGCGCGTGCCATGAGAGGCGCTTGATCGACATCAAGGTCGCTCGGCGTGCGGGCCTGCATTAGTGGGCTCCCCACGGCGGGCCCTTCTGCGAGGCCATCATGCTTTACCTGCTGTTTTTGCTGGCTCACCTGTTCGCGGCGCTGATCTTTATCGGCACGGTGTTTTTCGAAGTACTGATCCTCGCCGCCAGTGTGCTGCTGCACTTGAGCCTGTTCGCCCACATGGTCGCGATTGTGCTGTTGGCCAAAAGCATGTTTTACCTCAGCGGGTAAAGCCCTTGATGCATATCAAGGTGCGCCGTGGCGTCGCACCGGACAATGACGGACCGTCGCCGGCCCCGGAGCCCGTCATGCACACCGTCATTCCTCTCGTACGTGCGCGCCACGATCAAGGTGTACTGGACCCGAATGAGCAGGCCGATGTCCGCAGGTTTCACGCGGGCATCGGCTCCCTCGACGTATTGCGTGCATTGCGCAGCAGTCGCCAACGGCAACGCCCGCTGGCCTTGACCCTGCACTGGCCGGCCAGCACCCCCAGCGATGCTTACCGGCGCAGCCTGGCCCAGGAGATTCATTTGATCGGCTGCCACCTCGGCAGCCGCCAGCCGGTGGACTACCTCCAGTGGCGCGGGGCAGCGCCGATTGGCGATGTGCAAGCGCTCATGACCCCTCTGCTTGAACGTTTGCACTTCCATGAGCATGACCGCGGCGACTACGGCATCGACCTCGACCCTCGCCACACCGATTGGGCCGGCGTCGGCCTGCTGCGCGACCTTGGGTTCAACCGCATGTGCATTGGTGTGCCCGATGCGCGTGCCGAGGATGCCTATTCCCAGGCGTACTACCGCGACCCGGCGCCGATCCAATCGTTGATCGATGCGGCGCGCACCTTTGACTTTCGCTCGGTCAGTGTCGACCTGGGCTATGGGAGCGCCTGGCAGACCTTGGCCAGTTTCGAGCTGAAACTGGCCAGCCTGATCGCCCTGGAACCGGACCGCCTGCAGGTGTTCGACTACGCCCGGCCGCCAAGCCGTTACCTGGCGCAATCGCCCTCGGCGCTGTGCAACGCGGCGGATAAAACCGCCATGCGCCAGCTGTGCTACGAACACCTGGACGCAGCGGGTTACCACTACATCGGCCTGGGCCAGTTTGCCCGTGGCGACGATGACCTCACCCAGGCCCAGGAGCGCGGTCGGCTGAGTCGCACCTGCGAAGGTTTTACCCTGCACGGTTACTGCGACCATATCGGGCTGGGCCTGGGCGCCATCAGCCAGATCGACACGCTGTGCGCGCAGAACGCCACGGACGAACATGTCTACGCACAGGCGTTGGAGAACGGCCAACTCGCCACCTGCCAGGGCTGGCAACGCGACGCGGGCGATGCACTGCGCGACTGCGTAGTGGAACGCCTGGCCTGTGACCTGGAACTGGACATCCAGGGCATCGAGCGGCGATACGGCGTGATCTTCGCACGCTACTTCTCATCGATCTGGCCGCTGCTGGAAGAGTGGAACCGTGATGGCCTGATTGAATTGTCGGCACAGTTCCTGTGTGTCCTGCCAGCCGGGCGTACCCAGGTGGATAGATTGTGCCGGTTGTTCGAAGCGCCCTAGCAGGCCTCATCAGTGGCCCAGATGCTCAGCAGCACGTAATGCCGTGGTGAGGCAGCAAGCTCCCTCGCCACGGGTGGGGGGGCTCCCTTTAGAGCATCAGCTGCCTGAACGGGGTTTTTCCTGGGGGGCTTTTTGGCGGTCGACAGGCTGAGCGGTTTTGGCCGGCTGCTTGTCGGGCGCTTTGGTTTTTTTGGCGCTGTCGGAGGGGCTGCTGGGGTAGGTCCCCGGCGGCAGGGCGGAACCGGCGGCGCTGTCACCGCTCAAGGCGTTGGCGGCAGTCTCGGGGTTATCGCCGAAGGCGGCGAGGGCAGGGCCGGTGAGCAAGGCTGACAGGCCGACGATAAGCAAAATCCGTTGGGACGATGTGGTCTTCATGACGCAATCCCCTATCGTGATGGATCAAAAGCCTGGAAAACCTCCAGGCTCTGGTCATGCCGCGATCAAGCCGCCATTGGCTTGGTCGACTGCGACTTTTTATGCGCTGCTTTCATGGCTTCCATCTCAGCGCCCAACTCTTCAAGCAACGCCTTGCCCAGCAGTTTTTTAGCCTGCGGGAACATGTCGGTTTCCTCTTCTTCAATATGGTGCTCGAGCAGCTCCTTGACCACTTTGACGCGGCCGGAAAACTCGGTTGTCGAGGGCTCGGTCTGTTTCAGGTCCGGCAGCACCAGGGCGTCGACGGTGCGGTGCTCTTCCTTGGCCTCGTGGTACATGATGTCTTGTTCCTTGCCGCCCGCCTTCCGGAAGGCCGGGTAGAGGATTTCTTCTTCCAGCTTAGTGTGCAGGCTGATTTCCGCTTCGAGCTTGGCCAGCAGCTCAGTGCGCTTTTTAACCCCGCGCTCGGTGGACTCACTCAGTTGAGTCAACAGGGCCTTCACGCGTTCGTGGTCGGCTTTGAGCAGGTCAATGGCATTCATGGGTGACACCTCACGGGAAAACTCAGGGCGCGTCGACATGCACGCCTCGTCCAGTGGAGTAGTGCATCAGCTGTACCAACTTGAGCTTTTTGAAATCGTGTTGTAATTCAATGGGCTACCGATGATGAGCAACAGTGCCTGTCGTGCAGGTTGCATGGTGGGCCCCAAGACGCGTTGCATTCCACCACGTCGGAAAATTTTAATGAACCCTCGGCGCCGATGCTTGACCTAACGCATACGACCTAGGAGGTGAAGCATGGAAATTCAATATATCTGGATCGGCTTGGCGGTGATTCTGCTGCTGTTGGAATTGTGGGCAATCAATGTCGTCCTGCGCAGCACCGGGGGCTGGGAGACTAAGGGGCTGTGGCTGGTGATTCTGATCTTTGTGCCGCTGCTTGGCCTGATCGCCTGGGCGATGTTCGGGCCTAAACGCGAGATGCCGGAGCAGCGTAAGAGTTAATCCATAAGTGAAAAAAAACAGGCGCCATCGAGGCTAATACCAGTCAATTAAGGGCAAACACTGTACCTGTGGCGAGGGAGCAAGCTCCCTCGCCACAGGTTATTTTTTACCCTTTCTACGTTTTAACGGACTGGCATTACGCGATCGAGGCGTCTGTTTTCGTTCAGCGGCGTTATGAACCGGCGACGGCCTTGGCAATCGCCTGGTTGAAGGCCGGCAGGTCATCCGGCGTGCGCGACGTAATCAACGTCCAACCGTTGGCCTGACATTCCTTCACCTCGGCATCGACCCACCCGGCAGCGCCAGCGTTTTCCAGGTCAATGCGGACGCTTTTGTAGGAAGTGAGGGTTTTGCCCTTGATCACGCCGGCGTCAATCAGCGCCCACGGGCCGTGACAGATCGCCGCCACGGTTTTACCCGCTTTGACGAACTCATTGATCAGCTTCAACGCGGTCGTATCTTGACGCAGAGTGTCGGCGTTGACGGTGCCGCCGGGGATCACCAACGCATCGAAATCCGCACCCGAGAGCTCGGACAGTTTGGCGTCGGACTCTACGGTCTGGTCCTTCTCGGTGTCGCCGACGAAGGTTTGAGTGGTGCCGCCATCGCTGGAGCCGTGTGTCACCGTCGCGCCATAGCCACGCAATGCTTCCAACGGTTTGAGCAGTTCGTCGCGCTCGATGCCGGTGTTGGACGTGATGACCAGAATCTTTTTGCCGTTGAGGTGTGAACTCATGATCGAGTGTCTCCTGATGGGTGAACGAAAGAGGGGATATGGGAGAGTTGATTGGGCTCAAGAGGCAAAGGTTTAAATTAATTTGCGCTTATTTCTTGGACGGTTGGCGCGCGCAATTTCCTTGAACTATCCAAATTCACTGAGTTCTGCTGAACACCTGCCCGCGTTTTTTTCGTGGGCCTTCAATGACTTGGAGATAGACCATGACCACCGACAAAACCCCTGCGCCGATCAGTTCTGAAGAGGCTCAGAAAGGCACGGAAAAACCCGCCAAGGGCCAGACCCTGGAACGCCCGAACCCGAAGACCGAAACCGTCGATAAAGTCCTCACGCCCACCTCGATCAAAGACATCGAACGCCAGACGGATGCGATCAACGAACAGGCCGCCAAGGCCGAGCGCAAGCTGGGCCACTGAGCATGGCCCGTGCTATCAGCGCCTCGGAGTTGGGCATTGAACTCAAGCCCGACGATGACGCCAGCCTGTTCAAGTGGTTTGTGGCCAGTTTTCTGATGGGCAAGCGCATCCAGGCACCGATTGCCGCGCAGGCGTACAAGGTGATCGTCGAGGAGGAGGGGCGCGACACTGCGCGCAAGTTGCAGCATTGCACCTCGCGGGAATTGGTCACGATGCTGGGGCGTGCCCATTACGTGCGCTATGACGAAACCACCGCGCAGCGCCTGTTGGATCTGAGTGCCAAATTGAACGCTGAGTACGCCGGTCGGATCACGCGGATGCGCAGTGCCAGCGAAGACCGTGAAGCCTTTGAAAAACGCCTGGGCGAATTCGAAGGCGTGGGGCCTAAAACCATCGAGATTTTCATGCGCGATGCAGCCAAGGTGTTGCGCTGGTGAAGGGTGCCGTCAGTCCAGGGCCGACACACTACTGTTTTGCTCACTCAACCTCTACCCGCAGCACCTCCAACCCTAATTGCTCATACGCCTCCACACTCGGCACGTGCCACTCGGTAATCAATGTGTGAATGCGGCTGCACGGCGCCACCACAAAGGGTTCCACCGCGCCGAGTTTGTCGGCCATGGTCACCGCCACCACGTGGGAGGCGCTGTCGAGCAGGGCTTGTTTGACCGCCACTTCATCAAAATGCAGCGAGCTGATACCGACTTGCGGGTGCAGCGCGCAGACACCGGTAAACAGCAGGTCGGCCTTGATGCTCTGGATCATGCGCACGGTCTCTTGGCCGCTGGTGGAAAGGGTCGCCGGGTTGAGTTGGCCACCCGTCAGTATCACCTTCACATCGGGATGGTCGGCCAAGGCGATCGCGATCATGGGCGACGGTGTGACCACGGTCAGGCGCATTGAACGGGGCAATGACTGGGCGATCTGCAACGTGGTGGAGCCGGAATCGAACAGCACGATCTGGCCCTCTTCCACGCGTTCAGCGGCCAGTCGTGCGAGGCGGCGCTTGGCCTCGTTGGTCTCGCCGACACGGGTGAAGAAGTCTTTGCCGGTGTCCTTCGGTCGGGGCAGGGCGCCGCCGTGCACACGTTGCAACAGGCCGGCGGCAGCGAGCTCGCCGAGGTCACGGCGAATGGTGTCCTGGGACACGGCGAAGTGTTCGACCAATTCCGACGCGGTAACTTTGCCGTCGCGTTCCAGCAGCAACAGGATCTTTTGTTTGCGCAAAGAAGGCAGGTCGATGGCGTGATGAGTGTTATGCATTTTTTTGCGTCTTTATGCGGTTTTCTGCGAGATTAGACGCGCCCCGATATAAACGCAATGGCTGGTTGCACGGCCGATGGGCGGTTACTCTCAGCATTCAGTTCAGGGAGAGGTGACCTAGATGTCGTTGATTACCACCATCGAAGACTTACGCAAGCTGGCGCAAAAACGTGTCCCACGCATGTTCTACGACTACGCCGATTCCGGCTCCTGGACTGAGAGCACCTACCGCGCCAACGAAAGCGATTTTGCCCGCATAAAATTCCGCCAGCGCGTGGCGCGCAATATCGATGAGCGCTCAATCCGCGCCACAATGATCGGCCAGGACGTGGCCATGCCGGTGGCGTTGGCACCGACCGGATTGGCCGGTATGCAGCATGCCGATGGCGAGATCCTGACTGCCCGTGCCGCCGCCGCGTTCGGCCTGCGCTACACCTTGTCGACCATGAGCATCTGCTCTCTGGAAGACATCGCCGAACAGGTTGGCCAGCCGTTCTGGTTCCAACTGTATGTGATGCGCGACCGCGCCTTTGTCGAACAATTGATCGAACGTGCCAAAGCTGCCGGTGTGGACGCATTGGTGCTGACCCTCGACCTGCAGATCCTCGGGCAACGCCACAAAGACCTGATCAACGGCCTGTCGGCGCCGCCCAAACTGACCCTGCCGAATATCCTCAACATGGCCACCAAGCCGCGTTGGGTGATGGGCATGCTCGGCACCCAGCGGCGTGGCTTTGGCAACATTGTCGGGCATGTCAAAGGTGTCGCCGACATGAGTTCGCTCTCTTCCTGGACGGCCCAGCAATTCGACCCCCGCCTGAGCTGGGACGACGTGGCGTGGATCAAGCAATGCTGGGGTGGCAAGTTGATCATCAAGGGCATCCTCGATGTGGAAGACGCGCGCCTGGCGGCGAACTCCGGCGCCGATGCACTGGTGGTGAGCAACCACGGCGGCCGTCAGCTGGATGGAGCACCGTCGAGCATCAGCCAGTTGCCGGCGATTGTGGAGGCAGTGGGTGAGCGCATTGAAGTGTGGCTCGATGGTGGCATTCGTTCCGGTCAGGATGTGCTCAAGGCGATGGCGTTGGGCGCCAAAGGCACCATGATCGGTCGAGCGCATTTGTATGGCTTGGGTGCGATGGGCGAAGCGGGTGTGACCAAGGCGCTTCAGATCATCGCCCGTGAGTTGGACGTGTCGATGGCGTTGTGTGGGTATAACGATATACGCGATGTGAATCGCGAGATTTTATTGCCGGGTACATTTCCTGAAAGCGTTTATTGAGCAAAAAAAACGTAAAAATATAAAAAGAGTTGTCCACGAAAACCGTGGGTATCTCTGTGGATAACTTTGCGAAGCCCCGGCAGGGTTGGCGATTTAAGCCGAGATCAATATTTGATCAACTTCTGATTTGGCCCAGCATGGGCTGGGTTTGCGCTTGACAGGCAAGCGCGAACCCAGTGCCGAAAAGCGTTTTTATGAGTCGCCGCTGCGACCTGTGGAGTGCGTAACCACCTGGGCCGGCATCTTCGCTTGCATCAGTTTTTCCAATGCCTGGCCATAGCTGCGACCGGCGAGGCTCATGCTGTTGTTATGGCTGGCGCCGGGCACCAGTAACAGCCGTTTGGGTTCCCGGGCGGCTTCAAATAACTGTTGGCTGAAGCGCGGCGGTACGTAGCGGTCGTCGAGGCCATGCACCACCAGCAGTGGCATATGGATGTCGGCAATCTTGTCAATGGAATCGAATTTCTGCGACAGCAGCCAGCGCACCGGTAGAGAGGTGTTCGCTACGGCGGTGGCCACATCCGCCAGCGAGGTAAAGGTGGATTCGATCACCAGCCCGCGTACGGGCAACGGCATCTGTTTACCCAGTTCTGCAGCCAGGTCGATGGCCACCGCGCCACCGAGCGAGTGCCCGTAGATCAGGCGTTTTTGCGGATCGGGTTGCAGCACCTGGAAACGCTCCCAGGCGATACGCGCGTCTTCGTACACCGTGGTTTCCGACGGCAGCTCGCCGCGGCTTTGGCCGAAACCACGATAGTCGATGGCCAGCACCGAGTAGCCCAGCGCATGCAATTGCTCGATGCGAAACAGCTGCCCTGTGAGGTTCCAGCGTACGCCGTGCAGGTAGAGAATCGCAGGTGCGTCCTTGTTGTCCGCCGGGTACCACCAGCCATGAATGTTCTGCCCCGATTTGAGACTGGCGGGCTTGAGTTCGAATTCCTGCACGGCCTTGGGCAAGCCGCTGTACCAACTGGCGGTGCCCGGTTCGATGCGAAATACCAGCTCGCGCTCCTTGTGTTGCAGCATCGCGCAACCCACCGGCAGGCCGACGATCAACAGTGCCATGCACAGCAGGGGAAACCAGCGCAGGCTCAGGCGCGACAGAAAACGTGAAGACATGAAGGTTCCTGGAAAAAGGTGAAGCAGGGGTTTTACCAGATGGCTTGCAGAGGCAGGAATTAATTCGACAGCCGTCCACCGGGATTGCTTGCAAAGTGTTACAGCATTGAACAAACGGTGCACGGGTTGTTAGGGTGGGCAGCCGAACAGGAGAGCAAGCACATGGATTTCACAGGCAAAACCGCTATCGTCACCGGCGGTGCACGCGGGCTGGGACTCAGCTATGCACGGGCACTGGCCCTGGGCGGTGCGCGCGTGGTGATCAGTGATATCGGCGCCGACACTGCCGGTGCAGGCAGCGATGCGTCGGTGGTTCTGGCAGCGGCCGAGGCCTTGCAGGCCGAAGGGCTGACGGTGATCGGCCACGGGGGTGACCTGTCCACGAACGAGGGCTGCGAGCAACTGATTGCGTATACCCTCGAGGCATTCGGCCAACTCGATATCCTGATCCACAACGCCGGCTGGGTGGGTTACCAGAACATCGCAGACCTCGACGCCGCGTTCCTTGAGCGTGCCATGGCGATCAACCTCTACGCGCCGCTGTGGCTGTGCAAGCACGCCTGGCCGCACCTGCTGCACTCATCGGCGCCGCGCATCATCCTCACCACCTCCGACCGCGCCATGTACGCGCAGTACGAGCAAACCGGCCTGGTGGCCTACAGCGCCGGCAAGATGGCGCAATTAGGGATCATGAACGCGTTGAGTCATGAAGGCTTGGATGCGGGGATCAAAGTCAATGCGATCTCGCCGGTGGCCAAGACCCGCATGTGGGGTGTGACTGACGAGCCGGATGAACTCAAGCCGGAGTGGGTGACGCCGGGCGTGCTGTTTCTCGCCTCGACGCAGTGCGAAGACACGGGTTACATCGTGCGGGCCAGCAATGGGCAATTCACGGCCACGCGGTTTACGGAAAATCCTGGTGTGGAATACCCGCGCAACCTGGCCCGCATCAAAGCGGACAGTGCTGAAGCCGTCGCCGCCGCCTGGCCGCGTATCAAACAAGCGTGAAAACGATCACTCCCTTGAGTAAAGACCCCACCATGGACAACAGCACCGTTCGCATCACCGCCGAAGAGACGCTTTCGGAAAACTGGTACCTGCTGAAAAAGTACAGCTTCGACCTGCGCCGCCGCGACGGCAGTTGGCAAGCCCAAACCCGCGAGGTGTACGACCGCGGCAACGGCGCGACCATCCTGCTGTACAACCGCGAGCAGCGCACGGTGCTGCTGATTCGCCAGTTTCGCATGCCCACGTTCGTCAACGATTACCACGGCTACCTGATCGAAGCGGCGGCCGGCTTGCTCGACAATGCCAGCCCCGAAGAGCGGATCCGCCTGGAAGCGGAAGAAGAAACCGGCTACCGCGTGGGGCACGTGGAGAAGATCTATGCGGCCTTCATGAGCCCCGGGTCGGTGACGGAGCGGATTCACTTTTTCATGGGTGAATACCAACCGGGTGACCGGGTTGGGACTGGCGGTGGCTTGGAAGAAGAGGGCGAAGATATCGAAGTGCTGGAGCTGGGCTTTGAAGAGGCTTTGGCAAAGGTGCAAAACGGCGAGATTGCCGATGGCAAGACCATCATGCTGTTGCAGCATCTGGAATTGCGGATGCTTAAAGAAGGCTGGTAACCCCGCCTATTGGTGTGTGAACACGATCTGTAGTGAGCAGGCTTGCCCTGCGCTGGGCTGCGAAGCAGCCCAAAATCACCCGCTCACAATCAGTCAGTGTCGTCGCTCGAGCCTAAGGGCTCAGGTCGGTGGGCACCTATAGACACTATCCATTCTTCATAAAATTTTTGTTGTTCCCGTGGGTCGTTTGTCAGGTTGTACTCCTCATGTTCAAATATATGAACCAAGTCTTCGCGTGTTGTGCGTTTTCCAAGTGTTAACTCATATGCAACCATTCCTCCGCTCATTTGTGAGGCCATACTTGAAGGCCTCACATTTATTTTGGCGCCTTTGCAAAGGAATTTTATATGAGGAAAATCAATTCTGATTTTGGCCAGGCAAAGATACATGTCGTCTGCGGTATATGTTTTTTCGAAATTATCTGCCTCGGAGAATTTAAGTTTTGTACGTGAAGAGTCATATTGAAACGTGACGTATTGTTCTACGTTATTTATTATTGCTTTGACTTTTTTTGTTTTCATTTTACTTTCCTGTTCGGGTTCGGAATTGAATAGCCCACGTAGCCCCCGTCTCGCCTCATAGGGGTTACGCCCAATATATTTTCTGTGTCAATTTTACTTTGTATGGCAATTTCTGCCTCGTTGTCAAAAGGTGCTAATTTTCCAAGCTCTTTGTTTATGTCTCGACCAGGGATTTTTTTCAATGCGTAAAGAAATCCTTTTCGTGTTCCATATCTAGTCGCGAAATCGATCGCGGTAATCTTAGATGGCGAGGTACTTATGAAGTTGCTCGGAGGGTTGTTGCTGTCGAGTGCGTGCAAGTATAAGTCATTGCTATTTCCCTTGCTTTTGAATCCATGTTGAAAGACATGATCTGGATTTTTGTGGTCTCCGCGATATAGGTATTCGGTGCTAGCACCCTTAGGTGGCCTAGGTTCTCCCTTGTCCACGGATGTTGTTTCCGTGGTAAGAGCAGCTTCAGTTTTTGGCTTGCAACCATCTCTGCCAGGACATGAGCTTAATCCTAATGGATCAACCCATCCTGTCGGGTTTGGCACGTACTGGTACGCATTGATCCCTCCCGTCAGCTTCACCGGGTCCGGCGTCAGGTACCGACCAATATCCGGATGGTAGTAGCGATGGCGGTTGTAGTGCAGTCCGCTTTCTTGGTCAAAGTACTGGCCTTGAAAGCGCAGCGGGTTGTCGATTTTCCCTATGTCGAGCCGGGTGATTTCGCCGTACGCACGGTAGTGCGCGGACCAGACGATTTCTCCGTCGGCGGCGGTGAGTTCCTGCGGGGTGCCGAGGTGGTCGAGTTGATAGTGGTAAGCCTTGGTTTCCTTTGGGCCGAAGCCTTCCAGTAGAGCCAGTGGACGAAAGCTGTCCGGTTCATAGAGGTAGCTGCGGTGTCGCTCCGCGTGGTGTTCGGCGATGAGCGTGTCGCCTTTCCAGAAGAACTCGGTGGTTACGTCGCCGACGGTTTTGCTGATGCGGCGGCCAAACGGGTCGTACCGGTAGCTGGCAGTTTGGCCGTTGGGTTTTTTAGTACCGATCAGCCGATGCTGACAGTCGTAACGGTATTCGGTGACAAGTCGATGACCTTTACCGCGGCGTTCGCGGATGAGGTTGCCGAAGGCGTCGTAGTCGTATTGGTGGTCGCCTTGGATCATCAGGCGGTTGCCCGCCACGATGTCGGGGCCGGGGCGGTTTTGCATGAGCAGGTTGCCGGCGGGGTCGTGGCCGAAGCGTTCTTGCTCGCCTTGGGAGTGGTCGGCGCGAGTGAGGCGGCTTAGTGGGTCGTAGTGGTAGTGGTGCTCGCCTTTGCGAGTGTCGAGCAGGCGGGTGAGGTTGCCGGATTTGTCGTAGTCGTAGTGGCGGCGGTACACCGGGCCTTCGGCATCGCCGATGCTTTGGTTGAACAGGCGTCCCTGGTGGTCGTGTTGGTAAGTGCTGAGCAGTTTGCCTTGGGTACGTTGTTGTTCGCGGTCTGCGTTGAATTGGTGCGAGGTCAGAACCGCGCCATTCAGTTCAACGGTGGAAAGGTGGCCGCCTTTGTCGTGGTTGAAGGTGAGGCGGTTGTTGTCGGGCAGGCGCAGGTTTGTTAGTTGGCCGCAGGCGTCGTAGCCGTAGCGCAGGGTTCCCCAGCCTTGGTGTTCGGCTGTAAGGCGGTTTTGGACGTCGTATTCGTAGGCTAAAAACCAATTACCATCGTCAACGCTGAGGAGATTGCCCTGGCGGTCGTAGGCATAGTTGACAGAGTTTCCATCAGGCAGGGTTTTTCTTACGAGCCGACCGGCATGGTCGCGCTCGTAGCGGGTAACCAACTGACTGCCGTCATCACCGTGTTCGGTCTTTTCCTGAAGGTTGCCGTTGAGGTCGTAAACGTAGGCCGTGCGCTGGCCGTCAAACCCGGTTTCCTGCTGGATCAGGCCGTTGCTGTGGTACTGGAGTCGATAGGTTTCGCCAACCTCGTTTTCGATCTCGGTCAGCAACAAACGCACGTTGTCGTAGCGGTAGTTGACCTGGCTGCCATCGGCGTTGAGGCGACGGCTGATCAGGTGCAGGCCGTCGGCGTATTCGTAGCGGGTGATGTTCCCCAGTTCATCGCGTTCGGAAGTGATTTTTCCGTAGGGGTTGTAGGTATATTTACGCGTGTCGCCGCTCGGCAAGACGATTTGGACTAACCGCCCAACGTCGTTCCACTCAAATTGTGTGAGCGCACCGTGCTCATCTTCTTGGGAGATTTTTCGGCCAAGATCGTCATAGCGATAACGCTTGATCCCGCCATTCGGACACTGCTCCTCAAGCAACTGCCCACGCTCATTCCAAACCAACGTCTGACAGCTGTGATCCGGATACCAAACCCCAACCAGTTGCCCATATTTGTTGTAGCTGTAGTCAGTAGCGTTGCCGTCAGGATCGGTCCTGCGAATGACATCGCCCTGATCATTGCGCTCATACTTCCAAACCGCTTCACCACGCCGCACAACCCTTACGAACCCGTTGTCATGCTCGTAGGTCGTCGGCTCATCCTCTCCCGGAAACAACGCCACCAAGCGTGCAGCGTCGTCGTACTGATACGCCTTCACCGCTCCCAGCGGGTCCTGCTCAACCGTCAGCCGGCCTTTTTCATCGTAGGATTTAAAATGCTCGGCACCATCAGGATCCACCCGCTGCACCAGCCGCGCCCGCTGGTCATGGACATAGATTTCCTGACTACCATCCGCGTTAAAAACCGTGACCTGCCCGTTGTCATCCCAGGCATACCGCGTGTCCATCTGCGAAAAGCTGGCCCAATGCCGCACACACCGCGCCGCCTTGCCTGCCTGTTCCCACTCCCAGTAGAAACTCGCCCCACCGGCCAAACCACGCTCAAGAATGACGTGCTGTTCGTCGTACCGATAAACCTCGCTTTCGCCGACAGCATTGGTCGCAGAAACCAGTCGCCCAGCACCGTCATACGCGTAGGAAACAACGGTCTGTTCCGTCACCCAAACATACGGACCCTCATCGACGATGCGTTGAATTTGGTAGTCCACCGCCACGATCCGACCCGACGCATAACGCAAAAACAGCGAGCGCCCCACACCGTTATCCAGCCGCTCAATGCGTCCCAAAAAATCCCGGGCAATACGCAGCCGGTTGTCATACGCATCGCTGATCGCCGTCAGCGCACCGTCGCGAAAGTGGTAGAACCGTGACGACTGAGCCAGCACCAACTCATCGGGGACAGCACCCAGATAAATCGCCGCTTCAGCCAGGCTATTGGTGATTGCGGGGCGAGAAACGGAAGGCAAGGGCAGGGTGGTCGACCGATTCTCATGATCGGTCCAAACAACCGAGTTGCCGGAAACAGCAAGCCGATGCGCCAGCGAGTGACTCCAGCCAAACCCCAACCCGCAATCCACTTCCACCGCACTGGTGCGGTACAACCGCGTCCACTCAAACGGTAAAACCCCGTCCAGCGCCCCATCGGTCAGCGTCAGCAGTTCCTCGCCGGTGACCATGGACACCGGGCAACCGTTAGTGGCCGTTTTATCCGAGAAAGCCGCCGCATCCCCGTTGGGGTTACGAGCAGAAGCAGGCACGTCATCCACAGGCTCTTGCCGAACCAACACCGTCCGCTGCTTGGCCTTGTCCCGAACCACCGGCACCGGGTTGGCAACCACTTGATCCCCAGCCTTCAACGGCACATCCGGAATCGTCTTGATCGTCGTTGCCTGGCTACTGAGCAATATCGGCTTAGCCACTTGCGTGTGATCATCCGCACGAAACTTCCCGAACTGCCCAGCCATGTGCTCCAACCATCTGCGCGCACGCTGAGACTTGATGCTGCCCAGCACCTTCGTACCGATGCGCACCGCCATCCCCATCCCGGCGGTAGCGAGACACAGCACCACATTGATCAATACTTCGGCGCTGATTTCCCCCAGCAACTCGTTCATGTAGGGCGGCGGCAACATCCGCATCCAACTGACCATTGCCGACAGATAGACGAACAACAGCGGCTCATCGCTCAGCACCATCAAGCCCTTTGCAAGGCTTTCGGTACCGAGCTTCAACAGCTTTTCAAATTCATCCTGGGACAGGTAATGCAGCAGTTTTTCGGCATGCCCCAATGGGTCCAAAAACCACTGCAGCATCTGCTGAATGTTGTCCCAGAGTGAGTACAGCGCCTCACCAAACCCGCGTGCGTAGCCTTGATGCAGTGAGAGGTAGCGCTTGAGAACGTTGGCCTCGGAATAGCCCTTCCACAACGGTTCGAAGGTGGTGCCCCATTCACCGCGCAGCCAGCCTTCCAGCGGCTCGATAACCGACTGGTAAGAGGCGTACAACGCCTTGAAATGCGCTGTGGACACGTTGGGGTAGAAGCTGACCCGGTACTGCTGGTTGCGATCACATTCCGTGATTTCGAGAATGCCGCTGGGGCCGATGGTCTTATGGAGGGGGTCGCCCAGCGGGCCACCCTTGGGGTCGATGCGTTGCAGCATCACTGGCGTATTGCCAATGGGCACGAATCGAGCGCTCTGGAACATATGCACCAGGGTCAACGTGCCGTTGGCCTGGCAGGTTGCGGTGGTGGTGCTGGGAAACAGGGAGTGGTTGATCGGCGCGACCAGCGCCACGTCATGTCCAACCTTGAAGACTTGCTCGATATCCAGCGCCGAAAAGCTGAAAAAGCTCTCCGCCCAGGCGTCGTAGTGATTGAGGCAGCGCTTGAAGTCGCTGATCACGGAGTCGACGTCTCGCGTTTTTGAATCCAGGGCGGCCAGTACCA
Source organism: Pseudomonas fluorescens group sp. (assembly GCF_020093335.1). Classification (NCBI taxonomy): domain Bacteria; kingdom Pseudomonadati; phylum Pseudomonadota; class Gammaproteobacteria; order Pseudomonadales; family Pseudomonadaceae; genus Pseudomonas; species Pseudomonas fluorescens group sp. Next base: position 253,318 of record NZ_JAIOKW010000002.1, on the reverse strand, counting down.
AAAAACCAATGGTTTGGCTGGTCAATTCGATCATGAGGCCGCCCCATCAACCGGGGCCCAAACCAATAACGCCATCTGCAATCCCTCGCACTGTGTAGTCAGGCGAGGGACTTTGCGGACCTTTTCAGGGGAGGGGAGTAGAGCTTATCCGGCGGTTATGTGGGACGTTTCGATAACGCTCGTCGGCTCCCAAGCGACTGGCGGCTATTGTCAGAAATTTCCCACAGGAGTACAAATGTACTCCATGACGACTCTGACCCCCCGCCGTACCGCAATCCTGACCTTTATCCGCGACCGCATCGCGCAGCAAGGCCAGCCCCCCAGCCTCGCCGAGATCGCCGAGGCGTTCGGCTTTGCCTCGCGCAGCGTGGCGCGCAAGCATGTGCTGGCGCTGACCGAAGCCGGTTTTATCGAGGTCAACCCCAACCAGGCCCGAGGCATTCGGCTGCTCAACCAACCGGCACGCCCGGAATGGCTGGATGTGCCGGTGCTCGGTCGAGTGGCCGCGGGCTTGCCCATCGGCGCCGATGCTGAAGTGCACAGCCGCCTGCAACTGGATCCGTCTACCTTTGCGAAAACCCCGGATTACCTGCTGCGGGTACAAGGTGACTCGATGATCGAAGACGGCATTCTTGACGGCGACTTGGTGGGCGTACGCCGCAGTGCCGAGGCCTTGAATGGGCAGATTGTGGTGGCGCGCCTGGACGGCGAAGTGACCATCAAGCGTTTCGAACGCAGCGGCGACAGCGTGCGCCTGCTGCCGCGCAACCCCGCGTATCAACCCATCGTGGTCGGGCCCGATCAGGACCTGGCCATTGAAGGCGTGTTTTGCGGTTTGGTGAGGCAAGGTTGATGGGCGCCGTCGTTGCACTGGACACGCTGTTCAATGGCGGGCGCGTGTGGAAAGGCCGGCCCGCCGCGCCCCCGGCCAGTGTCTATCCCACTGGGCTGGCGGCGCTGGACGCGGTGCTGCCCTCGGGCGGATGGCCGGAAGCGGCGTTGAGTGAAATCCTCATGGCCAAGGACGGCGTGGGTGAGTTGCAGCTGGTGCTGCCGACCCTGGCGCGCTTATCAAAGGCAGGCGAGCGCATTGTGCTGGTGGCGCCGCCGTACACGCCGTACCCCCATGCCTGGCAGAACGCCGGAGTGGATTTGCGCCTGCTCTCAGTGATCCAGGCCGAGGAGCGCGATGCCTTGTGGGCCGTCGAGCAGTGCCTGCGCTCCGGCAGTTGCGGCGCGGTGTTGTGCTGGCCGCGCAAGGCCGATGACCGGGCGCTGCGGCGCCTGCAAGTTGCGGCGGAAACCGGGCAGACCCTGGCGTTTGCCTGGCGCGCCTTGAGTGAGGCGATCAATGCTTCGCCCGCGGCCTTGCGCCTGGCCGTCGAGGCGAAACCCGCGCAAGTGCGGGTGCTCAAGTGCCGGGGCGGGCTGGCCCATCCGGCGCCGATTGCGCTGGCGGGGCACTGAGGTTGCCATGCGCTGGGTGTGTATTGTCTTCCCGCAATTGGCGCTGGACGGGGTGCAGCGTGTGCACCCCGAGCCGGACCAACCCCTGGCCCTGCTGGCTGGCACGCCACAGCGCCGCGTCCTGCAAACCGTCAATGACGCTGCCCGCGCCTTGGGCTTGCGTCCCGGTCAATCCCTGACGGCGGCGCAGGCCCTGACCAAGACCTTTGCCAGCGCCGAATATGACCCCGCCGAGATCGAACGCCACCAACAATTCCTCGCCGCCTGGGCCTACCAGTTCAGCTCCCAGGTCAGCCTGTATTATCCACGGGCCTTGTTGTTCGAAATCGAGTCGAGCCTGGGTCTGTTCGGGCCGTGGCCGCAGTTCGAAGCGCGTTTGCGCAAGGAGCTGGCTGAACTGGGCTTTCGTCACCGCATTGTCGCTGCGCCCAATCCCGCCGCCGCGCGGGCGCTGGCGAATATCGAGGATGGCCTGGCGGTGCAGGATGACGGCTTGATGCAGGCCCTGGGGCCGCTGCCCATTGACCGCGCCGGCCTTGACCCGCAGGCCGCCACGGCCTTGTCGCGCATGGGGCTGCGCACCCTGGCCCAAGTGCAGGCGTTGCCCCGGCACACCTTGGCGCGCCGCTTTGATGCCAGCCTGCTCAAGCACCTGGATGCATTGAGCGGGCAGCGCCCATTGGCCTTGGCGTTTTACCAGCCGCCCGACCGGTTCGATGTGCGCATCGAGCTGAATTTCGATGTGCAATCCCACCAGGCGCTGCTGTTTCCGCTAAGACGTCTGACTGGCGATCTGTCCGCCTTCCTGTGTGGCCGTGACAGTGGCGTGCAACGCTTCGACCTGCACCTGGAACACGCCCAGGCAACCGACACGGTGATCAAGGTCGGCCTGCTCAGCGCCGAGCGCGAACCGGCGATGCTGTTTGAATTGGCCCGTGGCCGTCTGGAGCACGTCCAAGTCACCTCGCCGGTGCGCGGTGTTCGCCTGGTGGCCCAGGACTTGCCGGTGTTCGTGCCGCAACGCCAGGACCTGTTCGACGACCGTCCGCAGCAGACGTTGCCGTGGGCGCAATTGCGCGAGCGCCTGCGTGCCCGTTTGGGCGATGAGGCGGTGCAAGGCCTGCGCTTTCACGCCGACCACCGCCCCGAATGCGCCTGGCAAGCGGCGACGGATAAACACCCGTGCCCGCCCCTGAACAACGTGCACCGTCCGGGTTGGCTGCTGAGCACGCCCACACTGCTGGCCGAGCACGGTGTGCATATCCTGATGGGCCCGGAACGCATTGAGTCCGGCTGGTGGGACGGCGCCGATGTGCGCCGCGACTACTACCTGATCCAGACCCGCGCCGGCCAGCAAGGCTGGGCCTACCGCACCGTGGGGCAGAACGATGGGCTGTGGCTGCAAGGCTGGTTTGCATGAGCTACGCCGAGCTGCACTGCCTGTCCAACTTCAGCTTCCAGCGCGGCGCGTCCAGTGCGCTGGAGTTGTTCGAACGGGCCAAACGCCAAGGCTACAGTGCCCTGGCGATCACCGATGAGTGCACCTTGGCGGGCATCGTGCGTGCGTGGCAGGCGGCGAAGGCCGTGGAGCTGCCGCTGATTATCGGCAGCGAGGTGCGCATCGAGAACGGCCCGAAACTGGTGCTGCTGGTGGAAGACCTCAGCGGCTACCAGCACCTGTGCCGCTTGATCACCCTGGCCCGACGGCGCGCGGAAAAAGGCAGCTATCGCCTGTTGCTGGAGGACTTCGACCAACCGCTGCCCGGCCTGCTGGCGCTGTGGGTGGCCGAGGATAGCGACACCCAGGCCTCGATCCAATGGCTGCGCCGCACCTTCGCCGAGCGGCTGTGGCTGGCGGTGCACCTGCATTGCGGCCAGGACGATGCGCACCGCCTGGAACAACGCCTGAACCTGGCCGCCAGCCTGCGCATTCCGGCCGTGGCCTGCGGCGATGTGCACATGCATGCGCGTGGCCGCCGCGCCCTGCAGGACACCATGACCGCCATCCGTCATCACGTGCCGGTGGCCGAGGCCGGCACGCGCCTGCACCCCAATGGCGAGCGGCATCTGCGCAGCCTCGACGCCCTGGCCGCGCTGTACCCGCACGCCTTGCTCGACGAAACCCAGGCCATCGCCCGCCGCTGCACGTTCGATTTGAGCCAGTTGCGTTATCACTATCCACGCGAACTGGTGCCCGAGGGCCACGACGCCGAATCCTGGCTGCGCGCCGTGACCGAAGCAGGCATCGCCCAGCGTTGGCCGCAGGGTGTCGACGCCCACACCTTGCAGCAGATCCACAAAGAGCTGGCGCTGATCAGCGAGCTGGGCTACGAAAGCTACTTCCTCACCGTGCACGACATCGTGCGCTTCGCCCGCAGCCGTTCGATCCTGTGCCAGGGCCGGGGCTCGGCGGCCAACTCGGCGGTGTGTTTTGCCCTGGGGATCACCGAGATCGACCCGAGCCTGACGAGCATGCTGTTCGAACGCTTCCTGTCCAAGGAGCGCAATGAACCGCCGGACATCGACGTGGACTTCGAACACGAGCGCCGCGAAGAAGTGCTGCAGTACGTGTTCCAGCGTTACGGCCGCACCCGCGCGGCGCTGACGGCGGTGGTCAGCAGTTACCACGCGGCCGGCGCGGTGCGGGATGTGGCCAAGGCCCTGGGCTTGCCGCCGGACCAGGTCAACGCCTTGGCCGACTGCTGCGGGCGCTGGAGTGATGACGCGCCGCCCCTGGAGCGCTTGCGCGAGGGCGGCTTCGACCCGCAAAGCCCGATCCTGCGTCGCGTGCTCACGCTCACCCAACAACTCATCGGCTTTCCCCGGCACCTGTCCCAGCACCCCGGCGGCTTTGTGATTTCCGAATACCCGCTGGACACCCTGGTACCGGTGGAAAACGCCGCCATGGCCGAGCGCACCATCATCCAGTGGGACAAGGACGACCTCGATGCCGTCGGCCTGCTCAAGGTGGATATCCTCGCCCTGGGCATGCTCAGCGCGATCCGCCGCTGTTTCGATCTGTTGCGCCGCCATCGCAACCGGGATTTTTCTTTGGCGAGCCTTCCCAAGGAAGACCCGGCCACCTACGCGATGATCAGCAAGGCCGACACCATCGGCGTGTTCCAGATTGAGTCGCGGGCGCAGATGTCGATGTTGCCCAGGCTCAGGCCGCAGACGTTCTATGACCTGGTGATCGAGGTCGCCATCGTGCGGCCGGGGCCGATCCAGGGCGGCATGGTGCACCCGTATTTGCGGCGTCGGAACAAGGAAGAAGAAACCACCTATCCGTCACCGGAGCTGGAGGTGGTGTTGCAGCGCACGCTGGGCATCCCACTGTTCCAGGAGCAGGTGATGCAGATCGCCATGGTCGCTGCCGACTACGGCCCCGGCGAGGCCGACCAGCTGCGCCGCTCCATGGCGGCCTGGAAACGCCACGGTGGCCTGGAACCGCACCAGGAGCGCCTGCGCACCGGCATGCTGAAAAACGGCTACAGCGAAGAATTTGCCGCGCAGATCTTCGAGCAGATCAAGGGCTTTGGCAGCTATGGTTTCCCCGAATCCCACGCAGCCAGTTTCGCCTTGCTGACCTACGCCAGTTGCTGGCTCAAATGCCATGAGCCGGCGGCGTTTGCCTGTGCGCTGATCAACAGCTGGCCCATGGGTTTCTACAGCCCGGACCAGATCCTGCAGGATGCGCGGCGCCATCGTTTGCAGATTCGGCCGGTGGATGTGCAGGCCAGTGACTGGGATTGCAGCCTGGAGCCCATCGACGGCGCGCAGCCGGCGATTCGAATGGGCTTGCGCATGATCGCGGGGTTACGCGAAGAGGAGGGCCGGCGTATCGAAACGGCGCGCGAACGCGGGGTGTTCAGCGACATCGCCGACTTGGACGCGCGCGCCGGGCTGGATGCGCGCACCCAGGCATTGTTGGCGGATGCCGGTGCCTTGCGCGCCCTGGCCGACAACCGGCACAAGGCGCGCTGGGAGGTGGCGGGGGTGCACAAGCAACTCGGGCTGTTCGCCGGCCTGCCAAGCCCTGATGAAGCCGTGGTGGCACTGCCGGCGCCGACGGTGGGCGAGGACCTGCAGGCCGACTACGCCACTGTCGGCACGACCTTGGGCCCACACCCATTGGCGTTGTTGCGCACCGAGCTGCGCAAACGGCGCTGCCGCAGCTCGCAGGAACTGATGCTGGTCGAGCATGGGCGCAACGTCAGCATCGCCGGGTTGGTGACCGGACGGCAACGCCCCGGTACCGCCAGCGGGGTGACCTTCGTGACCCTGGAAGATGAATTCGGCAACCTCAATGTGGTGGTCTGGCGTGATCTTGCCGAGCGTCAACGCCAAGCGCTGGTGGGCTCGCGGTTGCTGAAAGTGGATGGGCGCTGGGAGGCGGTGGGCGAAGTGCGACACCTGATCGCCGGGCGCTTGACCGACCTGACGCCGCTGTTGGAAGGGATCCCTGTGCGCAGTCGCGATTTCCACTGAAGAGGCCTTGCAGCGGTTGCCACGGATAAGCTATACGCAAATGAAACGATTCATTGCGGCCAGGCTCCAACGCTTTACCAGTGGAACAGCGCTCCCCAACAACGCTAACGTCGCCAAGAGCCCAACATGCAATTTTTATCCAATACCCACGGCTGCGAAGGCTGGGGCGGTGAAATGGCCCAGCGAATCCGCGCCTTCGATTGGTCGACCACCGAGTTGGGCCCGATTGACAAGTGGCCTTGCAGCCTGAGCAGCACGGTGCAGATGCTGCTGGCCTCACCCATGCCCATGGTGATGCTCTGGGGCTCGGTGGGGTACATGATCTACAACGACAGTTACTCCGTGTTTGCCGGTGGTCGCCACCCGTATCTGCTGGGCAAACCGGTGGAACTGGGCTGGCCGGAAGTGGCCGATTTCAATCGGCATGTGCTGGACACATGCCTTGCCGGTGGCACGTTGTCGTACCGTGACTTTCCCTTGGAGTTGTCACGTAACGGCCAACCGGAAGAAGTCTGGATGGATCTTTCCTACAGTCCGGTGGCTGACGACAACCAGCAACCCGCCGGCGTCCTGGTAATCGTGACTGAGACCACCGAGCACGTGAAATCCGAGCGTGTGCGCCAGGAACTGACGCACAACCTGGAACAGCGGGTCGCCGACGAAGTGCAGGCGCGTTCTGCTGCCGAAGACCAACTGCGCCAATCGCAAAAACTCGAAGCCATCGGCGGCCTCACCGGCGGCGTGGCCCACGACTTCAATAACCTGCTGCAAGTCATCGCCGGCAACCTGCACCTGCTGTCGCGCCATGAACCGGACAACCCCCAGGTGCAGCGTCGTGTTGCAGCGGCCATTGCGGCGGTGGAGCGTGGTGCCAAGCTGTCGTCACAATTGCTCGCCTTCGCTCGTCGCCAACCCTTGTCACCGGCGGTGTACAACCCGCAACGCATCTACGCGGGCCTCGGCGAACTGCTGCAACGGGCGCTGGGGGAAACCATCCATATCGACGTGCAATTGCCCCAGGATTCCTGGTGCATCAACGTTGACCGCAACCAGCTGGAAAACGCACTGCTCAACCTGGCCATCAACGCCCGGGATGCCATGAAAGGCGAGGGCGTGATTCGTATCACCGGCGAGAACATCATCCTCAATCCCGGCGATTGTGCCGGTAAAAGTATCAAGCCCGGCGAGTATGTGGGCCTGGCTGTCACCGATATCGGCGTAGGAATGCCGCCGGCGATCCTGGCGCGGGTATTCGAGCCGTTCTTCACCACCAAGCGCAACGGCCACGGTACAGGCCTGGGCCTGAGCATGGTGTTTGGCTTCGTGCGCCAAAGCGGCGGGCATGTCGAGGTGTGGAGCGAGGAGGGCAAGGGCACGGTGGTGCAAATGTATTTCCCGCGCAGCCTCGGTGACGAAGCTGAGGAAGCCCACGCCGAGCCGGTGTCGCATGCCAATGGCCACGAGACCATCTTGGTGGTTGAGGACAATGAAGACGTGCGCGCGACGGTCGTGGAGTTGCTGGAACAATCGGGTTACACCGTGCTCACGGCCGAAGACGGTGACCGTGCGATGCACATGCTGCAAGCCGGCGTGCAACCCGAGCTGATCTTCACCGACGTGGTGATGCCCGGCCGCATCAAGAGCACCGACCTGGCCGCCTGGGCTCGTGCGCAGACGCCGCCGGTCGCGGTGCTGTTCACCTCCGGCCACACCCGCGACATTCTCTCCAGCAATCACCTGCTGAGCCCCGATATTCACCTGTTGAGCAAGCCCTATAGCCCCGAAGCCCTGGCGCAACGGATACGCAGCGTGCTCAGCGTCAGACAAGGTTGTTCATGACTTCACAGCGCACTCTCCCCCCGATCACTGCCCAGCAGCACGGCTTCGTCCGCGTGCGTGGCGCCCGCGAACATAACCTGCAAAACGTCGATGTGGATATTCCCCGCGATGCCTTGGTGGTCTTCACCGGGGTGTCGGGCTCGGGCAAGTCGTCCCTGGCTTTTTCCACGGTGTACGCCGAGGCCCAGCGGCGGTATTTCGAATCGGTGGCGCCTTATGCGCGTCGGCTGATCGACCAGGTCGGGGTGCCGGATGTCGACAGCATCGAAGGCTTGCCGCCCGCCGTGGCCCTGCAACAGCAGCGCGGCACGCCGAGTGCGCGCTCGTCGGTGGGCAGCGTGACCACCTTGTCGAGCTTGATCCGCATGCTGTACTCCCGCGCCGGCAGTTACCCGCCGGGTCAAGCGATGCTGTATGCCGAGGATTTTTCGCCGAACCTGCCCCAAGGTGCGTGCCCACAATGCCATGGCCTGGGCCGTGTCTATGAAGTGACCGAGGCGCTGATGGTGCCCGATCCGTCGCTGACCATCCGCCAGCGCGCAGTGGCGTCCTGGCCGCTGGCGTGGCAAGGCCAGAACCTGCGCGACATCCTCGTGACCCTGGGCTATGACGTGGACATTCCTTGGCGCGAGCTGCCGAAAAAGCAGCGCGACTGGATCCTGTTCACTGAAGAAACTCCCACGGTCCCGGTGTACGCCGGTTTTACGCCCGAGCAAACCCGCGAGGCGTTGAAACGCAAACTCGAGCCCAGCTACCAGGGCACCTTCAGTGGGGCGCGGCGCTATATCCTGCACACCTTCACCCACACCCAAAGTGCGCTGATGAAAAAGCGCGTCTCGCAGTATATGCAAGGCAGCGCCTGCCCGCTGTGCGAGGGCAAGCGGCTGACCAAGGCGGCGCTGTCGGTGAAGTTTGCCGGGGTCGACATTGGTGAGCTGTCGCAATTGTCGCTGGCGCAATTGGCTGAATTGTTGCGGCCGGTGGCGGCGGGGCAGGACAAAATGAAACTGTCGGTGGAAAAGCGCCTGGCCGCGCAGCGTATCGCCCAGGACCTGCTCGAGCGGGTCAGCACCTTGACCGAGTTGGGCTTGGGCTATTTGTCCCTGGAGCGCAGTACGCCGACCTTGTCATCCGGTGAGTTGCAGCGCTTGCGCCTGGCGACCCAATTGGGCTCGCAGTTGTTTGGTGTGATTTATGTGCTGGATGAGCCGTCGGCGGGTTTGCATCCGGCGGATGGCGAAGCGTTGTTCACGGCGCTCGAGCGGTTGAAAGCGGCGGGTAATTCGCTGTTTGTGGTGGAGCATGACCTGGAAACCATGCGCCGCGCCGACTGGCTGATCGACGTCGGCCCGGCCGCCGGTGAGCATGGCGGGCAAGTCCTGTACAGCGGTCCGCCGGCGGGGCTGGCGCAGGTGGAGGCGTCGCAGACCCGTGAGTACCTGTTCGCTGAAAAACGCGTGGCAAACCCGGTGCGTCGCGAGCCCACGGGCTGGCTGAAACTGGAAGGTGTGACGCGCAATAACCTCGACGGCTTGAACGTCGATTTCCCGCTCGGCTGCTTCACGGCAGTCACCGGGATTTCCGGGTCGGGCAAGTCCAGCCTGGTCAGCCAGGCACTGCTGGAGCTGGTGGGCAGCGGGCTGGGACGTGTGTTGGAAAGCGACGAAGAGCCAAGCCTGGAAGACGACACTCCGCAAACCAGCGGCGGATGGATCAGCGCCGGGCTGGAGCACATCCGCCGCCTGGTGCAGGTCGACCAGAAACCTATCGGCCGCACGCCGCGCTCCAACCTGGCGACCTACACCGGCTTGTTCGACAACGTGCGCAAACTGTTTGCCGCCACACCTGCCGCGAAAAAACGCCACTACGATGCCGGGCAGTTCTCCTTCAACGTTGCCAAGGGCCGTTGCCCGAACTGCGAGGGCGAGGGGTTTGTCAGTGTTGAATTGCTGTTCATGCCCAGCGTGTACGCGCCATGCCCGACTTGCCATGGCGCGCGTTACAACCCCGAGACCCTGGCGATTAAATGGCAAGGCTTGAGCATCGCCCAGGTGCTGGGGCTGACGGTGGAGCAGGCCGTGGAGGTGTTCGCCGAACAGCCCGGCGTATTGCGTTCATTGCAGGTGCTGCGCGATATCGGCTTGGGGTACCTGCGCCTGGGGCAACCGGCGACCGAACTGTCCGGCGGCGAAGCGCAGCGCATCAAACTCGCCACCGAGCTGCAACGCAATGCCCGAGGCGCCACGCTGTATGTGTTGGATGAACCCACCACCGGGCTGCACCCACGGGATGTCGACCGCTTGCTCAGCCAGTTGAATCACCTGGTGGACGCGGGGCATACGGTGGTTGTGGTGGAACATGAAATGCGCGTGGTGGCGCAGAGTGACTGGGTGATCGATATCGGACCGGGCGCGGGGGATTTGGGCGGCAAGGTGGTTGCCAGCGGTACGCCGCAGAAGGTTGCTAAAAGCAAGACCAGCCGCACCGCACCATTCCTGGCCCGAGAGCTGATCTAGCAATCAAAACAGATCAAGTGTGGGAGGGGCGGTGCGACGATTCGACTTGCTTCTGATAGCGGTGTGTCAGTCAACTAAATAAGTGTCTGAACCATCGCCATCGGGGGCAAGTCGAATCGTCGCACCGCCCCTCCCACAGGTTGATCACTGTTGAGTCAGGTGGATTTGTGCCTTGGCCTGCTTCACCACGTTGTCCACGGTGAACCCAAACTGCTCCTGCAGCTTGGCCAACGGTGCCGATGCGCCGAAGCTGTTCATCACTACCTTGGCTCCGGTTTGACCGACGTAGCGGTCCCAGCCCAATGGGCCCGCCTGTTCCACCACCACCCGTGCTTTCACCGCTGGCGGCAGCACGCTGTCGCGGTAGGCTTGGTCCTGTTCTTCAAACAGTTCCCAGCTGGGCATCGAGACCACTTGCGCGGCAATCCCTTCGCTTTTCAGTTGCTCGTAAGCGTCCACCGCGAGGCTGACTTCACTGCCCGTCGCCAGCAGCAAGACCTCAGGATGATCGGCACCTGCGAGCACATAGGCACCCTTGGCAGCACCCGATGCGGCGGCATACTTACTACGATCCAGCGTAGGTAATGGCTGACGCGACAACACCACACAACTCGGCCGATGGGTTTGCGCCAGTGCTACTGTCCACAACGCCAGCGTTTCATTGGCATCGCCTGGGCGAAGGGTCAGCAACCCCGGCGTGGCGCGCAGTTGGGTCAGATGTTCGATAGGTTGATGCGTCGGCCCATCTTCACCCACACCGATCGAGTCGTGGGTGAAGACAAACACCACCGGCAACTCCATGATCGCCGCCAGGCGGATCGGCGGCTTCATGTAGTCGCTGAACACCAGGAAGGTCGAGGTGTACGGGCGCAGGTAGGACAACGCCATGCCATTGGCAATGGCGCCCATGGCGTGTTCACGGATGCCGAAGTGCAGGTTGCGCCCCGTGTAGTCGTCAGCGCTGAAGCGCCCGGCACCCTCGAACGTGAGGTTAGTCTTGGTCGAAGGCGACAAATCCGCCGAGCCGCCCAGCAACCACGGGATTTGCTCGGCAAACGCATTCAGCACCTTGCCGCCGGCGGCACGGCTGGCGATGCCCTTGGCGTCGGCGTCAAAGCTGGGCAGGTGTTTCTGCCAGTGTTCGGGCATTTCCCCGGCCCGCATACGGCGCAATTCATCGGCCAGTTCCGGCTCGTACTGCTCAAGCTGCGCCAGGTGCTCGCTCCACTTTTCATACAGCGGCTCACTGCGATCCAGCAGCGCATCACGCAAGTGCGTGCGGGCGTCATCGGGCACCAGGAAGCTGGAGTCCTCGGGCCAGCCATACGCGGCCTTGGTCAGGCGGATTTCATCCTCGCCCAAAGGCTCGCCATGGGCGGCGGCCGTGTTGTGTTTGTGCGGTGAGCCATAGCCGATCACGCTGTCGACCACGATCAGGGTCGGTGCGCCACGGTTGCAATGGAAGGCCTCCAAGGCATTGCCCAAGGCTTGCAAGTCGTTGGCATCGGTCACGTGCAGGGTGTGCCAGCCATACGCCTGGAAACGTTTGATCACGTCTTCGCTGAACGCAAGCTCGGTGTGGCCTTCGATGCTGATGGTGTTGTTGTCATAGATCCAGCACAGCTTGTCCAACTTCAAATGCCCGGCCATCGACGCCGCTTCGCCGCTGATGCCTTCCATCATGTCGCCGTCGCCGCACAGGGTGTAGACGTTGTAGTCGAACAGGGTTTTTTCTTCACGGTTGAACCGCTTGGCCAGCCAGCGCTCGGCAATGGCCATGCCGACGCTGTTGGCACAGCCCTGGCCGAGCGGGCCGGTGGTGGTCTCCACACCGGTGGTCATGCGGTACTCGGGGTGGCCGGGGGTTTTCGAACCCGCCTGCCGAAACTGCTTGATATCGTCCAGGCTGACAGCGGCCTGGCCGGTGCGCTCGCCATCAGCATCCAACTCCACCACGCCTGCCAGGTGCAGCAACGAATACAGCAACATCGATGCATGACCGACCGACAATACAAAACGGTCGCGGCTGGGCCAGTCGGGGTGTTGGGGGTGATAGCGCAGGAAGCGACTCCACAGCGTATAGCCCACGGGGGCCAGGCCCATGGGCGTGCCGGGATGGCCGGAATTGGCTTTTTGTACGGCATCCATGGCCAGGGTGCGGATTGTGTTGATGCATTGGGTGTCGACGGCGGTGGCAGCTTGCTTCATGAACCGGTCTCCCTCGGGTGGCGATCTACAGTGGAGGGCACAGTGCGCCAAAGGTTTGATCCCATCGCCTGTGTTGCGACGAACGGGGATGTATTGACCTTGAACATGACAAGACCCCTCGCAATGGTCTAGCTTCTAGGGCGTAAGCCATTGATCAACTTGCGGAGGTACGCCATGCCAGTGAAACACGACCTGTATCAGGACTTGGGGTTCAGCAAGGAAGTCGTTCACGAACGCAGGGCAAATGACAAACGCCTGGACTCGCTGCTCACTCAATACGACGACGCTGACAAGGAGGTGCTGAAGGCAGAATCAGTAAGCGCCGGCGATGAAGAGGTGGAGAAGCTGAAGAAGAAACGGTTGTTGATCAAAGACGACATTGTGGCGAAGTTGGGGTAGGGAATAGTCCGCGTTCCTACAGGGTGCGCGCACATTTGTTCAGAATTGTCTGAAGGACAGGCTTCTCTTCACTGCCTATGATGCCCACCGCCCACCCGGCTCTGGGGACTGTTGCGGCGCAAGGACTGCGCTGTTGAGCCGGGTGGGCACTTCAATTCAGGCCAGCAGTGCCTGGATGCATTCATCGATAGAGCGCTGCTGCGTTTCCTCATACAGCTTCAATTCATCAATCGTCCGGCGGCCGAGTGCCTGTTCAAACTCGGCTTGGTTCGAATTGGCCGCGTAGTGACTCTGCGCCGCATCCCCCAGGTTCGACTGAAAGATCCCCGCTGCACTCACCGGCAGAAAATCCTCGTACACCAACGGCTCTACATCGATGTGGCCCGCTGCTATCAGTGCTTCCAGGGTACGCGGTTGCTCGGCGCTGCCGCGCGCCGCGACACCTTGCTCGGTGGTGAGGTAGCGGAAGTAGGCCAGGCCCTGATCACGCATCTGGGCGTGGTTGTCCGGGAAGGCCTGGAAGTGCTGTTCCATCAATTCGACGTAACGTGCGGCGTTGCCTTCATTGGGGAAAGCGCCCAGCTCGTCGCGCGCGGCGTTCAGCAGTTGGTCGTACAGCGCGCGGCCTTTGGGCGTAAGGGCCACACCGCGCTGTTCGATCTCGCCAAAGCGTGCGCTGTGGCTGCCTTGGGCGTCGGTGAAGGCGATGGGTTCGTCGAGGGCCTTGAAGCTGGTCTGGCGCAGCAGGATCGGGCAGCGGCGGCGGGGTGGGCCTTCGATCACGGCCTTGGGGGTGATGCCTTTGCCAGGCATGGCGGCCTGGACCAGGTCGATGTCCAGGGTGCGCGGGGTCAGGTGGTTGATGTGCGGGCCTTTGAACGCGACTACGTCGGCGATCAGGCGGTGCTGGTCGCTCAGTTGCTGGTACTGCGCGCCGGTGACGGTGGCGGTGTGGTGCCAGCGGAAGGTTTCCAGGGCCTGGTGGATGAATTCATCCGCGTCCACGGCATTGAGGCCGCCGTCCTTTTCTGCTTGTTCGATCAGCGCCAAGGCTCTTGGGGTAAAGATCGAGCGCTTGGCCAGGGCCGTTTCGGCGAACGCACGCAGGTCGGGGTTTTCGATCAGTTCCAGACGCAGCAAGGACGTAAACACCCGAAACGGGCTGGTTTGCAGCGCCTGTTCGTGCACGGCGCGAAAGGCGGTGGAGTGCACCGGCACGCCGGCCGGGGTCAGGTCGTAATAGCCCACCGGCTGCATGCCCATCACTGCGAACAGGCGGCTGATGGTCGCCAGCTCGGCGGCGGTGCCCAGGCGGATCGCGCCGTGGCGTTCCTTGTCCAGGCGCTGGATTTCGCCGGTGCGTTGCAGGTGCTGCGTCAGGCCCGGTTCGGTGTCGAGCACGCGGGTATTGGTCTCGGCCACCAACTCCATCAGCGCGCCATACAGTGGAACTTCATCTCGGTACATGTCGGACATGGCCTTGGAAAAGCCCTTGCGGATCTCATCGGGGCAGACATGTGCGGTGGTGGGCATAGAAAAATTCCTGATGGCGATGACGGTGAAGGTGGCCTTTGCCTGGATTTTGTTGAGCGCAAGGCTTGCTTGCAAACGAAGATTCCTCAGGACTTCATTCTGCAAATGAATGAGATGACGTGAATATGACAAAAAACAGCCCGCGGAAAATTTCATTTCCGTGCGGTTTTCCTAACTAATTCTTCACGGAGTCCGCCCCGGCCGGCATGAAAGAATCGTCACGTTTGCAAGGATGAAAACGCCGTTATGCACACCGCACACATAAAAAAATGTTTAGGGGCCGTCGTTAATGAAAATTTCTACACTGGCGCTGTCGATCACCGCCGCCGTTCTTGCACAACACGCATTCGCTGATGATTTCGGGCTCGGTGCCCTGGGCACCGGCAATGGTCACAGCGGTTTCCTTGAAGACAGCCATGCGTCTGTCAGCTCACGGAGCATGTACTACAGCGCGGATAACCGCTCGGGGACCAACAACGACCTGCGCGAAGCGGCAACTGCGCTGCGTTTTGACTACAAATCCGGCTTTACCCAGGGCACCATTGGCCTGGGCTTCGACGTCATGGCCTTCGGCGCGCTGCGCCTGGACGGCGGCGATGGTCACACGGCGGGCGCAGGCCTGGCGGGCAACGGCAACAGCTTTTTCCCGACCAAGAACAACGGCACCGAGCCTGCCGATTCCTTCGGCCGCGCGGCGGGCAACGTGAAGTTCCGTGTTTCCCAGACCGAGTTGCACGTCGGTGGTGGCTTGGCACCGGTTCTGCCGATCCTGGTTTCCAACGACAGCCGCGTGGCACCGCAGACCTTTGACGGTGGCATCCTTACCTCGAATGACATTCCCAATGTCACCTTCACCGGCGGTGAGTTGAACCGCGCCGAAGGCCGTGCCTCCAGTAACTCCACAGGCTTGAGCGTGGCAGGCGGTACCCGCGACAGCGACAGTTTCAAATTCGGCGGGGTGGACTACAAACCGTTTGGTTCTTCCGACAACGCCATCGCGAAAAACCTGACGTTGCAGTACTACTACGCCCAACTGCAAGACTTCTACAAACAGAACTACGTCGGCCTGGTCCACGTGCTGCCACTGGGCAATGACCAGTCGTTCAAGACCGACCTGCGCTACTTCGACAGCACCAGCGACGGCAAGAACGGCGAGAGCGGCTACCAGTTCAACAACAACGGTGGCTTTGCCAAGCATGCCAACGAAGTGGACAACAAAACCTACAGTGCGGCCTTCACTTACCAACTGGGCGGCAGCAGCTTGATGCTCGGCCATATTGGCGTGGGTGATGACGGCGGCTTTGTGTGGGTCAACCAGGGCAGCCTGGCCGACCCGCACGCACAAGGCGCCGGCGGCAGCGACTTCTACCTGTTTACCGACGCTGTGGTGGGCCAGTTCTCCCGCGCGGGCGAGCAGGTCAACTTTGGTCAGTACTCGTATGACTTCAAGGCCTACGTGCCTGGCCTGAAGGCTTCCGTGGCGTACCTCGACGGTTCGGACATCAAGTCGAAGGTTGCCGGCGGCCCTGACCAGAAAGAAAACGAAGCCGACTTCCGTCTGGACTACGTGGTGCAAGCCGGTCCTCTGAAAGGCTTCGGTACCACCTTGCGCACCGGCACCTATCACGGCAAAAACACCGGCACCCCCGACCAGGATCAGACTCGCCTGATCTTCAACTACACCTACGCCATCTTCTAAGTCTTCATGTGCATCCGGGCGTCATTGGGTTCTACACTGCCTCTCACCTGGTAGGCGATGGAGGACCCGATGACGGCCACACCCGACAACCGAATACTTGCAACCCTCGAAGGCCAGCGCCTGGCGCAGCAGGATGCCGAGCGTTGGCGCGAGTGGGGCCCTTACTTGAGTGAACGCCAATGGGGCACGGTGCGCGAAGACTACAGCGCCGATGGCGATGCCTGGACTTACTTCCCCCACGAACACGCACGCAGCCGCGCCTACCGATGGGGCGAGGATGGCCTCGCCGGTTTCAGCGACAAGGCGCAACGTTGGTGCCTGGGCCTGGCCCTGTGGAACGAGTGCGATGCGATCATCAAGGAGCGCCTGTTCGGCCTCAATAACGCCGAGGGCAACCACGGTGAAGACGTCAAGGAACTGTACTTTTTCGTCGATGGCGTGCCGAGCCATGCCTACATGCGCATGCTCTACAAATACCCCCATGCAGCCTTTCCCTACGAGGACCTGATCCGCGAAAACGCCCGCCGTGGCTTGGAGGATGCCGAGTACGAGATCCTCGACACCGGCGTGTTCGAAGACAACCGCTACTGCGATGTCAGCGTCGAGTACGCCAAGCATCAGCCCGACGACCTCTTCATGCGTATCACGCTGCACAACCGTTCCGAGCAGCCGACCCGCTTGCAGGTGATGCCGCAGTTGTGGGCGCGCAATGACTGGAGCTGGACCTTTGATGCGCCCAAGCCGCAGTTGAAGATGGACGGGGAGCAGGTGCTGGCGCGCCATCCTGAACGGCCGGATCGGCATCTCAGCGCCTGGGGCCAGGAGGGGGTGGAGTGGTTGTTCTGCGAGAACGAAACCAACGTTCCCCGCCTGGATGGCCAACCGGCGACGGGACCGTTCAAGGACGGCATCAATGATTACGTGGTCGAGGGTGTTCAATCGGCGATTCGGCCTGACAGCGGCACCAAAGTCGCGGCGCGCTTTATCCTCGAATTGGCAGGCCTTGAGAGTAAAACCCTCTACCTGCGGTTTGCCCCCGTTAACGCGCCGCCGGTCAACGCCCGCAAGCTGTTCGAACAACGCCGCCAAGAGGCGGATGATTTCTACGCCGCCTTGCAACACGGCATCCACGACGACGATGCGCGCAATGTGCAGCGCCAGGCATTGGCTGGCTTGCTGTGGTCCAAGCAGCTGTACTATTTCGATGTGAACCAATGGCTCGACGGCGACCCGGCGCAACCTGCGCCGCCGCCTGAGCGCCTGCATATCCGCAATACTCATTGGCGGCACCTGTCGAACTTCGACATCCTCTCCATGCCCGACACCTGGGAATACCCGTGGTATGCCTCGTGGGACCAGGGCTTCCAGGCGGTGGCCATGGCGCTGATTGATCCGGGGTACGCCAAGCAGCAACTGTTACTGCTGGTGAAAGACCGCTTCATGCACCCCAACGGGCAATTGCCGGCCTATGAATGGCGCTTCGACGACGCTAACCCGCCGGTCCACGCCTGGGCCAGTTGGCGGGTGTACCAGCAGGATAAGGCGCTGAACGGTGTAGGCGACATGGATTTCCTTGAACGGATTTTCCACAAGCTGCTGCTGAATTTTTCCTGGTGGGTCAACCGCAAGGATGCCGAAGGGCGCAACCTGTTCCAGGGCGGTTTCCTGGGGTTGGACAATATCGCCTTGTTCGACCGCTCGGCCGGGCTGCCGCCGGGGTACCAGCTGGATCAGGCCGACGGCACGGCGTGGGTCGCGGCCTATGCGCTGGACTTGATGCGTATCGGCCTGGAGCTGGCCAAGCGCAATGGGGTGTACGTCGACATCGCCGTTAAGTTCTTTGAGCATTTCCTGTACATCGCGGGCGCCATCAACCGCGTCGACGAGAGCGCCGAAGGCCTGTGGGATGAGCAGGACCTGTTCTTCTACGATGTGCTGCACCGGCCCGACGGCCAGAACGAGCCGGTGCGTCTGCGCTCTATCGTCGGGCTGATGCCCCTGTTTGCCGTGCTGGTGCTGGAGCAGCGTGAGCATGAGGGGTTGGAAGGCTTGCGCGAACGCCTGCTCGGGTTCATGAAGCACCGGCCCGACCTGGCCAAGCTGGTCTCGCGCTGGAATGAGCCAGGGCAGGGCAACCGCCTGTTACTGGCGCTGTTGCGCGGTGAGCGCACCAAGGACCTGCTGCGGCGCATGCTCGATGACAGCGAGTTTTTGTCGACGTTTGGCGTGCGCTCCTTGTCCAAGGCGTTCGCCGAGCAACCCCTGGCGCTGCAAATGAACGGCAACACCCTCAGTGCACGCTACCAACCCGGCGAATCCGACTCGCGGCTGTATGGCGGCAACTCCAACTGGCGCGGGCCGCTGTGGATGCCGGTGAACTACATGCTGATCGAGTCGTTGCGGGAATTTCACCGCTACTACGCGGATAACTTCTCGGTGGAGTACCCGACCGGCAGCGGTTATCTGTCCTCTCTGGAGGAAGTGGCCGACAGCCTCAGTCAGCGGCTGACGCGGCTGTTTCTCAGGGATGAAAACGGTTCGCGACCGTCGATGGCGGGCTATGCGCAGCTGGAGGCGGACCCGGCCAGCCGTGACCTGGTGTTGTTCCATGAATATTTTCATGGGGAAACCGGGCGCGGGTTGGGGGCGTCCCATCAGACGGGGTGGAGTGCGTTGGTGGCGTTGCTGCTGCAGCCTGGGGTTGAGTAATACGCCGGACAGAGCGCTGAACTACAGGCGACGTAGAAAGGATCTGACGATATGCCGGGTGGCGTCGGTGGTGTCCAGTTCATCCATGGCGCCATAGGCATGCCACTGGCAGTCGACGATTTCGTTGCGAGGCCGCGCGTCTTCGATGTTCACCACCGAGGCCTCGAACACATGGTGCAGGGTGCCGCGGGCCTTGAGTTCCTGCAAGTACAGCAAGCCGTCCACGTTCAATCCGGTTTCTTCTTCCAGCTCGCGCTCGGCAGCGCCGACCGGGCGCTCGTTGCGTTCAACCTTGCCGCCCGGCAACGCCCATTTCGATCTGGCCTTGCGCACGAAGAGGATATGCCCCTCGTGTTCGCAAATGACCGTGGCCCTGATTTTCATCGTCTGTGCCCCCGCAGTGAGATGAGTGTCATAAAAGTGTAATGCAATTGTCATGCTAAGTGGTTAGGGCGCTGACGTGTGGGGATGTGGATACTGCCCGATTGACGAAAACGCACGAGGGAAACCGATGAACACCGTACGCTGGGGCATGATCGGCTGTGGCAGTGTCACTGAATTTAAGAGTGGACCCGCCTTCTACAAAGCGCCAGGTTCGGCGCTGGTGGCCGTCATGGGGCGCCGCGAGGAAGCCGTGCGCGATTATGCGGCGCGCCATGGCATTGCCCGCTTCTATACCGACGCCCAGGCCCTGATCGACGATCCCGAGGTGGACGCGGTGTACATCGCCACGCCACCCGACAGCCACCTTGAATACAGCCTGATGGTGGCCGCAGCGGGCAAGCATTGCTGTGTCGAAAAACCGATGGCATTGAATGCCGAGCAAAGCGCATTGATGCAGCGCACCTTCGAGCGTGCCGGCCTGCACCTGTTTGTTTCGTACTACCGCCGTTCGCTGCCGCGTTTCCAACAAGTGCGCCAGTGGCTGCAAGAGGGGCGCATCGGCCAACTGCGCCACCTGACTTGGACCCTGTGCAAGCCACCGGGCGCCGATGACGCCGACGCCGCCAATTGGCGCACCGACCCGCTGATTGCCGGTGGCGGTTACTTTGCCGACCTGGCCAGCCATGGGTTTGACCTGTTCCAGTACCTGGCCGGGGATATTGTCGAGGTCTCGGGCTTCACCGCGCGACAGGCCGGGCAGTATGCCGCCGAGGATGCCGTGACGGCCTGTTGGACATTCGCGTCCGGCGCGCTGGGCATGGGCTGCTGGAACTTTGTCGCCGACCGTCGTGAAGACCGGGTCGAGCTGATTGGCAGCAAGGGGCGCATTACCTTTGCAGTATTCGAGGACCAGCCGCTGCGCCTGGAAGGCGAGGTCGACGAGGTGCTGGACGTGCCTTGCCACGCGCATATCCAGTGGCACCACGTGTTGGCCATGAACGCCCATATCCGCGGGGAAGCCGAACACCCCTCACAGGCGATCGAGGCGTTGAAGACCGATCGGATCCTCGACAAGGTGCTACAACGTAACCCCCATCATCCTGGGTAGTTGCAATAGGGTAGTGATTCATTTTTCTAAGGGAACACGGGGATGAAATACTGGATGGTGTTGTGGCTGGCCATTGCCACAAGTGCAATGGCGGCGCCACGGGAGCAGCGGCCGGCGGGGGATTTTGATTTCTATGTGCTGTCGCTGTCATGGTCGCCGACGTTCTGCCTGACGCACCCGGACAACGAGCAGTGTTCGGGCAAAGGCTACGGCTTCGTGTTGCACGGACTGTGGCCGCAATACGCTCGGGGCGGGTGGCCGGCGTCGTGCGAGCCTCAATCGCAGCTCTCGGCCGAAGACATGGCCAAGGGCGCGCTGATGTTTCCCACGCGCTCACTGCTCAAGCATGAATGGGCCAAGCACGGCACCTGCAGCGGCCTGGAGGCCTCGCGCTACCTGGAGGCCACTGATGCGGCGTTGGGCGCCGTGCAGATCCCACCGCAACTGCAGCCGTTCAATGTGCCCAATTATTTGCAAGCCCGGGACATCGAACAGCTGTTCCGCGAGAGCAACCCCGCCATGGGCGACCACAGTGTGGCGGTGATCTGCAAAGGCAAGGTGTTGTCTGAAGTACGGATATGCCTGAGTAAGGAATTGCGCTTTGCCGGTTGCCCCAGGAGTGTGAAGACCCAGTGCCGGGACGGTGACATCCGGATCCCGGTTCAGCGTTGAGCCGGCGCCTGGAGCGCGTGCAACGCAATGGTCGCGGCCGCGTTCGCACTGGAGGCCCCGGCGCGATCCGCCAGGTAGCGCGCGGGCGGTTGGCCCATTGCCTTGCGGAACATGGTGATAAAGCCGCTGGCGTTCTCATAACCCAGGTCCAGGGCGACCCGCTGCACGCTCTCACCCCTGGCCAGGCGTTGCAATGACAGGATCACATGCAATTGCCGGCGCCAGCGGCCGAAACTCAGGCCGAACTCTTCCAGCAGCAGGCGCGTCATGCTGCGCTCGCTCATGCCGATGCGCACGGCCCACTGGCCGAGGGTGGCCTTATCGCCGGGGTTGGCCAGCAGGCTGTCGGCCAGGCGCCGCAACCGTGGGTCCTGGGGCATCGGCAGGTGCAAGTCTTCGATGGGCGCCTGGGCCAACTCGTCCAGCAGCGTGCTGATCAACCGGCCCTGAGCGCCGTCCTCTTCGTACCAATGCGGAAAGCTTACCGCCTTAGTAATCAACTCATGCAACAGGCCGGACACCGCCAGCGTGCAGCATTGCGGGGGCAGGGCGCCAGCGGCGTGCGGGTCGATCAGCAGGCAATACACCTCGGCTTCGCCGGCCCCCCGCGCCGCATGTGAAAGGCCGCCGGGGATCCACAGCGCACACTGGGGCGGCACAATCCAGATACCGGCCTCGATCTGGCAATGAATCACCCCGCGCAGGGTGTACATCAACTGGCCCTTGCGATGGACATGCGGTGCATGCTCCCAGGTCTGGGACGTGCTGGTAGCGCCCACGGCCACCACGGCGCGCGGGATCATGTCGGCGTCCTTGGCCCTGGAGGGGTCGAATTGATCAAGGCGGTGGCGCGTCATGGCGGTTTCACAGCTTGGCTGAATTGCGAAACATTCTGGCTATTCTGTGCAATGCCGTCCAGCAGGTTGATCCCTATGATGAGATCAACTCTCATTAAGGAGCTCTGCCATGCGACTCGACAGTTCAACATTCCCAGTGGTGAAAATCGTCTTTGATGCGCCGAACGAAGGCGGGCCCGACGATGCATTCGTGGTCTTCGAAGGTCTGCTGGCCCGCCAGCAAGCCTTCGTGCTGCTGCATGAAAAGGCCGAAGATGAAAACAGTCACGAACACTCCCACGAAGAGCGCAAACAGGCGTCGATCTGGATGAAGAAAAACAGGCCGGCCCTGCGCACGTACGTCAGGGGCATGATCCAGGTCGAGCCCAGCGCTGCGCAGCGGCTGGCGCTCAAGCCGTTTGCCGTGATGTTTGGCAAGGCGTGGGGCTACCCGTTGCTGGTGGTGGAATCCAAAGACCGCGCCTGGGCGCTGGCGCGGGATGTGCTGGATGATCGGGTGTCGGATGTGGCGCATTTTTAACGCGGCCTACAGTCCGCAAAAATGTGGCGCTCATCAGTCCACGCACATCGCCCGGCCCAGCTGGCCTTTCTCGACAGTGGCCGAGCAACCAAAGCGGCCGTTATCCGCCTGACATGCGCCTGTTACCGGGCGATTTTCGGAGGATGTGGTCACGCTGGTCCGGCATTCGCCTTCACACTGGCTCGAATCGGTACACGCCTTGCCCGCGTCCTTGTAGGGCGTGATGCACTTCCAGCTCTGCAGTTTGCCGACTTGCTTCATGCTGCCGCCGCCGGCCAGGCAAACAGAGGCGGTGGCGTCTTGGGGGCGGCGGCGTCGACGTACATGCCGATACCAACAACAGGGCGGCCAGGGCGATCATCAGTTTCATGCAAAGGTCCTCAAAGGGTGAGCGCAGCGGTGCAGTGTACGGGCAATTGGACTACTTTGAGTGACGAGCCATCCCTGATCGGTACCGAGCGATGCAGACCTTATGGAAGCGCTATATGGCGCTGCTGGAAAACGACCTGAGCACGCAGATCTTCGACAACGTGAAGAACCTGCTGGTGTGTGCACTGTTGTTTGCGGCGGGGACGCACACATTGGTCGGGCAACGTGAACTGTTTATCGGCGTGTTTGCGTCCGATGTCGCGGGGTGGGGGTTGATCATCCTGTCCGCATTGCTGACGGTGTTGAATATCAGCGATGGCATTCGCCGGCTGGCCAAGCTGCGTTATCACCTGGCGCTGCAACTGTTGCTGATCCTGGTGTACCTGGTGATTGCCGAGCGGGTGGTTGAGATTATGTGGGGCTTCCGCGCGCATTGAAGTATCCTCCGCGACCCGTTTACCAGCGATTCCAACACAGATGACAGGACAAGACATGCAGGCGATGCTCTCGTCGATTCTCGACGAAGTGCGTCCACTGATCGGCCTCGGCAAAGTCGCCGATTACATCCCCGCGCTGGCCGATGTACCGGCCAACCAACTCGGTATCGCCGTGTACGGCAACGACGGCTCGGCCTACCGCGCCGGTGATGCCGATACGCTGTTTTCGGTGCAGAGTATCTCCAAGGTGTTCAGCCTGGTGCAGGCCATCGACCACGGCGGCGAAACCATCTGGGAGCGCTTGGGCCACGAGCCGTCAGGGCAGCCGTTCAACTCCATGGTGCAGTTGGAATTCGAACGCGGGCGCCCGCGCAATCCGTTCATCAATGCGGGTGCGCTGGTGATCTGCGACATCAACCAGTCGCGCTTCGCCGTGCCGATCCTGTCGATGCGCGACTTCGTGCGGCGCCTGTCGGGCAACCCACACATCCTGGTCAACAGCGTCGTCGCCGAATCCGAAGCCCAGCATGGCGCGCGCAACGCCGCCATGGCCTACCTGATGAAATCCTTCGGCAACTTCCACAACGACGTGGATGCCGTGCTGCACAGCTACTTCAACTACTGCGCGCTGCAAATGAGCTGCGTGGATCTGGCCAAGGCGTTCAGCTTCCTGGCAAACGAGGGCACGAGTGCCCACAGCGGCGAACAGATCCTGACCGCCCGACAGACCCGACAAGTCAACTCGATCATGGCCACCAGCGGGCTGTATGACGAGGCAGGGAATTTTGCTTATCGCGTCGGCCTGCCGGGCAAGAGCGGAGTGGGTGGCGGGATCGTTGCCGTGGTGCCGGGGCAGTTTACGGTGTGCGTGTGGTCGCCGGAGTTGAACGCGGCGGGAAATTCGCTGGCGGGGATGAAGGCGTTGGAGTTGTTGAGTGAGCGGATTGGGTGGTCGGTGTTTTGAGATCGTTCCCGTTCATGGGAACGATCGTCTTTGACGATTCAGGCTGCGGGGTAAGCCGTATTCAGCGCCTTGTCGACCAATAGTTGCACCCCTTCCAGCATGCGACAGATGCCCAGCGCGATGTTGCGTTGGGCGCCGTTTACTTCAAATGCCAGGTGGGCCGCGATGTCGTTGATGGAGGCGAGGTCTTGGGAGGCGTTGGCCAGCAAGGTTTCCGTGTCTAAGTCGGCACGGACGGTGAAGAGTGTTTCTGGGGGATTGGGGCTGTCTTTGATCATGGTCAAATCTCTTTGGGAGTTGAGCCGCCACGATTCGCGGTCAAGCGAAAGAGGGTGGCAGCTATACGCGGGTTGACCGACCGGTCCCAAAGTAGCCCGGCATACCCGAAGGTATCCCGCGTACAGCTGCCGCGACACGATACAGCAGACGCAAAAGAAACGCCTGGATCGATGTTGATGCAGATGCACTTTGGGTTCGGACGGTCAAATCCGGCCGCTGAATTGGCAGCGACGGCGCAGAGGTTAGTCAGCGAAGTTCCGAGCGACAACCTGAAACCCTTGTGGGAAAAGTCCTGGAACTCATGGCTAAATGCGATCCCCTGTGGCGAGGGAGCTTGCTCCCGTTGGGCCGCGAAGCGGCCCCAAGACGGTTTGCGCGGTATACCTGATGCGGCTCGGTTGTCGGGTTTAAGGGCTGCTGCGCAGCCCAGCGCGAGCAAGCTCGCTCACTACAGGGGACGTATTTCAGCTGATATTGAACCGATCCAACACGCTATACCACGCAACGCCTGCCCCAATGTAAAACCGCTGCAACCCATGCATCGGCAAGCGCTGCAACGGTGTCACCGGGTAGGCGAACTCTGCCTGGCTGTCACACAGCTTGCCCGCCAATTGCTGGCCCAGGCTGGTACACAGTGCGATCCCACGGCCATTGCAGCCCAGTGCTAATGTGAGCCCCGGCGCTGGCTGGTGAACATGGGGCATGAAGTCACGGGTGATTGCGATACGGCCCGCCCAGCGATACTCAAATTCCAATGGCCCCAACTGCGGAAACAGCAACGCCAGCGAGCGTTCCAGGTGGGCGAAATCGGTGGGCGAGGTGGGGTCGTTGAACAGCCCGCGTCCGCCCATCAGCAAGCGGCCATGGCTGTCTTTGCGAAAGTACAGCAACAGCCTTTGCGCGGTGGAGACGGTTTCCTGGCCCGGTAAAATGCTGTCGACTGCATGGCCTTTCAAAGGCTTGGTCGCGACGATAAAACTGTTCGCCGCCAATATGCTTTGAGCCATGCCCGGCCACAGGTCGCCGCTGTAGCCGTTGGTGGCCAGCACGACTTGATCGGCCGTGACCTGTGCACCGTTCGCGGTCTGTAACTGCCAGCCGGAGCCCTGGCGATGCAGGCCCGTCACCGCGCTGTGCCCATGAATCCGCACACCCGCCGCCAGCGCCGCGCCCACCAACCCCCGGGCATACGCCAGCGGTTGAATCGCACCCGCGCGACCGTCCAGCCAGCCGCCGGCAAAAGCGTCGCTGCCCATGCGCGAGGCCACCGCCGTTGCGTTCAAACGCTGCACCGGCACGCCGCGTCTGGCCCATTGATCCGCGCGTGCATGTAACCCTGCCACGCCTTTTTCGGTGTACGACACCTGCATCCAACCCTTGCGCACCGGCGCGCAATCAATGCCGTGCTTTTCGATCAGCCTGAACACCAGGTCGGCCGAATTCGACACGGTTGAGATCAACGGTTCGGCACGCTCCGGACCGTACATTTGCACCAGTTGCTCGGGGTCGTATTTGAGCGTCGGGTTGACCTGCCCACCGTTGCGTCCCGACGCGCCCCAGCCCGGCTCGTTGGCCTCCAATACACATACACTGACGCCACGCTCGGCCAAATGCAGCGCCGTCGACAAGCCGGTATACCCCGCGCCGACAATCGCCACATCCACCTTCACCGATTCGCTCAACGCAGGCGTCGGCACCACCGAGGGCGCAGTCGCTGACCACAAGGACTTCATGACAGGCTCCGCGTATCACCAGTGGGGTGCAGCACCCGCCGCAGGAAATCCTGGGTGCGCGGATGCTGCGGATTGCCCAGCACTTGCTCGGCCGCGCCACTTTCTACGATGTAGCCGCCATGCAGGAAGCACACACGGTCTGCCACCTCCCGCGCAAAACCCATTTCGTGAGTGACCACGATCATGGTCATGCCTTCATCGGCGAGGGTGCGCATCACCGCCAATACATCGCCGACCAGTTCTGGGTCGAGCGCCGAGGTGGGTTCATCGAACAGCATGGCTTCGGGTTTCATCGCCAGGGCGCGGGCGATGGCCACGCGTTGTTGCTGGCCTCCGGAGAGTTGTTCCGGGTAGGCGTCGGCCTTGGCGCTCAGGCCGACTTTTTCCAGCAGTACCAGGGCTTCTTCGCGGGCCTGCTTGGGCGACTCGCCTTTGACGTACACCGGGCCTTCCATCACGTTCTCCAGCACGCTGCGGTGAGGGAACAGGTTGAAGCGTTGGAACACCATGCCCATGCGGCTGCGCAGGGCGTGCACGGTCTTGCTGCCGCGCTGCACGGTTTCGCCGAACACGGTAATCGCGCCACCGTCGTAGGCCTCCAGCGCGTTGATGCAGCGCAGCAGGGTGGATTTGCCAGAGCCCGAGGGGCCGATGAGGCACACCACTTCACCCTTGGCCACGTCCAAGTCGACGCCGTGCAGCACGCGGTGGCTGCCGTAGTGTTTTTGCAGTTGGCGAATTTCGATCATGCTTTTTTCCTCCGGCCCAGGTGCTGTTCCATGCGGCGCAGGCCATACACCAGCGGCAGGCTCATCAGCAGGTAGAGCAGGGCGACCAAGGTGTAGACGGTCATGTTCTGGAAGGTCGACGAGGCGATCAGTTGGCCTTGGCGGGTCATCTCGGCGACGGTGATGGTGGACACCAGCGACGAGTCCTTGAGCATCATCACCAGCGTGTTGCCATACGGCGGCAGCGCAATGCGAAACGCTTGCGGCAGGATCACCCGGCGCATCATCAGCGTCGAGCGCATGCCCAAGGCTTCGGCGGCTTCACGCTGGCCCTGTTCAACGGCAATGATGCCGGTACGGAAGTTCTCGGCCTGGTACGCCGAGTAGGCGATGCCCATGCCGATCACGCCTGCATAAAACGCGGTGAGGTGCACACCCATGTCGGGCAGCACGAAGTAGATGTAGAACAGCTGCACGATGATCGGCAGGCCACGGATCACGTTGATGATGGTGCTCGCCGTCCACGACAGCGCACGGATCGGCGACAGCTTGAGCAACGCCAGCACCAGGCCGATGGCACTGCTGAGCAGGAACGACAGCACGGTGATCTGGATCGTCACCCAGGCGCCTTGCAGCAAAATCGGCAAGAAGTCCTGGGCGTTTTGCAGGAACTCAGCCGGGTTCATGGGCGCACCTGGGTATCGAGTCCCCACTTCTTCAGGATGCTGTCGAGGGTGCCATCCGCCTTGATGCTGGCGATGGCGGTGTTCAGGCGTTCGAGGGTTTTTGTGTCGCCCTTGCGCACCACCAGGCACACTTCGCCGACATTGGTGGGCTTGTAGTCCGGCGCCAGTTTCACGCCTTTGAACAGCTTCTGGCGGATCTGGTAGGCGACCACCGGCTGATCACCCACGGCGGCCTTGATGCGGCCCAGGGACAGGTCACGGACCATCTCGCCGATGGAGTCGTAGGTGCGGATTTCCTTGAAGATGCCGAGCTTGTTCAACTGGTCATAGAAGACGGTGCCGGCCTGTACGCCGACCACCTGATCCTTCAGCGGCATCAGGTCGGGGTAGGCGGTGTTGTCATCGGTGTTGATGATCAGGCCTTCACCGTAGGCATACACCGGGGCGCTGAAGTCGACGACCTTGGTGCGCTCTTCGGTCTTGAGCATGCCCGCGGAAATGAAGTCGAGCTTGCCGGAGGTCAGGGAGGGGATCAGTGCGGCGAAGTTGGTCTGCTCGATCTGGCTGGTGAAACCGCCGGCCTTGCCCACGGCCTCAGCCACGTCGACCATCACGCCCTGGATGCTGTTGCTCTTGATGTCTAGGAAGGTAAACGGCGAACCACTGGCCGTTGCACCGACTTTGTACGAGGACGCACTTTCTGCGTGCGCAGCGCTGACGCAGAACGTGGCGCAAAGACCGAAGGCAAGGCGGCGAAACAAGGGCGAAAGACTGTTCATCGGGTTACTCCAGAAGGAAAACGGAAAGTCAGTACCGCAAGCGGCTGCCGATGAAATCGCAAGCTCTGTGCCATTTCGATTTAAAAAAATCGAATGTCGCTATAGAAAGTAGACAAAATGAACTATTCGTATCGATATGCGATATTTAGTGGTCTATTTTAATGATTTAGAGTAGAAATATCGCCACGCCTGATCGACCTGACCGCGAGTCCTCCATGTCCGAAGAACGCAACAGTCTGCACAACCAATCCCTGGAAAAGGGCCTGTCGGTGCTCAAGGCCTTCAGTGCCCAACGCCGCAGCATGAGCCTTGCAGAGGTGGCCGAGGCCGCCGGCATGACCAAAAGCTCGGCCCAGCGCATGGTGTTTACCCTTGAGAGCCTGGGTTACCTTCGGAAACACTCCCGCACACGGCATTACCAACTCACACCGCACGTGTTGGAGTTGGGCTTCAGTTACCTGGATGCGCATTCGTTGATCGAGGTGGCCAATCCGTTTCTCTCGGAGTTGACGCGATTGACCGGTGAGACCTCGTGCCTCACCGAACCTGCGGGCTACGACATGACCTATATCGCACGGTTCGTCAGCTCGGGCTTTGTGCCGGTGCATATGCCGATCGGCTCGCGGGTGCCGATGTATTGCACGGCGTCGGGGCGAGCGTACTTGAGTGCCTTGCCGCAGGACGAGGCGTTGGTGTTGATCGAGAACAGCCAGCGCATTGCGCACACCAGCCAGACGCTGACTGAAGTCGACAAAATCATGGAGTCGTTGCAGCAAGTGCGCGAGCAGGGCTATGCGGTGAATGGCCAGGAGCTGTTCCTGGGCGACATGACCATTGGTGCGCCGGTGCTGGGCGCCAATGGCCGGCCGGTGGCGGCGGTGCATGTGGTGGCGCCCACCAGTCGGTGGAGCAGGGCTGATGCGGAGCGGCAGTTGGCGCCGGCGCTTTTACAATGTTCGAGGGCGCTGAGCAACTCGGCCCGGAACTTGGAATAACAGACACCCTAAAACCAAATGTGGGAGGGGGCTTGCCCCCGATTGCAGTGTGTCAGTCAATACAGCTGTGACTGATCTACCGCTCTCGGGGGCAAGCCCCCTCCCACCGTTTTGTTCGGTCAGCGATCGCCTATTCAGGCAATTGCATCCCAAGCCCGATCACCGTGCTCGTCTTTAATCCGAGTCGGCAAGCCCATCACGTCCAGCGCTTTCAGGAACGGCTCAGCCGGCAGTTCTTCGACGTTGGCCATGTGCTTCACATCCCATTCGCCACGCGCCACCAGCAGCGCGGCGGCGACCGGTGGAACACCTGCGGTGTAGGAGATGCCTTGGCTGTCGGTCTCGGCAAAGGCTTCTTCATGGCACGCCACGTTGTAGATGAACATCTCGTGGGGTTGGCCGTTCTTGGTGCCTTTGACCAGGTCGCCGATGCAGGTCTTGCCGGTGTAGCCCGGCGCGAGCGAAGACGGGTCGGGCAGCACGGCCTTGACCAGTTTCAGCGGCACGACTTCCAGGCCTTCGGCGGTGGTGACCGGCTTTTCGGAGAGCAGGCCGAGGTTCTTCAGCACGGTAAACACGTTGATGTAGTGTTCGCCGAAGCTCATCCAGAAACGCACGTTGGGCACGTCGAGGTTTTTCGACAGCGAGTGCACTTCATCGTGGCCGGTGAGGTAAAGGTTCTGCGAACCGACGACCGGCAGGTCGTCGGTGCGTTTGACTTCGAACATGGTGTTGCTGGTCCACTGGCTGTTCTGCCAGCTCCACACCTGTCCGGTGAACTCGCGGAAGTTGATTTCCGGGTCGAAGTTGGTGGCGAAGTATTTGCCATGGGAGCCGGCATTGACGTCGAGGATGTCGATCGAATCAATGCGGTCGAAATGCTGTTGCTGCGCCAGCGCGGCATACGCGTTGACGACACCCGGGTCGAAGCCCACGCCAAGGATGGCGGTGATGTTCTTCTGTTTGCACTCTTCCAGGTGGTTCCACTCGTAGTTGCCGTACCACGGCGGGGTCTCGCAGACCTTGCCCGGCTCTTCGTGGATGGCGGTGTCGAGGTACGCAACGCCGGTGTCGATGCAGGCCCGCAGGACCGACATGTTGAGGAACGCGGAGCCGACGTTGATGACGATCTGCGATTCGGTCTCGCGGATCAGGGCCTTGGTCGCTTCCACGTCCAGGGCGTTCAGCGCGAAGGCTTGGATATCGGCGGGAACCTTGAGGCTACCCTTGGCCTTGACGCTGTCGATGATGGCCTGGCATTTGGAGATGTTGCGCGACGCGATAGCAATACGACCGAGTTCGTCGTTGTGCTGCGCGCACTTGTGGGCCACCACCTTGGCGACACCTCCTGCACCAATGATAAGAACGTTCTTTTTCAATTGCTTTATCTCTCCTTTATCCGCCAGCTTACGAAAGGCTGGACAGGTAGTCGTCGTAACCAAATTCACGAACCACCTCGACTGTACCGTCGAGTTGTTTCACTACGATGGACGGCATTTTCAGGCCGTTGAACCAGTTTTTCTTGACCATGGTGTAGCCTGCGGTGTCGATGAACGACAGCCGATCGCCGATGGCCAGCGGACGATCAAATTGATACTCGCCGAAGATGTCCCCGGCCAGGCAGGATTTGCCGCACACCATGACGGTGTGTTCGCCATCGCTCGGCGCCAGCTTGGCGTTGAGGCGATAGATCAGCAGGTCCAGCAGGTGGGCTTCGATGGAACTGTCGACCACGGCGAGGTTCTTGCCGTTGTAGAGGGTGTCGAGCACGGTGACTTCCAGGGAGGCGCTGTTGGTGATCGCCGCTTCGCCGGGTTCCAGGTAGACCTGCACGCCGTACTTTTCGGAGAACGCCTTCAGGCGCGCGCAGAACGCGTCCACGGCATAGTCTTCACCGGTGAAGTGGATGCCGCCGCCGAGGCTGACCCACTCGACCTTGTGCAGCAGCGCGCCGAAGCGTTCTTCGATGGTGCCGAGCATGTTGTCGAACAGGCTGAAATCGCCGTTCTCGCAGTTGTTGTGGAACATAAAGCCGGAGATCTGCTCGATCACGCCTTCGATCTTCACCGGGTCCCATTCGCCCAGGCGGCTGAACGGACGCGCCGGGTCGGCCAGCAAGTAGTCGGAACTGCTCACCTGCGGGTTGACGCGCAGGCCGCGGGTCTTGCCTTCGGAGCGTTCGGCAAAGCGCTGCAGCTGGCTGATGGAGTTGAAGATGATCTTGTCGCAGTTATCCAGCATCTCTTCGATTTCATCGTCGGCCCAGGCCACGCTGTAGGCGTGCGCCTCGCCTTCGAACTTCTGGCGGCCGAGCTTGAGCTCATACAGCGACGACGAGGTGGTGCCGTCCATGTATTGCTGCATCAGGTCGAACACCGACCAGGTGGCAAAGCACTTGAGCGCCAGCAGGGCCTTGGCGCCGGACTGCTCGCGCACGTAAGCAATCTTCTGCATGTTGACCAGAAGCTTCTGTTTATCGATGAGGTAGTACGGCGTTTTGATCATTTTTGAGAGCCTGCGGCGGTGCCTGCCAAAAAAGGACACGCATTGTGCCCGCACTTGGATCGAATCGAAAGGTTAGTGGGCGGATTTTGCTGCCCTTGGTTTACGAGCGTAGCGCCAGAGTGTGACTGTTCAGGGGCCGACACCGTTTTTTTGTAGTGAGCGGGCTTGCCCCGCGCTGGGGGGCGAAGCCGCCCTGAATCCAGGCACCACGATTTTTCTGGAGCTCCGCGGCGTCCTTATTGGGGTGGCTTCGCCACCCAGCGCGGGGCAAGCCCGCTCACCACAGGTGCATGGCAGCAGTCCTTGGCTGACATCAAATCGTCATGTTCTCGGCACTGAACTGCCACATTCCCCCGCTACTGTCCTCGCCAATGAGATCGATCTCAAGCGAGTGACAATGACTGACCTGAAAGACGTTGCGCGCCTGGCTGGTGTATCCCGCGCCACCGCCGCCCGCACCTTTGCCTCCCCCGACCAAGTGCGCCCGACCACCCGCGAGCAGGTGTTCGCCGCCGCCCGTGAGTTGGGCTTCCGGCCGAACCTGCTGGGCCGCCAATTGCGCCTGCAAACCACCCAATTGATCGGCGTGGTGGTGCCTAACCTGCTCAACCCGGTGTTTGCCGAGCAGTTCCAGGCCATGGAGCGCGCTGCACGGTCGCGCGGCTACAGCCTGTTGCTGGCAACCACCGACTACAGCAGTGAACGCGAGTGCATTGTGGTGGAAGAGCTGCTGCGCCAGCGCGTCGACGGCCTGGTGCTGACGGTCACCGATGCCGAGAGCAATAGCGTGCTCAGCAGCCTGAACACCGAACAGACGCCGTTCGTACTGGCCTACCACCAACCTAGCAACCCCAACTACAGCGCCGTGTCGGTCGACAACCGCGCCGGCATGGCCATGGCAACCCGGTATCTGCTGGACGCCGGACACCGGCGCATCAGCATGGTCGCTGGCCCCGCTTTGCAATCGGACCGTGCCCGCCTGCGTTACGCCGGTTACTGCGATGCGATGAAGGAATACGGCCTCAAGAGCCGCCCGGTGATCGAAATGCCGGCCCACACCCAGGCCGAATTCGCTGCTATCGAACCTTTCCTCCAGGGGGCCGAGGCACCCACCGCTTTGGTGTGCTCCAACGATTTCCTGGCAATCAGCCTGATCGCTGAGTTGCGCCGCAACGCTTGGAACGTACCCGAACAACTCTCGGTGATGGGGTTCGACGGCATCAGCCTCGGCACCCAGATGCACCCGACCCTGTGCAGCGTGGTGCAGCCCATTGCGCTGCTTGCCAGCACCGTGATTGACCAGTTGCTGGCGCAGATCGCCGGCAACGCCCCGATTTCCCATTGCCTGCCTTGCCACATTCGACCAGGCGACAGTACCCAACCCCATGAGGAGACCCTTGATGCGCGCACTCAGTAAAACCCTGGCAGCCCTGCTGCTGTGCGGTACGGCCAGCCTGGCCCAGGCCGCCGACACCGCGATTTGCTACAATTGCCCGCCGGACTGGGCCGACTGGGGCACTCAGCTCAAGGCTATTGCCGCCAGCACCGGCGTGCAGGTGCCGCTGGACAACAAGAACTCCGGCCAGTCCCTGGCGCAGTTGGTGGCGGAAAAAGCCGCACCGGTCGCCGACGTCGTTTACTACGGCGTGACCTTCGGTCTGCAGGCACAAAAAGCCCAGGTGGTCGACACCTACAAACCCAAGGGCTGGGAGCAGATTCCGGCGGGCCTCAAAGACCCTGCCGGCCATTGGTTCGCGATCCATTCCGGCACCTTGGGCATCATGGTCAACGTTGATGCACTCGGTGGTTTGCCGGTGCCGCAAAGCTGGGCCGACCTGCTCAAGCCAGAGTACAAAGGCATGGTCGGTTACCTCGACCCGTCCAGCGCCTTCGTCGGCTACGTGTCGGCAGTGGCGATCAACCGTGCCATGGGCGGCGACCTCGACAACTTTGCCCCGGCCATCGACTACTTCCAGAAACTGGCAAAGAACGCGCCCATCGTGCCCAAGCAAACCGCGTATGCACGGGTGCTGTCCGGTGAGTTGCCGATCCTGGTGGACTACGACTTCAACGCCTACCGCGCGCGCTACAAAGACAAGGCCAACGTCGCCTTCGTGATCCCCAAGGAAGGCAGCATCAGCGTGCCTTACGTGATGAGCCTGGTCGCCAACGCGCCGCACCGCGCCAATGCCGAAAAAGTCCTCGACTTCGTGCTGTCGGACGAAGGCCAGGCACTCTGGGCCAAGGCGTACCTGCGCCCTGTGCGCCCGATGAAAATGCCGGCCGACGTCGCCGCGCAGTTCCTGCCCGACAGCGATTACGCGCGCGCCGGGGTGGTGGACTACGAAAAAATGGCCGCTGTGCAGGAAGCCTTCGCCGCCCGTTACCTGAACGAGGTCAAGTAAGTGGCAGCATCGGCAAGACATGCCGCCTGGGCACTGGCCCCGGCGTTTGCGGTGCTGCTCGCGTTCTGGCTGTTGCCGCTCGCGCACTTGGTGCTGCTCGGTGCCGAAAGCCGTGACAGCAACGGCAGCGGTTACTGGCAGGTACTCAGCAGCGCGCAGTACCTGGGCAGCCTTGGGCAAACCCTGGTGCTGGCGGTGGTGGTGACGCTGGTCGCGTTGGTGATCGGCGGCATCAGCGGCGTGTTTCTCGCCCGCCAGCAGTTCTTCGGGCGCTCGGCGCTGGTGGCATTGCTGACGTTTCCGCTGGCGTTTCCCGGCGTGGTGGTGGGCTTCCTGGTGATTCTGCTGGCGGGGCGCCAGGGCCTGTTTGCCGCCCTGGGCCTGCAACTGGCGGGTGAGCGCTGGATCTTTGCCTACTCGCTGGCGGGGTTGTTCGTGGGGTACCTGTATTTCTCGATTCCACGGGTGATCCTCACGGTGATGGCCGCCTGCGAAAGCCTCGACCGCAGCCTGGAAGAAGCCGCGCATTCGCTGGGTGCCGGGCATTGGCGGGTGGTGTGCGATGTGATTGTGCCGGGCCTGGCGCCGGCGCTGGCGTCGTGCGGGGCGATCTGTTTTGCCACGTCCATGGGCGCCTTTGGCACCGCCTTTACCTTGGGCACGCGGCTGAATGTCACCCCGGTGGCGATCTACAACGTGTTTACCAACTACGCCAACTTTGCCGTGGCTGCCGCGCTGTCGGTGGTCCTCGGCGCGGTGACCTGGGCCGTGTTGCTGCTCACGCGCCGCCTGGTGAAAAACGCGGGGACTGTGCTGTGAAACGCTCATCGCTGTTTGTGATGCAACTGCTGTTTACCCTGCTGGTGTGTGCCTTCATGTTGGTGCCGGTGCTCATGTCGCTGCTGGCCGGGCTGACGCGCAACTTCTTTGTGGGCCTGTCCAGCGGCTTGACCTTCGATTGGTTGATCCAGGTGTGGCAGGCCTATTCGCCCACCGTGTGGTTGTCGCTGCAACTGGCGCTGGCCTGTGCCGTGTGCGTCTGCGTGATTGGCGTACCGGCGGCCTACGCATTGGTACGTATGAACAACCGCTTCAGCCGCGCTTTTGAAGAACTGATGGTGCTGCCGGTGGCCATGCCCGGACTGGCCAGTGCGCTGGCCTTGCTGCTCACCTATGGCCAGTTCGGCAGCTTCCGTAGCAGTTGGGTGTTCATTTTGGTCGGCCACGTGTTGTTCACCTTGCCGTTCCTGGTACGCCCGGTGATGGCGGTGATGCAGCGCCAGCAATTGCCGGTGCTGGAGGAGGCGGCGGCCAGCCTGGGCGCCGGTCCGATCAAGCGTTTCTTCAGCGTGGTGGTGCCCAACTGCCGGGCGGGGATCCTGGCCGGTGTGCTGATGGTGGTCACGTTGTCCCTGGGTGAGTTCAACCTGACCTGGATGCTCCATACGCCGATGACCAAGACCTTGCCCGTGGGCCTGGCGGACAGCTACGCCTCGGCGCGCCTGGAAATCGCCAGCGCCTACACCCTTATCTTTTTGCTGATGATCGTGCCGCTGCTGATCGCGCTGCAGGCCATCAGTGCCCGTTTGTCCCGTGGAGAGCGTCGATGACCGCTATCACTATTCGCCTGCAAGGCTGTCGCAAGGCGTTCGCCGACGGCACCGTGGCCGTGCATGACCTGAACCTGACCGTCGAAGGCGGCGAAACCCTGGCGATCCTTGGCCCGTCAGGCTGTGGCAAAACCACGACCTTGCGCCTGATCGCCGGCCTGGAACGCCCGGATGTGGGCCAAGTGTTTTTTGGCGATCAGGACGTGACCCGCCTGCCGATCGAACGCCGCGACGTGGGCATGGTATTCCAGAACTACGCGCTGTTCCCCAACCTGGATGTGGCGGGGAATATCGTTTACGGCTTGAAGATTCGCGGCATGTCGGTGCCTGAGCGCAACAAGCGCTGCGACGAATTGCTGGAACTGGTGGGCTTGCAGCATCACGGCAAGCGCAGCATCCACGAGCTCTCCGGCGGCCAGCGTCAGCGTGTGGCCCTGGCCCGTGCCTTGGCGCCGCGCCCCAAGGTGTTATTGCTGGATGAACCGCTGGCGGCCCTCGATGCGCAATTGCGCGAACGGCTGCGCAGCGAACTGAACGAACTGCTGCGTGGGCTCGGCATCACCTCGGTGTTCGTCACCCACGACCAGGGTGAAGCCATGGCCCTGGGCGACCGCATCCTGGTGATGGAACACGGGCGTGTTGCCCAACTGGCTAGCCCACGGGACATCTACCAGAAACCGGCTAACGCCTTCGTCGCGGGGTTTGTCGGCAACCTCAATGCCTTCGCGGTGATCGAGCCTTCAGCGCATGGCTTGAAAGTCTGCGGCGGCGAGTTGCCGTGGCACGGAGCGGACCTGCCCAGCACGATCTACTGCCGCCCTGAACACTTGCGGGTGATGGAAGGAGAAGGGCACCTGCACGGCCATCTGCTGGCGCAGTTTTTCCAGGGCGCGCAAAGCCGTCTGCTCGTGGACGTGGGCGGCCCGCAACCGCTGCTGGTCGACAGCAGCGACAACCAGCTCTACACCGTCGGCGCGCCGATTGCCTTGGCGATTGCGCCGCACATGTTGTTCACCCTGAATGCTTGAGAATCTATTGTGAATCATCCGTTTCTTGTCGCGCAGATCAGCGACCTGCACCTTAAAGCCGGCCAGCGCCTCACCTATGGCGTTGTCGACACCTTGGGCGCGCTGCGCCGTGCCGTCGACCACCTGAACGCCAGCCACCCGCGCCCCGATATCGTGGTGATCAGCGGTGACCTGGTGGATTTCGGCCGCGCCGATGAATACGCCGTGCTGCACCCTGAACTCGCCCGCCTGCAGATGCCCTGCTACCTGGTGCCCGGCAACCACGACACACGAGGTCCGCTGCTGGAGGCGTTCCGTGATCACCCCTATTTGCCCGCGTCGGCGGATGGCCCATTGGACTGGGTGGTAGACGACCACCCGCTGCGCCTGATCGGCCTCGACTCGACCATCCCGGGAGGTCACGGCGGCCAGTTACTCGACAGCCAACTGCAGTGGCTCGACGAGCAGTTGGCGCTGCGCCCGCACGCGCCAACGCTGTTGATCCTGCATCACCCGCCGTTTATCAGCGGCATCGGCCATATGGACCGTGAACCTTTCATCAACGCCGCCGCCCTCGAGCAAGTCGTTGCGCGCCATCCGCAAGTGGAGCGCCTGTTGTGCGGGCACCTGCACCGGCCGATGCAGCGGCGTTTCGGCGGCAGTGTGAGTTGTGTGTGCCCCGGCACTTCTCACCAGATCGTGCTGGATTTGCAAGAAGCGGCGCCCGCGCATTTCAACCTGGAGCCGGCGGGCTATTTGTTGCATCGCTGGGAGGCGCAACAAGGTTTGATCAGCCACAACGGCGTATTCGGGGACTACCCGGGGCCGTATCCGTTTTATGACGCTCATGGGTTAATTGACTGAGGTTGTGATGAAAGCCACTTTGAATGTGTTAAGCGTATTGACCGGCGGCCTGGGCATTGCCTTGAGCCCCTTGGCTTCGGCTGATTTTTTGGGGGACAGCAAAGCCAACTTGAGCATGCGCAACTTCTACTTCAACAACGACAACCGTGACGGCGCCGCCGCCCCCTCGAAGACCGAAGAGTGGGGCCAGGCGTTTATCCTCAACTATCAATCGGGCTTTACCGATGGCACCGTGGGGTTTGGCCTGGACGCCGTCGGCATGCTTGGCGTGACCCTCGACAGCGGCGCCGGCCGCCATGTGGGCAGCTCGATGATCCCCAACGACGACGGCAAGGCCGTCGACAACTGGGCCCGTGGCGGCGCAACGGCCAAGGCGCGTTTCGCCAAGAGCGAACTGCGCTACGGCTACCTGCGTCCGAACCTGCCGATCCTGGTGAGCAACGACGGTCGCCTGTTGCCACAGTCTTTCGAAGGCGGGCAAATCACCAGCAAAGACATCGATAACCTGACCCTGACCGGCGGCCAGCTGCAACACACCACCGGCCGTGGCTCCAGTGATCGCAGCGGCCTGGCGGCAGCGGGCGGTACCCAGGAAAGCAACACGTTCAACTATGCAGGCGCCGATTACCAAGTGACCAAGGACCTGATGGTCCAGTACTACTACGCCAACCTCGAGGATTATTACCAGCAGCACTTCGCCGGGTTGATCCATGTACTGCCGCTCGGTGATTACGGCTCATTGAAAACCGACCTGCGCTACTTCAAGACCAGCTCCGACGGCAAAAACAGCAGCGCCGCCGGCCGTGCCGAAGGCTACAAAATCAGCGGGTTTACCAAAAACGGCAACGGTGAAATCGACAACAACACCTGGAGCGCGGCGTTCATCTACTCCCTGGGGCCGCACGCGATTACCGCTGGTTACCAGCAAGTCTCGGATGACAGTAACTTCGCCCAACTCAACCAGGGTGGCCTGGTGAACAAAGGGGAGGGCGGCGCCAGCCTGTACCTCTACACCGACCGCACCGTGCAGACCTTTATCCAGGCGGGCGAGCGTACGGCGTTTGCGCAGTACGCCTACGACTTCGCGTCACTGGGCGTGCCCGGCTTGAAGGCCTCGCTGATGTACTTGAAGGGTGATCACATCCTCACCGCCAGCGGCAACGATGCCAGCGAGTGGGAGCGCGATATCTCGCTGGATTACGTGGTGCAGAGCGGTACGTTCAAGAACGTCGGGTTTGGCTGGCGTAACGGCGTGTCGCGCAGTGAAGTGGCGCGGGACCAGGATCAGAATCGGGTGTTTGTGAGTTATTCGATTCCGTTGCTGTAACGGCACTTCAACCCTAACCCTGTGGCGAGGGGGCTTGCTCCTGTTGGGCTGCGCAGCAGACCTGAAAAAGCGGGAGCAAGCTCCCTCGCCACAGCAAGCGGCCTCTTCACAGCAGTGTCAGGCCACGCGATTCCTGCCCGCCGCTTTAGCCTCATACAATTGCATATCCGCCCGCTTGAGCAGCGCCGAGGTGTCGCGGTCCGACGGCTCGGCCACCCCGACGCCGATACTCACGGTCACATGGCCGACGGTTGGGAACACCGCCGCCTCCACGGCGACGCGGATTTTCTCGGCGACCACGTCGGGGCTGTCGGGTTCTTCGACTTCGGGCAGCAGCACCGCGAATTCCTCACCACCGTAGCGCGCGACGAAGTCGGTGGCGCGGGTGGTGTTTTTAATCAGGGCGGCCAATTGGCACAGCACGTCGTCGCCGATGGCGTGGCCGTAGCTGTCGTTGACGCGCTTGAAATAGTCGGCGTCGATCAGCAGCAAGGCGAAGGTGCGGCCGGTGCGTTGGAACAGCAGGCTGTTTTCGGCGAGTTTTTCATCGAAGCGGCGACGGTTGTAGACGCCGGTCAATGCATCGTGGGTCGCGAGCTTGAGCAGCTCGGCATTGGCTTGGGTCAGGTCGGCGGTGCGTTGCGCGACGGTGGCTTCCAGGGAGGCATTGGCGTCCTGCAGCTGACGTTCCTTGGACAGCAGGGACTGGGTCATGCCGGTGAGCGAACGGCCCAACTGGGCGATTTCCAGCACGGGGTGTTCCTGGGGGAAGGCTGCGCCGGGTTGATTGTCTTGCACCTGTTTGGCGGACCGCACCAGGCGTTCGATCGGACGGCTGAGGGTGGACGCCAAGTAATAGGCGACGAGCCCGAACACCAAGGCCGCGATCACGCCCAGCAGCAACAGCTTGTACAGCAGCACGCGTGCCGGTTGCAGCGCGATATCCAGGGGTTGACGCACCACGATGTACCAGCTCACTTTCGCATTCGACGGGCTGGGTACCGCCACCGAGGCGGTGACGTAGCCGTTGCCGGTGGACCAGCCGGACGCTTTGCCCAGGTTGGCTTGCGGCATCGGCTCACCGGCCAGCACTTGTGGGTAGAGCACTTTGCCGTCGAAGTCGACAATCAGGGCTTCAAGGTCGGGCAGGGCATCCTTCTGCATCACGGCGGAGTCGACGATTTGCGTGACCCACCGCCAATGCGCATGGGCGCCCAGTACGCCGATGGTTTCACCTTGTGCGTTGCGGATCGGCGCGGCGAAATCGATAAAGCGCAATGGCTCGCCATTCGTGGCCCCCGGCAACAGCTTGGCCAGCAGCACGGCTTCATGGGGATCGCCGGCGTACTCGCCGCGCATGCCCGCCTGGAACCACGGCCGTTGCTGCACCGACTGATTGACCAGCAACCCGTTGACCGCCTGGTGCACCTTGCCCTCGGCGTCGGCCACCCCCATCCACGCATACTCGGCGCGCGATTGGGTGCGCAGTTCCATCAACGTGAGGATATCCGGCGCGTCCAGATTGCCCTGGCGAAACAGCGGGGCCTTGCTCAGCAACGACACTTCCAGTTGCCGCTCGCGCAGTTGCACGGCCAGCAGCGCCGCCGTGGAACGGGCGGTGCTCAACAGCGTATTGCCGCTGGCCTGCTTCACCTGTTCAGTGGCGATATGGCCCACATAAAAGCCCACGCTCAACAACGTGAGTAACGATAAGCCGGCGAACCAGAGGGTCAGGTGACTGCGCAGGCTGGCTGTGATCATGAGGGCTCATTCGGTTGAGTGTTTTGACCCATGGTATGCGTATTGGACGGGGTGGGGCCAGCGAACGATGGCGTATTCCTGGCTGTAAACATGAATAGATCTTGTGATCATCTCAAATTAAATGAGTTTGTCTCATGATGAGTGTGTGCCGACAATGGCTGCCATCAATATCGACATTGGAGTTGTAAGTCATGGCAGTCGCTCATTCCCTCGGATTCCCGCGTATTGGACGCGACCGTGAACTGAAAAAAGCGCAGGAAGCGTTCTGGAAGGGCGAGCTGGATGAAGCCGGCCTGCGTGCCGTTGGCCGTGACCTGCGCAAGACCCATTGGGACCTGCAAAAACAGGCCGGCATTGAACTGCTGCCCGCCGGTGATTTCGCCTGGTACGACCAGGTACTGGCGCACTCGCTGATGTTCGGCGTGATCCCCGAGCGTTTCCGCCCAGCCGATGGCAAAGCCACCCTGCACACCCTGTTCGGCATGGCCCGTGGTGTCAGCGACAGCTGCTGCGGCGGTGCCCACGCCCAGGAAATGACCAAGTGGTTCGACACCAACTACCACTACCTGGTGCCTGAGTTCAGCGCTGACCAGCAGTTCCACCTGGGTTGGGAGCAACTGTTCGAAGAAGTGCAGGAAGCCCGCGAATTGGGTCACAACGTCAAGCCCGTCGTCATCGGTCCATTGACTTACCTGTGGTTGGGCAAGGCCAAGGGCGGCGACTTCGATAAGCTTGACCTGTTGGAGCGCCTGCTGCCGTTGTATGGCCAGATCTTCCAGCGCCTGGCTGATCTGGGGGTGGAATGGGTGCAGATCGACGAGCCCATCCTGGTGCTCGACCTGCCGCAAGCGTGGAAAAACGCGTTTGAGCGCGCCTACAACCTGATCCAGCGCGA
The DNA here is from genome assembly GCF_020093335.1 of Pseudomonas fluorescens group sp. NCBI lineage: Bacteria > Pseudomonadati > Pseudomonadota > Gammaproteobacteria > Pseudomonadales > Pseudomonadaceae > Pseudomonas > Pseudomonas fluorescens group sp. The sequence continues at coordinate 211,575 of NZ_JAIOKW010000002.1, read as the reverse complement.
CCCGCTGAAAAAGCTGGTGGCCACCTACTTTGGCGGCCTTGAAGAAAACCTCGGTCTGGCCGCCAACCTGCCGGTCGATGGTCTGCACATCGACCTGGTGCGTGCCCCGGACCAGTACCCGACCATTCTCGACCGCTTGCCGGCTTATAAGGTGCTGTCCCTGGGCGTGGTCAACGGCCGTAACGTCTGGCGCTGCGACCTGGAAAAGGCCCTGGCCACCTTGCAGCATGCGCATGAAAAACTGGGGGATCGCCTGTGGGTGGCGCCTTCCTGCTCCTTGCTGCACAGCCCGGTCGACCTGGGCCGTGAAGATAAACTGGATGACGAGCTCAAGCGCTGGCTGGCATTTGCCGTACAGAAGTGCGCCGAAGTGGCGGTATTAGCCCAAGCAGTCAGCGCGCCCGAGGCGCCCAACATACTCGCTGCCCTGGCTGAAAGCCGCGCCGTGCAGGCTGCGCGCGCTGCTTCACCGCGTATCCACAAGCCGGCCGTGCAAGCCCGTGTGGCGGCGATCACCGCCAAGGACAGCCAGCGCCAGTCGCTGTTTGCCCAGCGTATCGAGCAGCAACGTGCCGGCCTCAACCTGCCGCTGTTCCCGACCACCACCATCGGTTCGTTCCCGCAGACCGCGTCGATCCGTCTGGCGCGCCAGTCGTATAAGGCCGGCAAGTTGAGCGAAGCCGAGTACGTCGAAGCGATGCACAGCGAGATCAAGCACGCGGTTGAAGTGCAGGAAAACCTCGGCTTGGACGTGCTGGTCCACGGGGAAGCCGAACGTAACGACATGGTCGAATACTTCGCCGAGCAGTTGGACGGCTACGCGTTCACTCGCTTCGGTTGGGTGCAGAGCTACGGTTCGCGCTGCGTGAAACCGGCGGTGATTTTCGGTGACCTGAGCCGCCCGAACGCGATGACCGTGGAGTGGATCCGTTACGCCCAAGGCCTGACCAGCAAGGTCGTGAAGGGCATGCTCACCGGCCCCGTGACCATGCTGATGTGGTCGTTCCCTCGCGAAGACGTGAGCCGTGAAGTCCAGGCCCGCCAACTGGCCCTGGCGATTCGTGACGAAGTGGTGGACCTGGAAGCCGCCGGCATCAAGATCGTGCAGATCGACGAAGCTGCGTTCCGTGAAGGCCTGCCGTTGCGCCAGGCACAGTGGCAGCACTACCTGGACTGGGCCACCGAAGTGTTCCGCCTGTGCGCCTCGGGCGTGCGCGATGAAACCCAGATCCACACCCACATGTGCTACAGCGAGTTCAACGACGTGATCGAGTCGATCGCGGCAATGGACGCCGACGTGATCACCATCGAGACCTCACGCTCGGACATGGAGTTGCTGGACGCGTTCGAAGCCTTTGCGTACCCGAACGACATCGGCCCGGGCGTCTACGATATCCACTCGCCACGCGTGCCGGATGCCTCGGAGATGGCCAACCTGCTGCGCAAGGCGGCCAAGCGGATTCCGGCTGAGCGGTTGTGGGTGAACCCGGATTGCGGGTTGAAAACCCGTGGCTGGCCGGAGACGGAAGCGGCGTTGATTCACATGGTGACGGCAGCGCGTCAACTGCGGGCCGAACTGGCTTAACGCCTCCTAGAACGGTGTGTACCTGTGGCGAGGGAGCTTGCTCCCGTTGGACTGCGCAGCAGTCCCGGTTTTTTCGAGCAAAGAGCTGGGGCCGCTTCGCGGCCCAACGGGAGCAAGCTCCCTCGCCACAGATTACTTTTTACCCTTTCTACTTCTTAACTGACTGGAGTTAGGGCACGCCCCCTCCCACAGTTGGACGGTGCCGGGTCAGAGGTATTTGAGCCAGGCCAGGTCGCGGCGGCGTGCCTTGAGCGCCGCAAACCAGCGCACCGGTGGATAGAGTGCCAGCGGTAACAGCAGCGCCACCAGCCAGATGGCGGCCATACTGTCGAAGCCGAAGTAGTTGCCGTGATTGAGGCCAAACAGCGCCACGCAGGCGACGTAAAGGACTTTCAATACATACAAGTGCAGCAGGTAGAAGAACATCGGCGCGGCGCCGAACGTGGCCAAGATGCCAATCCAACGTTTTTGTCCCGCACGTTCAAACGCCAGCAACAGCAACAAGCCGATCCCCAACGTCAGCGCCAGGAACAACAGCGAAGGCGGGTACTTGGTGACGTTGAAAAAGCTCATCAGCGTCTGCACGCCACTGTCATACGCCTGCCAAGGCTTCTCGCCATACCCGTTGGCTGTCCGCAACAGCACGAATCCCACCAACGCCCCCACACCGCCGAGTAATAGATAACGTTGGCGCAGCGCCGGCTGCGTGCCATTGGCAAACCACGGGCCCAGGCCGTAACCCAGCGCAATCACGCCAATCCACGGCAGCACCGGGTAGGTAGTGCGCAGTCGCAGCGAATCGCCGACCTCAATCCAACTGCGCTCATGCAGGATCGTCCACGGAATCTGCAAGGCCGAACCCGCCTCGAAGTGCACGCCATCCAACAGGTTGTGCCCGCCAATGATCACCAGGGCCAACCCGATCAACAGCGGGCGCGGCAACCACACCAGCGCGGCCAGCGCGAGCATGCTTACGCCAATCGCCCAGATCACCTGCATATAGATCACGCTGGGCGGCAGTTGGAAGGTCCAGGCGAAGTTGACCAAGGTAAATTCCAGCACCACCAGGAACAACCCGCGCTTGAACAGGAATGCCGACACATCGCGGCGGCCCTGGTATTTCTGGCCGTAGAGCCACGCCGACAACCCCGTGAGCAGCACAAACACCGGCGCGCACAGGTGGGCGAGGGTGCGGCTGACAAACAGCACCGGCTCGGTGCTGTCGATGATCATCGGGTCGCTGACCTGGCGGTGCAGCAGGAAGGTTTCGCGCACGTGGTCCAGCAGCATGAATAGGATCACCAGGCCGCGCAGGGCGTCGATGGAAAGCAGGCGTTGGCGCAAGGGGGCAGCATCGGTCATGGGCGCGATCACAGTGCGGGACGGAAAAGGGGCGTTATCCTATAACATTAATTTGCGCGTTGCCGCGTTTCGTTGTGCAGATTAGAATGCGATCAATTCTTAATTACTCTCTGGTCCCCGGTGATCTGCATGTCGTCTTCGCTCAATCTGCCTGTCGAGGCGCTGTACTGCGAACACCACGGATGGTTATACCGCTGGCTCGACCGCAAGTTGGGCAACGCCAGCGATGCGGCCGACCTGGCCCACGACACCTTCATGCGCCTGCTCACCCGGCAGCACAGTGCGGGTTTCGGCAGCGAGCCGCGTGCGTTGCTTACCCACATCGCCAAGGGCTTGATGATCGACAGTTGGCGCCGCCAGGAAGTCGAGCGCGCTTATCTGGAAACCATTGCCCACTTGCCGGAGCAGGAGGTGCCGTCGCCGGAAACCCGCTGGCTGATTCTTGAGGCGCTGTACCGCATCGAAGCCATGCTGCGCGATTTGCCGGACAAGACCCGCCAGGCCTTCCTGATGTCGCAGATCGATGGCCTGACGTACGCGCAGATCGCCGAGGAATTGAAGGTGTCGCTGGTCTCGGTCAAACGCTACATGCGCGATGCGTTCCTGGCATGCCTGAGCGTGGCATGAACCCGTCCATCGACCCGCTGATCCTCGGCGAAGCCGCCGACTGGATGGTGCAGTTGCAGTCCGGCAGCGCCACCGACGAAGACCGCCGCGCCATCGCCCAATGGCAGGGCCGCAGCGCCCAGCACGCCCAGGCCTGGCAACGGGCGGAGGCGATCCTGGGCGACTTCAACAGTGTGCCGGGCGCGATTGCCGGCGACACCCTCAAGCGCATCGGCCGCAAGCAATCCCTCGGCCGTCGCCAGGCTCTCGGGCTGTTGCTGCTGGCGGGGCCGGCGACCTGGCTGGCTTATCGGCAAAAGCCGTGGCAGCCGTGGACCGCCGACCAACACACCGCCATCGGCGAGCAACGCCACCTCACTTTGCCCGACGGCACGCGCCTGCTGATCAACACCGCCAGCTCGTTGAACATCGCCTTTACCGATCAGGTGCGACGTATCGAGTTGCTGCAAGGCGAAGTGATGATCACCACCGCCAAGGACCCCGCACCCCGCCATCGTGCGTTTATCGTGCAAACCCGCCACGGCACCGCCCGCGCCCTGGGCACGCATTTCAGCGTTCGAGTGGCAGAGCAGAGCAGCCGCGTGGCGGTGCTTGACGGCGCGGTGGAAATGCTCCCGGAGCATGCCCGCCATGGGCTGATCCTCAAGGCCGGTGAGCAAAGCGCATTCGGCAGCGACGGCGTGGCAGCGGTGCAGCCGCTGGAAATCAGCGCAACCACCTGGGAAAACGGCATGCTGCTGGCCCAGCAGATGCGCTTGGCGGACTTGCTCGATGAACTGGGACGCTACCGTCACGGCGTGTTGCGCTGCCACGACAGCGTGGCCGGGCTGACCGTCTCCGGGGCGTTCCCCTTGCGAGACACCGACGCCAGCCTGCGTCTGTTGCAGGAAACGCTGCCGGTCAAGGTCAGCAGCCTGACTGGCTACTGGGTGACCGTTGAGCCTCGCTGAAATTATTGTCGATATTCGCTGATACCTTTTTCGTTGTCGCCCGGTGTAGGGGAGAACCCTCAACTTTGCAGCGCGCCGACAGGAATCCCCATGACCTTCACACCGCACCCCATCCGCCCCTTGAAGGCCTTGAGCCTGGCCGTTGCCCTGGCAGCCATCGCACCGTTGCACAGTGCCGTGGCCGCCGATGCGGCGTCGACCAGTGCGGTGCGCAGCTACACCCTTGCGCCGGGGCCGTTGGGCAACGTACTGGCGCAGTTCGCGGCGTTGTCCGGGGTGCCGTTGTCGTTTGATTCCACACTGCTCAATGACCAGCAAAGCGCTGGCTTGCAGGGCCGTTTCACTGCGCAAGCGGGCTTCATGCAGTTGTTGCAAGGCAGCGGTTATACCCTGCAAAGCACCGGCGCTCACGGCTACACCGTGGTGCCCGAAGAGACGGGCGATGCGTTGCAGCTGGGTGCGACCACCATCAGTGGGGAGGGCGGGGCGCAGGCGGACACCTATGCCGGCGGCCAGGTCGCACGCTCGGCGCGCCTGGGGGTATTGGGCACTCGTTCGATCAATGACGTGCCGTTCAGCGTGGTCAGCTACACCGCCAAGACCATCGCCGACCAACAGGCGCGCACGGTGGGCGATGTGCTGCTCAATGACGCCTCGGTGCGCCAGTCTTCCGGCTTTGGCAACTTTTCCCAGGTGTTCACTATTCGCGGCCTGCCGCTGAGCACCGATGACATTGCCTTCAACGGCCTGTACGGCGTGCTGCCCCGGCAGATCGTCACCACGGAGGCGTTGGAGCGGGTGGAGTTGTTCAAAGGCCCCAACGCGTTCGTCAATGGCGTGTCGCCAGCGGGCAGCGGCATCGGCGGCAGCGTCAACCTGGTGCCCAAGCGCGCCGAAGACGCGCCCACCCGCAGCGTGACCCTCGACACCACCACCGATGGTCAGCGCGGCGGCCACCTCGACCTGGGCCAGCGGTTTGGCGAAGACAACCGCTTCGGCGCGCGGGTCAACCTGGCCAGGCATGGCGGCGACACGGCCATTGAGGATGAATTCAAAAGCTCGCAACTGGTGGCCGTCGCCCTGGATTACCGTGACGATCGCCTGCGCGTGTCCACCGACTTCGGCTACCAGAAAGAGCGCATCAACAACGGTCGCTCGGTGGTCTACCCCAATGGCACCCAAGTGCCGAAGGCGCCGTCAGCCAAGCACAATTACGCCCAGGACTGGAGCTGGTCGGAGCTGGAAGACACCTACGGCATGTTCAATGCCGAATACGATTTGAATGAAAGCTGGACCGCCTATGTGGGCGGCGGCGCCAAGCATACGCGGGAGAATGGCCAGTATTCGTCGCTGTACGTGGGCAATGATGGCAGCGGGCGTGTGGGCTTTTTGTACTCGCCTCACGATGAAGACAACAAGAGCGCCATGGCCGGGTTGAACGGGCATTTCAACACCGGCCTGGTGAGCCATCAGATGAACGTCGGTTTGTCGGGGATCTGGGGCGAGCAGCGTTCGGCCTTCGAGGCGATCCTGCAGGCCAACCGCCGACCGGGCAATCTGTACAACCCGACCCAGATTCCGCGCCCGAGCGTTACTTACTTCGGCAGCGATATCCATGACCCGCGTGTCGTCGGCAAGAATCGCATCAAGAGCGCGGCGGTGTCCGACACCCTGGGCTTTATCGATGATCGCGTGCTGCTGACCCTGGGCGTTCGGCGCCAGACCATCGAGGTGGATGCATGGAACACCACCACGGGAGCGCGCAACGCCAACTATGCCGAAAGCATCACCACGCCGGTGTACGGCCTGGTGGTCAAACCGTGGGAGCACGTGTCGTTCTATGCCAACCGCATCGAGGGGCTGGCCCAGGGACCGACGGCGCCATTGAGCAATGTCACCAACCCCGGCGAGGTCTTTGCGCCTAACCGCAGCAAACAGACGGAAGCCGGGGTGAAGCTGGATTGGGACAGCGTTGGCGCCACCTTGGGCGTGTACCGTATCGAGCAGCCGAACAGCTCCACGTCGCGCCTGCCCGGCAATAGCCTGGACACCTTCAGTGTCGACGGTGAGCAGATCAACAAAGGCGTGGAGCTGAACGTTTTCGGCGAACCGGTTGACGGCCTGCGTCTACTGGCCGGCGCTACCTGGATGAACACCGAATTGAAGAACACCTCCAACGGCCTCAGCGACGGTAACCGCGCTGCCGGCGTGCCGCGCTTCCAATACAATGTGGGCGCCGACTGGGACATTCCCGGCCTCCAGGGCGCCGCCGTCAACGCGCGGATGCTGCGCACCGGGGGCGAATACGTCAACGCCACCAACACCCTGAGCATCCCGGCCTGGACCCGCGTCGACCTCGGCGCCCGGTATGGCTTCAAGGCCGACGACAAGTACATCACCCTGCGCGCCAACGTCGAGAACGTGGCGAACAAGGCCTATTGGGCGTCGGCGTCGACGGCCAATAACTACCTGACCCAGGGCGAGCCGCGCACCGTCAAGCTCTCGGCAACAGTGGACTTCTGATCGGTAACCACGCTTGTCTCTGGCTGGCGGGCTTGTTGTGGTGAGCGGGGCAAGCCCGCTCACCACAATTGACACCGGGTTTCTGCTACCGTCGAGGGATTCGATTGAGAGTAGGTAGCGACAATGAGCAATGACACCCCGCACTCCGTCATCGACTTCTGGAAAAACGCCGGCCCCAAACGCTGGTTCGCATTGCGTGCATTCTGCTACCTGCCCTTCGAACATTCGGAAGACCCGGCGGATCAGCAGCGCTCTCTGGTTCTCAACCAGCCACTGGGCGCCACTACCTACCATTGGGCCAAGGAACATGCCGAGATCATCCAGCGGTTCGGGCGTTTTCCCCATCGTAATGAGGTGCTGGCTCGGGCGACCTCAGACGAAGAGCGCGTTTTCCTGAACAAGGGCGGGTTTGCGGGCTAGCCCGGTATTCCGCCGAGGAATGCCCCCATAAAAACAGCGCATTGTCTTTCTGGCGGCACATCTCGTAGCGTGGTGCTCCCTTCAAGGAGATTCGTCATGAGCCAGCGTCCGTTGCGTCTGTATGTTGATCATCTGTACACCAGCCCCTACGCCATGTCGGTGTTTGTCGCCCTGCGGGAAAAAGGCCTGGCGTTCGACACGCTCACCCTGGACCTGGATGCCGCGCAACAGCACGCGGCCGACTTCGCCCACCTGTCCCTGACTCAGCGCGTCCCCACGTTGGTAGAAAGCGATTTTGCGCTCTCCGAGTCTTCAGCAATCACCGAGTACCTGGAGCAGGTTTATCCCGAGACCCCGGTGTACCCGGCCGACCCCCAGCAGCGGGCGAGGGCGCGCCAGGTGCAGGCGTGGCTGCGCAGCGATTTGTTGCCGATTCGGCAGGAGCGCTCGACCCTGGTGGTGTTCTACGGGCAGAAGATGCCCCCACTGAGCGCCGAGGCTGAAGCGGCGGCCGCCAAATTGATCAGTGCGGCGCAAGCGCTGCTGGCGAATAATCCGCCCTACCTGTTCGGTGAGTGGTCCATCGCGGACGTGGACCTGGCGGTGATGCTCAATCGCCTGATCCTCAACGGCGACCACGTGCCTGCCGAGCTGGTGGAGTACGCGCAGCGTCAGTGGCAGCGGCCGTCGGTACAGGCGTGGGTCAATCAACAACGCCCTGCGCTGTAGCCTGTTCAGTGATGTGCACGACGCGGCGGTCCAGGTCCTCCCAGTCGGCCATGCCCAGCACCCGCGTGGTGTTCAGGCCACGCAGGTAGCCGCGTAATTGCTGGGCGCTGGCGTTGATTTGATCAGCGCCCGCGGCCTCATCCTGCAGCACGTCTTCATAGTCGACCAGGTAATCGGCGACGCGCTCGCGAAACTCCGGTAGGACGGCTTCGCGGATGCGGTCGAAGGTTTTCTGGTGAGGCTTCATAGCGTGGTCCTTATAGGTTTTATGGGTGCACTATCGGTTCAGATAATAGTCACCATCACGGATCGCAAGTTCTGTTTTTGCAGGAAAAGCGGAAAAATCACCCCATCGAAACGCTGTTCAAGGAAATGCGCGATGAGGACGTTTATTCAGCTTGTCTTAATGATGTTGATGCTTGGCACGGTCGCGATCAACAACGCGGCAAGTGCCGATGATCTGCGTTCGGGCCATTTGCTCCCTCTCGGCGCTAGCGTAGAATCCCTGCAGCACGCGCAGTCGGTGGGTGTGTTGTTGAGCGATAACACCCGCGACAACCTCAGCTACCTTGAACGCTACCACGACATGGCCTTGAATGGCGCCAAGGATGCCCTCGACGGACGCATCCGTCAGGCGTTCGTCAACAGCTCCGACCCGGAACTGGCCATCGACTGGTTGATGAGTTCGCTGCAAGGCACTTTTTTGTCGGTGACGGTCTACGACAGCCTGGATGCCTTGGTGCAGGCTCACCCCGATGTGGTGGTGATGCTTGACACCCATAACCAACTGCTGACCCAGCGTAACGACCAGGTCGAGGCGCGGTTCATTGCGCGGTTCTACGACGCGAACCTGCAATACATCGCCAAGGCCGAAGGCTCGGTGCATAAGCAGGTGCCGTCGGTGTGGGTACATGACAAGGCTGCACCGGAAATTGCCGCACAGATCGAGCAGCAGCGGGATGTGCAGCTCGATGCTTTGAAGCAGTTCGATGTGTCGCTCAAGGCGCTGCTTCGCGCTGGATAGTGGGCGGCTTGATGTGAACCTTTATTTTTATTGTCAGGAATTTTTCATGCGCTCTTTTTTCGCCCCGGCCTTGGCCTTTGCTTCCTTGTGGCTGGCCGGTTGTGTGTCCGCCCCCAACGCCCCGACCCTGACCCTGCAAACCAGCAAGGGGCCTGAAGCCTATGTGCAGTGCGTGCTGCCCAAGCTGGAAAAACATGGGATCACCTCGACCGTGACGCAGAACTCGCGCCACGCCAAGGTGGTGTTGACCAGCAAGATTGCGGCCGATGATGTGCTGGAAGTCTATAAGTCCCAGGAGGGCGGCAAGGTGTTTCTGTATGAGCGCAAGCCGCTGGCGTCGGCGATCAAGCCGTCGCGGTTGGAGCAGGCGGCGCAGGAATGCATGTGATTCCAGGCAATACATAGCCAATGTGGGACAGGGGGGCTCCTGATGGCGGTGTGTCAGTCGACTCATGCTGGGTACGACGCTGGCCCTGTGGCGAGGGAGCTTGCTCCCGTCGGCGGCCTGACAGCTGACCAGGATGTTGGATCAGCACGAGTACATATCCGTTATTTAGGTCACGGCTGCTATGGGTTCCGCCCTTACGGCGGGTCACTTTTGGAAGAGCGCCAAAAGTAACCAAAAACGCTTCGCCCCAACACTCGGCACCTCGCCTAGGCTCGGTGTGCCCTCACTCCGGCTTGAATCCGTGGGCCGCCGCCACGCGCCATCCATGGCGCGGGGCGGTTAACCCGGCGTCCTGCCGGGTTACCCACGGATTCAAGCCTGCGTTCGGCCAGCGTGTTTGACGGGGCGCCTCAGATCAAGATCAAAAGCAAGAGCACGGCGGCCTGGTAGCCGACCTGAGTGGTGTAGATCAAAAGCAGGGCTGATTGATCTCTCGGCCTAGAGTGGCGGGCCTGGAGCTGGCCGGGTTCTTACTGTCGATCTCGGTTAAGTGTGGGAGGGGGCTTGCCCCCGATGGCGGTGGGGCAGTCATAGGTGCATTAGCTGACACACTGCTATCGGGAGCAAGTCTCCTCCCACAGTTTGATTCAGATAGGGATCAGGGTTTGGCTTCGTTACTGAAACTGTTGACTGCCTTGACCAACCCTTGCGCCGCCAACGCCACCAACTCCCCACCTTTCTCCACCGTTGCCAGCGCCGGGTCCGAGCCCATGCGCCCGTCGGGGAAGCGTGCGCGGAAGTCCAGTGCTTCACGGATCGGCCCGGTGTTGGCGATTTGCGGCGAGTAGTCGGCGGTCTTGATCGACTCCGGGTATGCCCATTGCGTCACCGCAATCTCCGATGGCGTGGCATGGCTGCCGTGGCCCACCGGGAATTGGCGTTGGGCCAGGTCGGTCACGCCTTCCAGGTCCCACCAGTTCACCAGCTTCAGCGCGAACCCGGCCGGGCGGCGGGCGAAACTGGCTTCGGCGTATAGCTCGGAAAACGCCGCTTCAATGGTGGCGATATTGCCGCCATGGCCGTTCAGAAACAGAATCTTCTCGAAACCATGCCCGGCCAGCGAGCGCACCCAGTCGCCGATTGCGGCGATGAAGGTGGAAGGGCGCAGGGAAATGGTGCCGGGAAAGCCCAGGTGGTGCTGGGCCATGCCGATATTGAAGGTCGGGCCGATCAGGATGTCCGCGTGCTGCTGTGCTTCATGGGCGATGATTTCCGGGCACATCCAGTCGGTGCCGAGCAGGCCGGTGGGGCCATGCTGCTCGTTGGAGCCGATGGGGATTACCACCGTGCGGCTGCGTTCCAGAAACTGGCCGATCTCGATCCAGGTGGATTGATGTAGAAGCATGCGTGGCTCTCTTTTTTATCGATGGGAACAGGCTATCCGCCACGGATTGTACGACTACTCGCCACCTGTTGGGGTTTGCAATTGAGGTACGTCGAGGACTTCAACCAGCGCTGGTCGGGGTACCACGAAAACATGAACTGCCCATCCTTGAGCTTATCCACCACCTGGCGCGCCACCTGCGGGCGCACGGCGGGGCAACCCTGGCTGCGGCCGATACGGCCTTCGCGCTTGCTCCACAGCGGGCTGACGTAGTCGGCGGCGTGGATGACCAGGGCGCGGTCGCGTGCCTGGTCGTTGAAGCCTGGCTCGAGGCCATCCATGCGCAACGAGTAGCCGTGGGTGCCCAGGTAACTCTCCTGGGTGCGGAACAGGCCCAGGCTTGATTGGTGGCTGCCTTCGCGATTGGAGAACTGGGTGGCGAAGTTTTCCCCGGAGTTGGCACCGTGGGCGACCAGGTCGCGCAGCACCAGGGTCTTCTTGCGCAAATCGAAGATCCACAGCCGACGGGCGGTCGAGGGCTGTGAATAGTCAATAACCGCTAGGCGCTCGGAACGTTCCTCGCCATTACTGACGGCACACTGCATGGCGCTCAGGGCGCTTTTCAGTACAGTGGGATTGAGTTCTGGAGCCGAGCGCGCCAGGCTGCTATATAAGTTAGGAGGAATCCCATTGGCCGCGAGCGCAGAATTGCTCAACGTAACCAGGGACAAGGCGATCAGGCCTAAGCGACACAATAAAGTCAGCATCTACAGTACATCCCCCCCGCTGTGGATTGGAGCTAAGCCAATTGTTCAAAAAACACGCATGTTACTTGAGCATTTGCCTGCTCGTTGCACCACTGGTCGCGACAGCCGATGAGCCTTTGCCCGTCGCACCCCCGGCCCTGGTCAATACCGCCCCCGTGCAACAGGCGTTGGCCCAACTGCCCAGCGTCTGCCCCAGCCTCGCGCCGCAGATCGACGGCGCCGCCCAAGCGCGTCTGCAAGCCTTTTATCAGCAGCAGGGTGATGAGCCGCTGTGGTCTGCCGACGAACGCCGGCAAGCCCTGCAAACACAGTTGCTGATGCTCGCCGATGACGGCCTGGACCCCACCCACTATAGCCTCCCTGCGCTGGATGCCACGACCAACGTGCTGTGCAGCGATATCGGTACCAGCCAGCATTACCTGCAAGCGCTCTGGGACCTGCACTACGGACGTCTTCAGCAATCGCGTTTCGAACCGCTGTGGCATTCGCAGCCGCCCACCCGTGACCCCAACACTGAAGTGCTGGCCTTTGCCGCCGCGGGCCTGCAAGACATGGCCCAGGCATTCGACCAGGCACGTCCCAGCGCCGACTTATACCGCAGCCTGCGCAACGCCTATGCCACTGTGCGCCAGCAGCCGTTGCCGCATTGGGACCCGGTCGGCAGTGGCCCGCTGTTGCGCCCCGGCATGGAAGACCCGCGTGTACCGGAGCTGGCACGGCGCTTGATCAGCGGCGGCTACCTGGCCACGGCGTCGAGCGGCAAGCAATACCACGATGAGTTGGTCAAGGCGGTAAAGGCTTTCCAGCTCAGCCACTCCTTGCAAGCCGATGGCGTGATCGGCGCGGGTACTGTGGCCGAACTGAATATCAGCCCGGCGATCCGCCGAGAACAGCTGCGCATCAACCTTGAGCGCTTCCGCTGGCTGGCCCAGGACCTGGAGCCCGAAGGCGTATTGGTCAACGTAGCCGCCGCGCAACTGAGCGTGTACCAGAGCGGCATCCCCGTGTGGCAGACCCGCCTGCAAGTCGGCCGCGCCGAACGCCAGACGCCGCTGCTCAAATCGCGCATCACCCGGCTGACCCTCAACCCGACGTGGACCATCCCGCCTACCATCATGCGCGAGGACAAACTCCCGGCCATCCGCCTCAACCCTGAATACCTGCGCCAACAGAACCTGCAAGTGCTTGACGCCGAAGGCCACCCGTTGGCCCCCGAGCAAATCGACTGGGCGCGTCCCGGCAATATCCTGCTGCGCCAGGAAGCCGGTCCGCGTAACCCGCTGGGCAAGATCGTCATGCGCTTCCCCAACCCTTACTCGGTGTACCTGCACGACACGCCGAGCCAGCCCCTGTTTACCAAAGGTCCGCGGGCGTTCAGTTCGGGGTGTGTGAGGGTCGAGCAACCACTGCTGCTGCGCGATTTACTGGTGAGCCCGGCCGAACGCGCGCGCACCGATGAATTGCTGGCCACCGGCGTGACACATGAGTTCAGGCTTGCCACGCCGGTGCCGGTGCTGTTGGGCTACTGGACGGTTGAGGTCGACCGCCAGGGCGGCTTGGTGTACGCCCCGGATATTTACGCGCGCGATCTGGTGTTGATGAAGGCTATGGGGAGTTTGCTCTGAGGTTCGCCAGCGTCATCGCGACAGCCTCATCCTGGGTCATGAGGGCGGTGTCGACCGTCAGCGGCATCTCGTCCCACGCCTCGAACTCATGCGCCAGGACGGACTGCCAAGTGGGAGGCGTCAGGCCGGGAATATCTGCTTTACGGGTTGCCACCCGCCGTTGATGTTCCTGGCGGTCAGAGCAAATCACCAGAATATCCGTCAACTCGACCGCTGCCATTGCCGCCACAGCCTTCCACGCATCCCGGCTTTCCTTGACCGGGTTCACACAGTCGGCCACCACGCAGTGGCCCAGTTGCAGATTGCTCAACGCCAGCGCGTTTGCCACGCTGTAGCCGCTGGCACCGACATCGCCGGCCAGCACGGCGGCATCGCGGATCGCCTGTTCAATCACATCGATACGCAGGTAAATCGCACCGGTCCGGCGCGCCAGTTCACGGGCTATCGTGGTCTTGCCGGTGCCGGGCAGTCCGCTGAAGACAATTAGCATGGGGGGCTCTCGATAAAGGCGTGCGTGTTCAGGGTATCCTTCAGTTCCCCCATGAGTCGACCACAGGACAGCCCATGCTTTTGCCGTTCGTAAAGATGCACGCCCACGGCGACGACTTCATCATCATTGATCGCCGTGGCTTGGACGATCCGATCACCGCGGCCATTGCCCGTCAGTTGGGCAACCGTCACACCGGTATCGGCTTCAACCAATTGGCCGTTGTGTACGATTGTGAAGAGGCGGCCGCACGTATCAGCTTCTGGAACGCCAACGGCACGCCGCTGGCCACTTGCGGCAGCGCTACCCGTGGCGTGGCCGATCGGTTGATGCATGAAACCGGCAAGGATTCGATCGTGCTGCGTACCGACCGCGGCCTGCTGACCTGCGTGCGTGCGCCGGGGCGGCAAGTGTCGGTGGACATGGGCGAGCCCTCGCTGGAGTGGACGGCCGTGCCTCTGTCCGACGCGATGGACACCTTGACATTGCCTGTCGAAGGCAGCCCGGCGGCGTGCAGCATGGGCAACCCCCACTGTACGTTTTTCGTCGACGACATCGCGGCTGTCGACGTAGCAGGCCTGGGCCCGGCGTTGGAGATTCATCCGCTGTTCCCGGCCAGGACCAATGTGCATTTCGTGCAAGTGCTCGACCGTAGCCATATCCGCCTGCGCATCTGGGAGCGCGGTGGCGGTGTGGCGTTGGGGTCGGGGTCGTGCTGCTGTGGGGCGGTAGTCAATGGGATCCGGCGCGGGCTGCTGGATGCCACTGTGCAGGTGCAGTGCGACGGCGGCACGGTGACCGTGCAGTGGACGGGCGAGGGCGGTGTGGTATTGACCGGCAGTGTGGAGCCGGTGATGCAGGGCAGCGCCTACGTGCCTTGAAATGTCACGGTAAAGGTGGTGCCGCCGGTTGCACAGGAACTCACCGCCACATCCCCACCGTGTACCTTGGCCAACTCGCGCACGATATACAGGCCCAGGCCCACGCTGCGCACATCGCTGCCCTGGTCGGTGCCGCGGGTCATAGGCTCGAACAGCCCGGCCAATAAGGCCTCCGGTATGGCTGCGCCGTGGTTGTGCACTGACACTTCGCAGCGGCCTTCGCCCAGGCGCGAGGTAATACTGATCGGCCGTTGCAAATCGCCATAAGCCACGCTGTTGGCCACCAGGTTGCCGATGATCTGTTGCACGCGGTCTGCGTCCAAATGGGCGTTGCCGCTGCCAATCGCGTGGTGCTCCAGCGTCGCCTTGGGGAACGCCACGCGCAGTTCATCCACGGTGCGATGAATCACGCTATGCAAATCCATGGAGGTGGCCTTGATGACGATGCCCTGGCCGACCCGCGCCTGGGTGAAGTCCAGCAGATCGGCGATCATGCGCTGGGCACGCTCGGACGACTGGCCAATATGCCCGAGCAACTGCTGCTCCTTGGGCGTGCGTTCACCGCGACTGAGGAAGTCGGACGCCATGCGAATGGCCGTGAGTGGGTTTTTCAGGTCATGACTGACAATTGCCACCATCTGCTCGGCGAACAACGCGCGGCGTTGGGAAATGGTATAGGCCTCGCTCAGTTCGGCCTGGGCTTGCTTCAAGGCGAGTTCGGCGGCGGTTTTTTCCTGCAACAGCGCTTCGGACAGGTTGCGCGCGTTGAGCAGCTCGCGTTCGTACTTGTCGCGGTCGGTGGTGCCGAACAGGGCCAGGTCGTACACCACGGCGTCGGCGTGTTCACGCCTGATGCCGTTGAGCAGCACGGTGACCTTGTGCCCGTCATGGTGCAGCATATCGAGCTTCACTTCGGTGACGCTGCCATGCATGCGCAACATGGGGGCCAGGTGCGTCTGGTGGAAGATGCGCCCGCCCATGGTCAGCAAATCCTGGAAACGCTTGCCGCACAGCTCCGTAGTGCTGAACCCCAGCCATTCACTGAAGCGCGCATTGGCTTGCAGGATCATGCCGTCTTCCGAGGTGACGGCCAGGGCGCAGGCCGCGCTGTCGAACAGGTCAGCTTGCACGTGCAGCCGCCCAATGGGCCAGGAAACTGTCCATGGCCGTAGCGCAGGCCTGTGGCGCGCTCATGTGCGGGCAATGGCCGATGTTGTCCACGAGGCAATAGCTGCTGTTGGGCAGCACGCGGTGCAGGTATTCGCCTACGGCCACGGGAGCGATTAGGTCATCGGTCGATTGCAGGATCAGTACCGGGGTAGCCAAGCCGATCACATCCTGGCGGTTATCCGACATAAACGTGACCCGCGCGAATTGCTTGGCGATCTCGGGTTCAGTGCGGCAGAAACTCTCGGTCAACTCTACACCCAGCGCCGATTGACCTTGCGCGCCCATAATCACCGGGGCCATGGCGCTTGACCAGCCGAGGTAGTTACTGTCGAGGGTATCGAGTAAGTCGTCGATATCGCTGTGCTTGAAACCACCGATGTACCCGTCGTCATCGATATAGCGCGGCGACGGCCCGATCATGACATGGGCCGCGACTCGGCCCGGAGCCAGGCGGTCGGCGAGGGCACCGATCATCGCGCTCACCGAATGCCCCACCAGGATCACGGGGCCGACGGCATAGGCATCGATAATTTCATTGAGGTCCCGGGCATAACCGTCCAGCGTGCTGTACTTGGCCTTGTCGAAGGCACTCAGGTCAGACAGGCCCGCGCCTACCAGGTCATACATCACGACGCGAAAGCGTTCTAGGAAGTGCGGCGCCAGGTAGTTCCACATGGCCTGGTTGCAACCGAACCCGTGGGAAAACACCAGGGTCGAGGTCCCGGAGCCCATCACGCTGACATTGTTACGATGGAGTAGGTCCATGGGCTTCCCGGTTATGGCGTATTGCTATGCGTGCGGGCAGTTTAGATAGTCAAACGCTTTGGGTCACGCGTTATAGCGCCGATAAGGTAAAGTCGGCGCCTTCAGGAAGAAACTTCAGGTAACAAAACATGATGCAGCGTGTGCGGCAATCCGTCTTGAGTCTGCTGGTGTTGATCAGCCTGCTTGCCACCGTCCACGCGGATACGTCACCTATCGGTGTAGCCCTCGACCAACGGGTGATTGACCTCACCAACACGCTGGCTGCCGGCACCACCACCCGTCTGAAAAACCAGCTTGCCGACCTTGAACAGCGCAAAGGCGCACAAGTCGCCGTACTGCTGGTACCCAGTACCGGTGGCGCGAGCATTGAGGACTATGCCAACCAACTGTTCCGCGCCTGGAAACTAGGACGTAAGGATGTCAACGACGGCATCCTGCTGGTTGTTGCCAAGGACGACCGCAAGGTGCGCATCGAAGTGGGTTACGGCCTGGAAGGCAGCGTCACCGATTTGCTCGCTCACCGCATCATCGAAGAACACATCACCCCGGCGTTTCGCCAGGGTGACTATGCGGGTGGGGTTGTCCAAGGCGTCAATGACCTGGTCGTGCTGGTGGACGGCGGTGAATTGCCCCCGGTTGCGGGCCCTGCGTTCAATCCCCAGACGATTACCGTATTGCTGGCGTTCATCGTCGGGGCAATTGGCGGTGTGCTGATCGCAGCCGGCAAGTTGCAGTGGCGCCGTGCCTTGATTGCCACCGTGGCAGTCACGGTGCTGCTGGCTATTTTTGGCGGCGGCCGTGACTGGCTGGTGTTTCTGCTGGTGCTGCCCCTGACGCTGCTGATCGGCGGCGCAACATTCGGCGCATTGTGGCTGGCGCGTGGGGTGTTTTACTGCGTGTTAGGACTGCTGGCGTATATCGTCGCGGTGCTGGGAGTGAACCACTTCGTTGAAGTCAACTTGGTCCATTGGCTGGCATGGCCGTTTGGTGGTGCCTTGGTGTTGGGGCTGTACGTAGGGCTGTTTTTCGTTATCCGCGAGTCCTTAAGAAAAAGCCCGCGCTTCTTCATCGTGCGTGTTCTGGCGGTGTTGGCGATTTACGCGGGGGTGGGTGTTTTGCTCGGGCATGGTTATCAAGGTTGGTTACTGGCGATACCGGCCGCGTCAATCGTGGCGTTTATCGTGTTTGTCCAGAGCATCTCCAGTGGGGGCTCGGGCTCGGGCTCGGGTGGCGGTTCCGGTTCAAGCTCCAGCGGCTCCAGTTCCAGTAGCAGTTCATCGGGAGGAGGCGGTTCCAGTGGCGGCGGCGGGGCGTCCGGGAGCTGGTAAAACCGTGAGCGCGGCGTTTAGCCAAACCCTCTCTTGAAGCTCAAACGTATGTTAAACGGCTCGATTCCTTCAACGCCGGTTGTTCAGGCCAGGACGATGTAGTCGTTCTGCTGCAGGATTGGCCGGTGCGGGCCCTGCACCAGGTGGACATATCGACCGTCCACCAGGTCGATGGGCAGGCAGTCGTCGAGGTCCAATACCCCATCGGTGTGGGCCTGGGACCAATGGCGCAGCATCTGTTGCTTGCCCTGGCGGGTGGCCTCCTGTTTATTGCGCGCCACCACCAACAGGTAGTGGTGGGCTTCGCCAAAGCTGTTGGCTTCATAACCGCCGAGGTTAAGGAAGTACAGGTGATGCGCGCCGGCAGCAGGCGCCAGCGGGCTGAACTCGACTTTCCAGCCGTCAACGCCATCCACCCCCATCCATGCATCGATATGCATACCCTTAGGGCTGCCGAACCAGCCGTCACGCAATTGCGGGTAGGTAGCCTCCAGCGTGTCCGCCACAGCAAACACCACATCGTGCACTTCGATTTTCGCCCGTGGGTGCTTGCCCCCGAGCATAACGACAAACAGCATTGCAGGTCCTTCCTGGCATCTTGGCAGAGGGTAACCATACTTCGATTGAACCCTTTTGTCCGGCCAATGCCACACTGTTAATCCGCGAACTCATCAGGAGATTGTCATGCGTACCATTGATCTGGCGGGCGTCCCCGTTCCTGTCATCGGCCAGGGGACCTGGCGCATGGGCGAGAACCCCGACCAGCAGCGCGCCGAAGTCGCGGCGCTGCAACTGGGCATCGATGAGGGCATGACCCTGATCGATACCGCCGAAATGTACGGTGAGGGCGGCGCCGAAACGGTTGTGGGCGAAGCCATCCGTGGCAGGCGCGACCAAGTCTTCCTGGTGAGCAAGGTCTACCCGCACAACGCCAGCCACAAGGGCGTGCCTCATGCCTGTGAAGCGAGCCTCCAGCGGCTGGGTACCGACTATATCGATCTGTATCTGTTGCACTGGCGCGGCCAATATCCCCTTGAAGAAACCGTCGAGGCCTTCGAGCGCCTGCGCGAAGCCGGCAAGATCGGCCGCTGGGGCGTCTCCAATTTCGATGTGGCCGACCTGCAGGAACTCGCCTCTCCGGCCTGCGCCACCAACCAGGTGCTCTACAACATCGAAGAGCGCGGCATCGAATTCGACCTGCTGCCCTGGTGGCAACAGCATCACTTGCCCTTGATGGCGTACTGCCCGATCGCTCAGGGTGGCGAGCTGTTGGCCAGCCCGACCCTGAAGCAGATCGCCCATCGCCACGAGGTGACACCGGCCCAGGTTTCGCTGGCCTGGGTATTGCGCCAGGACGGTGTGATCGCGATCCCCAAGGCGGTCACCCCGGAACACGTGCGACTCAACGCAGCCGCAGCCAAACTCGTGCTGGATGAACACGACCTAGATGCTATCGATCGCGTGTTTGGCGCTCCCAAGCGCAAGCACCCGTTGGCGATGGTGTAGCGGGATGGCAGGTACGGCGCCTTCCCTGGCGCCGTACCTGCGTTAAAGCGGTTTAGCCCGCTACCGGGCTGCGCCAGTCATCCGACCCGGAAGTGCCGGACACTTCGTGGGTCCATACGATCTTGCGATAGGTGAAGTACACATCTTCCAAGTGGGTGAAATGGGCGTTGTCCGGATCCTGGCAGTTGGGCATGCGCGACTGGATGTCGACGATGGTTGCCCCCTCCAGTTCAATCGTGAAGTAGTGCTCTTGGGTGCCGGCCGACGAGGTGCGTAACCATTCGAGCCGGCACTTGACCTCTTCGCCGCTGGTCAACGCGCTGAACAGCAAGGGCGAGGACTTATCGAACACTTTGCTGATCATCAACGGTTTATGGACCCTTTGGCCTGTTGGCTGGCCGGATTGTGGGTCGCGCGGGATGATCACTTGATGAGCAAAAGCCTGGACCAGAATCTGATCCTCATGGCCTTCTTGGTAAATATTACCTACCGAGTCCTGGGTAAACGTGCCTGCCGTAATCAAACCTTGTTTGACACCGGTGATGGAAAGATACGCGGGTGTTGGCATGACGGGTTTCCTTGCCTGATTGATGAGGTAGTTCCAACCGACAACTGCATCGGCTGGGCAAGTGCCTATAACAAGAAACGTGCCTGAAAGTGTGGGGGGCAATAAAACAAGGGTGTTGCATTCTATAAGTTCGAATTTTCAGTGTGATTAGTCAGGATTGATGGGGTTGGTTAAGTATTTGATTGCGCAACGGTGCGCATTTAATTGCTCAGTTAAGTTGTTTTGTAACTGTTGAGGTGGGTGGGGATATCGGGTGTTTATGTGGGTGGTGAGTGCGCAAAATGCTGCGCAGTCCCAGTGTTTAGGCGTTTGTAGGAAAAGGATTAAGTGTGGCTCCGTCGCTTGCTGAATGTTTTAGGCATGGCTAAGGTTCGTGAGCTTCGCAGGAATTCCAGCGATGCGAAGATGACTTTCTGAGGCGCACATTAAATGTGCTTAGTTGGTCTTTTGTGGACTTATTGTCTTGTTTTTTCTTGTTTAGTTGCGTGCGGTGCCAAATGGCTTATTCGGACAAGCTGTATGATTATTACCTTGAACTTGCACGGTCGCCCTGCATGCCAACAAGTTTTGCGGGCAGTGATATGCGCTTTTCGAGTGAATATGAGGTCCTGGAGTTCGAGCTTGCCAAGGCACGATCAATTCATGGCAGTGGTCAACCCGATTGGCATAAGGTCCTGGAAGCTGGCGAAATCCTGTTGCGCCAGCAATCCAAGGACCTGCGGGTCGCCGTTTGGCTGACCTGGGCGCTGCACCAGAGGGAATCCTACCCAGGGTTGTTGGCCGGGCTCGGGTTGTTGCGCTATTTCTGCGAGCATCATTGGTCTGAGGTCCACCCCGGAAAACCACGCACACGTGGCGCGGCATTCGGATGGTTGGTGTTGCGCCTTGAGCCCTTGTTCACGCTAAGCCTGCCGCTCCAGAACCAGCAGCCTTTGTTCCAGGCGGTGCTTGAACACCTGATACGCCTCGATGAGCTGTGGGCCGAGTACTTGGGGGATGCCGCGCCAATGTTGTTGCCGATTCGCAGGCAATTGGCTCAGCGACTGGAGCGCGCTGCGCAGGACGACGCCCCGGTCGCAGGGCTGAGTGGTGTCATTGCGCACGTCAAGCAGGCGACCACCCAATTGCTCAAGCCCGAAGCGCGGGTGGACAACGAAAAAGACGCCCACAGGTTGTTGCGCACCTTGCAGGAACAGGCGCGCACGCTGTGCGTATGGTGGTTGCGTCAGAACGCCACCGACCTGCGCGCTTTTCGCCTGAACCGAACATTGACCTGGCTGGCGCTGGCCAATTATCCGGATGCCGACAACGAACGGCTCACCGCCCTGCGTGGGCCCGCTCCCGACAAGCTCAAGCGTTATCAGGAGCGTTTTGCCCAAGGTCATCACGCCGATCTGGTGCTCGAACTTGAAGCCAGTCTCGCCGGTGCGATGTTCTGGTTCGATGGGCTGCACATGCTCTGGGAATGCCTGGAGGCCATGCAGGCCGAGCAGGCCATGACTGAGCTGGAGGTGACCTTCGCTCTGTTGCTGCAACGTTTGCCAAACCTGGCGGAGTTTCGCTTTCACGACGGGGCTCCTTTTGCCGGCCCCGCGACCCGTGACTGGATAGCGCTGCAAGTTACCCGTCACCTGCAAATACCCGAATCGCCTGCATTGATAGTTGATGCCGACGCCGAGCCGTGGGAGATCGCCTTGCAGGCGGTCGCAACCCGCTTACGCAAGGACGGGCTCAAGGCCGCCATCCATGAACTCAAACAAGGCATGTATGCCGCTCGCAGTGATCGCGCACGTTTTTATTGGCGGTTGGCCCAAGCGCGTCTGTGTGTATTGGCGGGCAAGCATGAGCTGGCGAAGATCCAGCTCGAACAGCTGGACCACGAACTGCAACACACAGGCCTGGAGCGCTGGGAGCCGGAGCTGGCCCTTCAAGTGACACAGCTTCTCTACCGCTGCTGCGACCTGTTGCCACAAAACCACGCCGTGCGCGAGCGCAAGGAAGACACCCATCGCAGGCTGTGCCTCTTCGATCTGGAAGCGGTACTTGAATAGGCTTTCGAGCCACTTGAAAAGGAGAGACACCATGGCCAAAGAAGGTTCGGTAGCCCCCAAGGAACGTATCAATATCACGTTCAAACCCGCCATCGGCGGGGCGCAGGAAGAAGTCGAACTGCCGTTGAAACTATTGGTGCTGGGAGATTTCACCCAACGTGAGGACGCGCGCAAGCTTGAAGATCGCAAACCCATCGCGATCGACAAAAACACCCTTGATGACGTGCTGGCCAAACAGGCGTTGAGCCTGACGCTGAATGTGCCCAATCGTCTGCAGGAGGATGCGCACGTTGAGGAGCTGGCCATTCAGGTACGCATTAACGCCATGAAGGATTTCAATCCCGCGAACCTGGTTGAGCAGGTTCCGGAGTTGCACAAGCTGATGGCGTTGCGCGAGGCACTGATGGCTCTCAAGGGCCCACTGGGCAACACCCCGAGCTTTCGCAAGGCCATCGAACAGGCCCTGGCCGATGACGAGTCCCGCGCGCGGGTACTGGCCGAGCTGGGCCTGGGCAGCCCGGACGCCTGACATTTTCAGTAAAAGGACACTGACCGCATGACCACACCACAACACGCGCTACCGGCACAAACCGCTGATGAATACAGCATCCTCGACAACATCGTTGCCCAGACGCTACTGAGTGCCGATGACGAAGCGTATGGCATTGCCAAACGGGGTGTCTCGGCGTTTATCGAAGAGTTGATCAAGCCGCAGAACCGTGGCGAGCCGGTAAAAAAACGCTTGGTCGACCGGATGATTGCCGAGATCGACACCAAGCTCAGTCTGCAAATGGACGAGATATTGCACCACCCGGACTTTCAGGCCCTGGAAGCGTCCTGGAAAGGGCTCCAGTTGTTGGTGGATCGCACCGACTTTCGCGAAAACATCAAGATCGAACTCTTGAACGTTTCCCGGCAAGACCTGCTGGAAGACTTCGAAGACTCACCGGAAGTGACCCAGTCGGGCTTGTACAAACATATCTACAGTGCTGAATACGGCCAGTTTGGCGGTCAGCCTGTGGGCGCGATCATTGCCAACTATTTTCTGTCGCCCAGCGCGCCTGATGTAAAGCTGATGCAATACGCTTCCAGTGTGGCTTGCATGGCGCATGCGCCCTTTATCGCCGCAGCCGCGCCAGCGTTCTTCGGGTTGGAGAGCTTCACCGGCTTACCGGATCTCAAAGATCTGAAGGACCATTTCGAAGGCCCGCAATTTGCCAAATGGCAAAGCTTTCGCCAGAGCGAGGACGCGCGTTACATCGGGTTGACCGTGCCGCGTTTCTTGCTCCGTACGCCTTATGACCCCCTCGAATGCCCGGTCAAGACCTTTGCCTACCAGGAAAACGTGGTCAACAGCCACGAACATTACCTGTGGGGCAATACAGCCTACGCCTTTGCCACGCGCCTGACCGATAGCTTCGCGCGCTTTCGCTGGTGCCCGAACATCATCGGCCCGCAAAGCGGTGGCGCGGTAGAAGACTTGCCGTTGCATCACTTCCACAGCATGGGGGAGATTGAAACCAAGATCCCGACCGAAGTGCTGGTTTCCGACCGTCGTGAATACGAACTGGCGCAAGAGGGCTTCATTGCCTTGACGATGCGCAAGGGCAGTGACAACGCCGCGTTCTTCTCTGCCAGCTCGGTACAAAAGCCGAAACACTTCGGCCTCAGCCCCGAGGGCAAGGAAGCAGAGCTGAATTACCGCTTGGGAACACAGTTGCCCTACATGATGGTGGTCAATCGCCTGGCCCATTACCTCAAGGTCCTTCAGCGCGAACAACTGGGTTCATGGAAGGAGCGCACCGACCTGGAGCTGGAGCTCAATAAATGGATTCGCCAGTACGTCGCCGACCAGGAAAACCCCAGTGCCGAAGTGCGCGGGCGGCGCCCCTTGCGCGCAGCACGCATCGTTGTCAGTGATGTCGAGGGTGAGCCTGGCTGGTATCGCGTCAACCTGAGTGTGCGACCGCACTTCAAGTACATGGGGGCGGATTTCACGCTGTCCCTGGTTGGCAAGCTCGATAAAGAATGAGCCGAGGCCAGGGAATGCCCCACTACCAAAGCCTTTTCGAGCGACTCGAGCGTCCGGCGACGACCCGGGCGTGTGGCGTGACATCGGTTGCACTCCATCTGGGGAAAATGCTCAGCATCCGTGCGGGCAGTGTGCAGACACTGCCCGACTACGGCTTGCCCGACCTTAATGATATGAATCAGAGCCTGCATGAATCATTGAGTCAGTCGCGCGTGTTGATCGAGCGATTTATCCGCGCCTACGAGCCGCGCTTGAAGCAGGTGCGGGTCAAGACATTGCCACGGGATCATGATCCGTTGGCCCTGGCGTTCGCTATCGAAGCCACACTGGTGATCAAGGGTGCCGAGCAACCCGTGGTGTTTACCGCGCGGTTATGGACAGTGAATACCCGCAGGATGAAAAAACCGTGCTGCTTGACCGTGAAGGGTTGGGCCCGGTGCGGGGCGCCGTCACGGACTACCCGTCGCCGCCTCGCTTCGAGCAGTTGGAAGACCGCATGATCTATACCGCCCACCTGCAGGGCGCACCGCCATTCAAGATGGGTTCGAATATTTTATTGGCAGCCGCCTGGGAGCTCTTGTTGCAGGTTGTTCAGCTCAAGGCCGGTCCTGGTCGGGAAAGCCTGCAGGCACTCAATGAACAGCTGTCATCGGGCGTCAACGCGTTTGAGGCGCGTGCCTTGCACCAAGGCGTAGAGAACAGTCAGGTGATGTCGGCGCGTTATGTGCTGTGCAGTGTCATTGATGAGGCTGTGGTCACGACGTCTTGGGGCAGTCGTAGCGACTGGTCGAAGACCAGCCTGCTGAGCCTCTTCCATAACGAAACTTTCGGCGGTGAAAAATTTTTCCAACTGCTGGAGCGATTGTCCCGCGACCCCGTCAAGCATGTGGCCATGCTGGAGCTTATGTACGTGTGCCTGTCGTTGGGTTTCGAAGGTAAATATCGCGTCATGGAGCGGGGGCGGGTGCAGCTTGAAACCCTGCACGATGCGGTGTACCGCCAGATCAGGCATGTGCGCGGTGATCGGCTGCCGGTATGCATTTCGCCGGAAACGGGTAGGGCCTCTCAGGCGCGGATTCGCCTTGTCTCCACCACCTGGGTCGTCATCTGTGTAGTGGCCTGTTTGCTCGCGATGTATTCAGGGTTCGCCTGGATGTTGGGCCAGGAGCGCATGACGGCGCTGCAACCTTTTCAATCTTCGGTGTCAGTCCCGTCTCGGACGCCCTTGTAACGCTGGGAGCTAGGTATGAACGCATTCTTCAAGGGCGCGGGCGCGGTGCTGCGCAAGAGTTGGGTCTGGAGCCTGTTACTGGTGCTCTCGAGTACGCTGTTGGTGTGGTTTTTGGGGCCTTTGCTGGCGGTGGATGACTACCGTTTCTGGCAAAGCCCGACCTCCCGTTTGCTGACCATCTGCGGGTTGTTGCTGCTGTGGGGGCTGGCGATGGTCGTGGTGGGCGCACGCCGCTCCGCTCGGGCGGATCAGCCTGAACACCTCGACCGTCATCAGCGGCAGGCGTTGGTCAACAACGAAATAAGCCACGTACGGGGGCGTTTCAAGGAGGCCCTGCTGACGTTGAAGACCTCTCGTCGCTACGGTGAGCACCGTCAGGGCTGGCGCAATGAACTGCCCTGGTACCTGTTGATTGGCGAGCGGAGCAGCGGCAAGACCTCGTTGTTGGCCGCCAGTGGCCTGCAGGCTCCGCTCGATCGGACCGAAGCGGCGTTCCCAGGTACTGCGGCTTACTGTGACTGGTATTTTGCCGACGAAGCCGTGATGGTCGAGATGGCCGGCCGCTACCTGGACCAGCCTGACCCCGCGGTAGATGGGGCGGGATGGTCGACATTGCTGGGCCTGCTCAAGGCGTGGCGCAGAACACGGCCGCTCAATGGCGTGGTGGTGACGCTGTGCGTCGACACGCTTTTGCGCAGCAGTGAACACGACCTGGAGCTTCACGCGCGTCACGTGCGTACCCGCTTGCAGGATATCCAGCAGACACTGCATGTGGATGTGCCGGTTTACCTGGTATTGACCCAGGCTGATCGGCTGGCTGGGTTTGCCGAGTTCTTTGATGCGCTGCAGGGCGACAGCACCGAAGATGTGCTGGGTGAGCGCCTGGTTGCAGGCCCGGCCGGCACTGATATTGAGCAGGTGCGCGAGGCATTCGAAGCCCTGCTGCAACGCCTGGGAGCCGAGTTGATCCCGCGCTTGCACCAGGAGCGAAACCTTGAGCGCCGTGGCCGGATGCTGGATTTTCCTCGGCAGGTTGCACGCCTCGGCGACTGTCTGTGCGTGTTTATCGAGGCTGCGTTTTCCGCCCATCGCCATCAGCGTATCAACGGTTTGCGAGGGTTCTACCTGACCGGTGCGAAGAGCGGCGATGTACGTCCCCATTTTGTCCAGGGCCTGTTCAATCGCGTGGTTTTCGCGCAACTGGGTACGGTGAGCCAACAGGTCGCAGAGTCAAGCGAGAAGGTATCCGGCGCGCTGGCCAAGGCGTTACCGCGCCAAGCGTTGCCCGATAATGCCCGGCGCGCGTTGCAACGCCGCTTCGAGCCTCTGCATCAGTTGCTCGATGAAGAGCAGAACCCCGGGGTCGAGTTGACGCAGGCATTGCGCCTGCTCGATGAGCTGTACCTGCAATTGTCGACACTGAGCCGGGACAGTTCACCGGAGCAGGCCGCGTTCAAGCTGGCCAGGCAGCGGATGGATGGGCAGCAGCCGCTATTGGGCAACCTGCGTGATGCGGCAGCGCGCTTGCCGCAACCACTCAGGGGGTGGTTCGAAGGTATTGCCGAGCAAAGCTGGCGCCACCTGCTTGATAACGCCTATGGGTACGTGAATCAGCGTTATCAAAGCGAGGTGTACGGCTTTTATACGAAGGCGATCCAACACCGCTACCCGTTCAACGCCCATGCTGGCAGCGATGTCGCCCTGGACGATTTCCAGGCGTTCTTCAAACCGAAGGGGGCCATGGAGCGTTTTTATGACGGTTATCTGCGGCCGTTTGTCAGTGTCGAGGGCACCCGCTATCGCTTGCGCGCCCTGGAGGGGCGCAGCTTGCCGATGTCACGTTCGTTGCTGGACCAACTGACCAGGGCCCAGACCATTCGCCAAGGTTTTTTCAACGAGGAGCGGGGTGATTGGGCCGTCAGGTTTACGCTGGCGCCCTATAGCCTGGATCAAGCCGTCAGCCGGGCAACGTTGCAGGTGGGCAGTCAGCAGTTGGAGTACCGGCATGGCCCGATCGTGCCGATGGTGTTCCATTGGCCGAACGCGTCCGGAAATGGGCGCACCAGCTTGGTGCTGGAACGCGGCGCCGAGCGGCCATTGGGCATCGAAAAAGACAGTGGCACCTGGTCGTTGTTCCGGTTCTTCGAGCTGATGCAAAGCGAGCCTGCCAGCGGCAGGGACGCGCAGATACTCAAGGCCGACCTGGCTGGCCTCCGTGCTAATTACCTGCTCACCAGCCAGGGTAACCCCAGCCCTTTCCAGATCGCGACATGGCGCACCTTCCGCCTGCCGGAGCAATTGTGAACCGGGCGCTGCGTTGGCGAAGTGCAGGGCGCACGGCGCAAGGCAAGGGCCGTGCGCGCAACGAGGATGCATGGCTTGATTGCCCGCAACACGGGTGTTGGGCGGTCGCCGATGGCATGGGCGGCCATCGTGCCGGGAATGTGGCCAGTCAACGGGTGGTCAGCAGTCTTGCCGCACTGCCAGCCCATGGGGGCTTCGAGCAACGGATCGACGCGGTGCGACGCTGCTTGCGCGACCTCGACAGCCAATTGCAAGCCGCCGATGGCCTGGCGGGCATCATGGGCAGTACGGTGGTTGTACTGTTACTTGAACACGACCGTGCAGCCTGTATCTGGGCAGGTGATAGTCGATGCTACCTCTGGCGCAGTCAGTGCCTGTATCAACTGTCGCGCGACCACTCTTTGCAGCAACAACTGATGGATAAGCAGCAACTGAGCCTGGAACGCGCTCGGGCTCATCCGGACGCCAGGGCCCTCACACGCGCCATTGGTGCCCGACAGCCACTGAGCCTCGAGATACTGGAGTTCTGTGCCCATCCAGGGGATGTGTTTTT
Organism: Pseudomonas fluorescens group sp.; assembly: GCF_020093335.1. Lineage (NCBI taxonomy): Bacteria > Pseudomonadati > Pseudomonadota > Gammaproteobacteria > Pseudomonadales > Pseudomonadaceae > Pseudomonas > Pseudomonas fluorescens group sp. Next base: position 183,315 of record NZ_JAIOKW010000002.1, on the reverse strand, counting down.
ACTCTGCAGTGATGGCCTGTATCAGGGGCTCAGCCACAGTGAGCTGGGGAGCGCCATGAGTGCGGGTACGCCGCGCAAGGTGGTGGAGCGCTTGTTCAGCGACGCGTTGCGGGCGGCGGCGAAAGATGACCTGACCGCCGTGGTGGTCCAGCCATGAACGCAGCAGCGGGCCCGCCGAGCCTGCTTGCGGGCCGCTATCAGCTTGAACGGATCCTCGGTTCAGGCGGGATGGGCGTGGTGTATCGCGCCCGGGACCTGCTGCATGAAGCGTTCGGCGAGCCGGACTGCCGTGTGGCGCTGAAGCTGTTGGGCGAGACACTCTCCGCGTGCACCGATGCGCATTTATTGTTGTACAGCGAGTTCGCCCTGACCCGCAGCCTGCGCCATGACCACGTGGTGCGCGCATTTTCTTTCGAGGTAGACACGGCCCACCAAGTGGCATTCTTCACCATGGAAGTGATGCCCGGCCTGACCCTCGACCGCATGCTCCCGGAACGCCCGCAAGGCCTGCCGTGGCAGGAGCTGCAACCGATGGCCGTGCAATTGCTGGATGCGCTGGCTTACACGCATCGGCAAGGCGTCCTGCATGGCGATGTGAAACCGGCGAATATCATGGTGGGGGAGCAGGGGGTGCGCTTGTTTGATTTTGGCCTGGGCCATGCCGAGGCACAGGTAGGGGTTGGTTTACCGGGTTTGAGCCGCAGTCGCTTGAATGCCTGGACGCCTGCGTATGCGGCACCGGAGCTGATGGCCGGAGGGTTGCCGTCAGCCAGCGCGGACCTGTATGGGGTTGCGTGTGTGTTGTATGAGCTGGCCGAGGGACGGCGTCCCGGCGAGCGCCAGCGCAATCAGCGGTTGCCGAGACCTCGGCAACTGCCCAGGCATTGCTGGCCAACGTTGTGCGCCGCACTGGCGATGGACCCGGAGCAGCGAAGGGTATGTGTCGCCGAGTTGCGCGAAGTCCTGGGCGGCAGGCGACGTCGCTGGTTCCTGGGGTAACGCGTCAATCGGCCAGGTCATGCAGTTGGCAGTATTCGACCCAACTCAGGCCGGCCATCTGCGCCACTTCCTTATGCACCTCAAGGCGCTGGGCTTCAAAGGCTTCGCCGGATTCGGCGGTCAGTTTGAGGGTTAACTCCCAGGCAAACAGGCCCTGGCGCTCGGCTTCCGCTTCGAAGGCTTCATGCAGCCGTTCGGCACGGTATTGCGCCAGGGTTTCGCCCTTGGCCTGGGCGGCCAGCGGGTTCAGGGTGTTAAGTTCAGTGGCGACATCGGGATGTTCGTCGAGGAATCTGTCCAGCGCGAGCTGATGGTTATCACCGGGTTGTGACAAGGGCTTACTCCAAACAAAGGCAACGGTAGGGTGACACTCGGATAATGCCCATTGAAGCAGATTCGGACATTGGCCCAGGTCGGAACATTCAATTATTTGGAAAAAACACGGAATTGCCTGTCATCCAATACGGAAAAATCACTTAGATGCGTGGCAAAAGGCTTTCGCTCATCGTGCCTGGACGTGTAGCGTTAGCCCGGTGTTTCCGGCCCTGCCTTCCAAGGACAGTGGGCGATGGGCAGAGGGATGGGTCATGGCGCAAACGCTGTTCAAACTTTTCTTCACCCAGCGCCTGGCCGCCCTGGCCGGCACCGAGTCGCTGCGGGCGATTCGCGAAGGGCTGTTGTGGATCCTGCCGTGCCTGCTGGTGTCGGCGGGCTTTCTGATCTTGTCTGAATCTGCCCGCGTGCTGGGCTTCGACCCGCATTGGGTGACGTTCCTGGCCGGGCTGCACAACCAGATCAGTTCCGTGATCCCGCTGCTGGTAGCCGCTTCGATTGGTTATATGCTGGCGATCCAGCATCGACTCCCACAGCTGCCCGTCGCGTTCCTGTGCCTGGCCCATGTGGTGGTTGCGACGTTTATCCTGCGTGACTACCCCCGGGCCTCAGCCACCTTCGTGCTGTTCATTGCGATTGCCTCGCCGCTGCTGAATGTGCCGGCCATTGCCTGGCTGCACCGTTATCGCTGGACTCGGCTGGTCAACGAAGAGCTGGTAGGGCACAACCTGCGGGGCACCATCAATATGGTCGTGCCGGGCGTCATCACCGCCTTGGCGTTGGTGAGCGTGCTGTCCTTGCTGCTGCAAATCCCTTATGTGGCACAGCTCCAAGGGCCCCAGGTACTCGATGCCCTGGAGTCGCCATACGGCAGCGGTTTGTTTGTGACCTTGATGAATTCACTGCTGTGGTTTTTCGGAATCCACGGCGTGTACGCCATGCAGCCGCTGTTCAATGTGCTGGATCAGGCGGTGGTGCTGAACAGCGCTGCACTGGCGGCGGGTGAGCCGATCAAGTATGTGTTGAACGGCGGTCTGTTGGGCAGCTTTGCGTTTATCGGTGGCTCGGGCGGCGCATTGTGCCTGTTGCTGGCGATCCTGCTGTTCTCCAAGAGCCAGTCCATGCGCCTGTTGGCGGTGGCGAGTTTGCCGCTCTCACTGTTCAATGTAAGTGAAGTACTGTTGTTCGGTTTGCCGATCATCCTTAACCCGCGTTTGTTCATACCGTTTCTGATCGTACCCGCGTTGAACGCCATGCTGGCGTTGACGGTGGTGCAGATGGGGTGGGTGTCGCCGGCGGTGGTCAGCGTGCCGTTTACGGCGCCGGTGCTGCTCAATGCCTATCTGAGCACCCACGGTGATTGGGTAGCGGTGGGCCTTCAAGTGGCGCTGCTGGGGCTGGGCACGCTGGTGTATGCGCCGTATGTGCGCGCGATCCACCGCCAGGCCACCGAAGGGGGCACGGTGTACCTCAAGTCCCTGGACATGACCTTCCGTGGCCTTGAGGAAAAGGGCCGTCTGCGCGAGCTGGACCCGGTGCTCGCGTCCCACAAGACCCTGGCGCGCCAGGCCAATGAACTGAGCCGCATCCAGCAGATCAGCGACTACGAGTTCTATCTTGAATTCCAGCCACAGGTCTCGACCCGCACTGGCTTGTGCACCGGCTGTGAAGCACTGATGCGTGCCCGTGATGCCGACGGCAAAGTGCATTCACCGTGGGAGTTCCTGCAGTGGCTGGCCCAGGCGCATTTGATGCCGGATGTGGATGTATGGGTGGCATCCCAGGCGGTTCGCCAGTACCAGAAGTGGCAGAAACTCGGTTTCAGCTTACCGATGACCATCAATATTTCCAGTGCGACCCTGACCGACGCCGCCTATGGCGAACGCCTGGTGGACATCCTCGCCCAGGCCCGCGGGCAGGTCTCAGTAGAAATCACCGAAGATGCGCTGGTGAGTGATATCCAGGTCACACGCCAGACCATTCAGAAGCTGCAAGCCATCGGTGCCAAGGTCTATATCGATGATTTCGGCACCGGGTTCTCGGCCCTGAGTTACCTGCACCAATTTCCCGTGGACTTCATCAAGATCGACCGTAGCTTTGTGGTGGCGCAGCATGACCCCAAGGGCGCCCAGGTCATGACCGGCATGCTGCGCTTCTGTGAGGCGTTGAATCTGGGCGTGGTGGTGGAAGGGGTGGAGACGGCCGAGCAGCTGGCCTTCCTGAATACGGGTGCCGATTTGATTATTCAAGGCTGGTATTTCAGCAAGGCGCTGCCGGACGATCAGTTGCAAGGCTTTGTGCGTGAGCGCGAGGCCCTGGCGCAGGGCTAGTAACCGCGCCGGACCTGCTCGATGTCCTCGACCAGCGCGTCGATACCGGCCAGGCGCGCACGGTTGTCGTGGTCCCAGGGGTGGAAGCCGGGTTTGAAGTAGTGCAGCCACGGCACCAGCATGCGTGGGAAGACTCCCTTGGGCCCATACAGAAACTTCAGCATGCGCCAGAAGCCTTTCAGGTGCCCGCCCGACTTGCGGTCGGCAATCAGCAGGCGCACGTGGAAGTCGAACACCACCAGCCAGAATAACAACGTGGTGAACAGCATGGTCCCGGTGCGCAGCAAGTAGCGCTTGGGGCCGGGCTTGATCACGCTGTTCCAGACGTCGAACGCCACCGCCTTGTGTTCGGTTTCCTCCAAGGCGTGCCAGTACCACATCTGTTGGTAGCCCTTGAGTGAGTCGCCGAAGCGCGACGGGTCGCTCAACAGGATTTCGGCAAGCATCGCCGTGTAGTGTTCAAGGGCAATGGTCACCGCGAGGTTGAAGGACGCCGGCAAGTGTTTTTTCTGCAGGTCGAGGATGAACTTCAGGCGCCTGTCCAGGGCGTGCGCGGGCAGCCCCGCGGCTTGCAGCAGGTCGTTGTAGGCCACGTGCTCGCGGCTGTGCATGGCTTCCTGGCCGATAAAACCCTGGATCTCTTTCTTCAGCTCAGGGTCGTCGATGCGCTGGCGGTAGTGGCGCACGCTGTCCATGAAAAACAGCTCGCCCTGCGGAAACAGCAGCGACAGGGCATTGAAGAAATGCGTGATGAACGGGCCTTGCTCGTGCCAGTCCTTGATGCGTTCGGCAGGCAGGGTGAAATGGATGTCACGGCGGATCGGCAACATGCTGCGTGCTCCTGTTCAGAGACGGGACTCGTCGTTGGTTTCAAACACCCGCTTGCGGGGCTTCGGGGCCATGCGCCTGCTGGCGAACACCACCAAGGCTTGATAGGCCGCCGGCAGGCAACGGGCGAGGAGGTCGAGGAAATAGGCGTCGCGGCCGATCAGCACGCGACGTTTGTTTTTACGTACGCCGTGCAGGATCACCTTGGCGGCCTGGTCGGCGTCGGTAATGAAGAGCTTTTCGAAGTCGGCGCGGGCCTGCTGTTCGCTGTGGATCAGGAAGCCGGTCATGTTCGCGTCGATACGGCTGCTGCGGCAGATATCGGTGCGAATGCCGCCGGGGTGCACGCAGGTGGCCGAGACACCGCAGCGTTGCATGTCCAACTCCTGGCGCAGGGATTCGGTGAAGCCGCGCACGGCGAACTTGGTCGCGTTGTAGCCGCTCATGCCAGGCTGGGCGAACAGGCCGAACACGCTGGAGGTGTTGATCACGTGGCCCTCGCCGCCAGCTTTCAAATACGGCAGGAATGCCTTGGTGCCGTGCACCACGCCCCAGAAGTTGATGCCGACGATCCATTCCAGGTCGGCGTAGTCCACGCCCTCGACAGTGCTCGACAGGGCAACCCCGGCATTGTTGAACACCAGGTTGACCTTGCCGTGGTCGGCCATGCAGCGCGCGGCCCAATCCTCCATGGCCTGGCGGTCGGACACATCGAGCACCTGGGTAGTGATCAATACGGGCGCCAGGGTTGAGGTCTTGATCAGCGCCAAGGTCTGCTCCAGCCCCTGGCTGTTTTTGTCGGCCAGCGCCAGGTGGCAACCTTCCCGCGCCAGGGCCAATGCCAGCGCTCGGCCCATGCCGGATGCCGCACCGGTAATCGCGGCTACGCGGTCGTTGAATGATTTCATGACAGGCTCCCTTCAGGCGTGGAGTGGGGCGTCGCCAGGGGGCGGTTGGGCGCGTCGCCCGGTTGCCGGTTGGCGACATAATCCTTGAGCGCAAACTGCCGGGTGACCTGCTTGAAACGCCAGGTCGAGCCGGGCCATAGGGTGGTGTTCTTGCCGGTGCGCGGGTCGAGGTACCAGCTTTGGCAACCGCCGGTGCTCCAGATGGTGCGTTTGAGCTTGGCTTGCAACTGCTGGTTGTAGGCGCTCTCCACGCCGGCTTTGACGTCCACTGTGGCGATGCCGTGCCGTTGCATGCGCTGGAGGGCGTCGAGGATGTAGGTCACCTGGGCTTCGATCATCAGGATCATCGAGTTATGCCCCAGGCCGGTGTTGGGCCCGATGATCAGGAACAGGTTGGGATAGCCGGGCACCGTCGTGCCTTTGTAGGCGTGCGCGCCGTCTTGCCAGGTGTCCATCAAGTCCACGCCGCCGCGCCCGATGATGCAGTCGCGGGGCAGGGGATCGGTGGCCTGGAAGCCGGTGCCGAAGATCAGGCAGTCCGCCGGATGCTTGATACCGTCGGCGGTGATTACGCCGTCGGCCTCGATGCGCAGCACGCGCTCGGTGACCACCTCGACATTGCTGCGCGACAGCGCGGGGTAGTAGTCATTGGAAATCAGCACGCGCTTGCAGCCGATGGTGTAGTCCGGGGTCAGGGTCTTGCGCAGGGACGGGCGAGCCACTTGTTTGTGCAGGTGGCGCAGGGCGATTTTCTGCACCATTTTCATCAGCCGTGGGTGTAAGGCAAAGCCGACGACACGGCCTTCCAGTGCCCAGTAAAAAGCGCCGCGTACCAGGCGTTGGGTAAAGGGCAGGTGCTTGAACAGCCAGCGTTCAAAAGGTGAGATCGCCCGGTCGGGTTTGGGCATGATCCACGGTGGGGTGCGTTGGAACAGGTCCAGATGGGCCACGTGCGGCGCGATCTTCGGCACGAACTGAATGGCACTGGCGCCGGTGCCGATCACCGCGACGCGCTTGCCCTTCAAGGCATAGTCGTGGTCCCACTGTTGGGAGTGAAAGCGCTTGCCCTTAAAGCTGTCGAGACCTGGAATGTCCGGCAACGCCGGGCGCGACAGACCGCCCATGCCCGACACCAGCACCCGCGCACTCACCTGGCGGCCATCGCTGAAGCTCAGTTGCCAGCGTTGCTGGGGCTCATCGAACACCGCGCGCTCGAGGCCCATGCCAAAACGCAGGTAGGGCACCAACCCGAAGCGCGTGGCGCATTGCTCCAGGTAAGCACGGATTTCCGCTTGCGGCGCGAACTGCCGTGTCCAGTCCGGGTTGGGCGCAAACGAAAACGAATACACATGGGACTGCACGTCGCAGGCGCAGCCGGGGTAGTGGTTGTCCCGCCACGTGCCGCCGAGGGTGTCGGCCTGCTCGGCGATAAAGAAGTCGGTGAACCCGGCTTCCTTGAGCTTGATCGCCATGCAGAGCCCGGCAAAGCCTGAGCCGATGATGGCGATGTCGATTGAATCACTCTGGGCATTCATAAGCATTCCTTCGTGGGCATCGGGGTGCTCCTTTTCTTGTTGTGTCTTTTAGATAGAACACCATTGCAAAGAAAAATTGAATTACTTATTTTAAAAAAGATTTTAAATAATCTACCTGAAAATATCGCCTACGCTAGTCCCAGGTTCCTCATGTGCGACTTGTCCGACGGACAGGCACGACGTTCGGGTCCAGGGTGTGGACGATGGCTGAGGCCTTGATCAATACCGGTCGGGTCGCCAGCAGCGGGGATGCAGAGGACCGAGCTATGGCTGTTGAATGGGTTATCGCGGCGGCTGTGTTGATAGGCGCGAGCGCCGTTTTATGGGGGTTCAGCGTCTGGATGACGCGGCGCATTGAAGCCGCCGTTCCGAACAATGGGCGTTTTGTGGAGGTCGACGGCGAGCGCTTTCATTATTACGAGGAAGGCAAAGGCCGTCCGTTGGTGATGATTCATGGGCTGATGGGCAGCAGTCGCAACCTGACCTATGCCTTGTCCGGGCAATTGCGTGAGCACTTTCGCGTGATCACCCTCGACCGACCGGGGTCGGGCTATTCCACGCGCCATACAGGCACCGCCGCCGACCTGCCGGCCCAGGCGCGGCAAGTGGCAGCCTTTATTCACACCCTGGGCCTGGATAAACCGCTGGTGCTGGGGCATTCCCTCGGTGGCGCGATTTCCCTGGCGCTGGCCCTTGACCATCCTCACACGGTATCCGGGCTGGTGCTGGTGGCGCCATTGACCCATCCGCAACCCACCTTACCCTTGGTGTTCTGGTCGTTGGCCGTGCGACCGGCCTGGCTGCGGCGGTGGGTGTCCTACACGCTGACTGTGCCCATGGGGCTGTTGACGCGCCGTGCGGTGGTCAAGGGGGTGTTCGCACCGGACAGTGCCCCTGAGGACTTCGCCACCCGCGGCGGCGGGCTGCTGGGCATGCGTCCCGAGAACTTCTATGCCGCGTCCAGCGAGATAGCGCTGGTCAACGACGAGCTGCCGGACATGGTCAAGCGCTACCCGCAACTGACGCTGCCCATCAGCCTGATCTATGGCGCACGCGATAAGGTCCTGGACTTTCGTAAACACGGCCAGGCCCTGGCCGACAAGGTCCCGGGCCTGAAGCTGCAGGTCGTGGAAGGGCGCGGGCATATGCTGCCGATTACCGCCACCGAGAGGGTGGTGGAGGCGGTGCACCAGTTGGCCAAGCGTGCGCGGCCGCTGGAAACAGCCGAGATCCTGCATCCGCCGTTTGCCTTGGCAAACAAATAATCGTGGCCTTTATTGCGGGTTGTACGGTCCGAAATGCTTGCGCTAGAGACCTGACCAAACGGCTGAAAAAGAGACTGCATGGTCACGTAGGAAAGGCCTCGAAAAAATAGTTGACGACCTATCGATTCCGCGCTATTTATTTAAAAAAATATTTCAATGTTTGTTTTGAAATGATTTTTGAAATGCCTAAGAGCGAATAAAAATGAAAAAAACGTCTTTTATCGCATGGTTGATTCCCCGGAGCATTCTGTGCTCCCTGAACCTGCTTTCCGCTGCCCTGCCACGGAGGCTGCCATGAATCAGACACTGGCAGCCCCAAGCATATGGACCGACGGCAAGCGTCATCTGTGGTGGCTGGGCATCATGCCCCTGGCCACTCCATTGCTCTCGGGTGCCCTGGCCATCACCACCGGTATCCAATCCCTCTGGTGGGTCGGTGTGCTGGTGATCTTCGGCTTGATCCCGCTCATCGACGGCCTGCTCGGTGAAGACGTGAGCAACCCGCCCGAATCCGCCGTCGGCCACCTTGAGTCCCAACGCTACTACCGTTGGATCGTCTACACCGGCGTGCTGTTCGTCATCTCCTCTGTGGTGATCACCGGCTGGCTCGCCGCCGGCGGTATCGACTGGATCATCCAGGGTGGCCTGTTGCAGGCTACCGCTAACCTGGAACCGTCCAGCTGGCTGTCCCACGCCGCCAGTTACATCACCGCCCGCACGCAGCTGCATGGCGAACCGAGCTGGTTCACCTACCTGGGCATGGCGATGTCGACCGGTGCCGCCACCGGCATCGCGATCAACACCGCCCACGAACTGGGTCACAAACCCAATGCGCTGGAAGTGTTTCTCGCCAAGGTCACGCTGGCCCCGACCTTCTACGGGCACTTCTACACCGAACACAATCGTGGCCATCACGTGCGCGTCGCCACGCCGGAAGACCCGGCCAGCTCGCGCCTCGGGGAGAGCTTCTGGGCCTTCCTACCACGTTCGGTATGGTTCAGTGCCCGTTCGGCGTGGAACCTGGAGCGTGAACGCCTGCGTAAACTCGGCCTGCCGGCGTGGCACTGGCAGAACGGCGTGCTCAGCGCGTGGATGTACAGCGTGGTGCTGTGGGGGGCGATGATCGCCTGGCTGGGGGGGGCCGTGATTCCGTTCCTGATTATCCAGGGCATCTACGGTTTCTCGCTGTTGGAGGTCGTCAACTACGTCGAACATTACGGGCTTAAACGCCAGAAGTTACCCAATGGGCGTTATGAGCGGTGTTCGCCACGGCATTCGTGGAACAGTAATCGCATTGTTACCAATATCTTCCTGTTCCAGTTACAGCGTCACTCTGATCACCATGCTAACCCGACCCGTAGTTATCAGTCGTTGCGCCATTTTGATGAGTCGCCGCAACTTCCTTACGGTTACGCAAGCATGATTGTCTGGGCGTACGTGCCTTACTTGTGGCGCCGTCGCATGGACCATCGAGTGCTGAATCATTACGGCGGGGATATCACTCTGGCGAATCTTCAGCCGTCACAGCGGTTGAAGTATCTGGAGAAGTACAGCAACAGCGCTACACCGTTCTAAGTTCAAGTAACACGTTGTTTGCGCACTCGGGGCCTGTGTTTCGTGCAGGTTTCTGTCGCCCGAGGTTCTCCAGATCAGTGGCAAGAAAGTTGTTTGACCCGAACAAAAATAATTAAAGGGAAGGACGTACACCATGCAAGCACCTGCCAAGTTCACCACCCATATCGTATTGGCCGCGCTGGGCCTGATCGCCTATCACCAGGCCCAGGCCGCGCGCATCGAACCCGCCGGCAGCGCCTTTACGGCCCAAGGCCCCATCAGTTTTTCCAAAGGCGCGCTGATCAGCGCCGATTGCACCATCAAGGTGGCGGGCAAAGTCGCGGCGGATGGTACTTCGGTGAATGTCGACACCGTCGAATTCGAGGGCGGCCTCAAGTGCAGCCGGGTCGAAGCGATCAACTTGCCCTGGGTATTAGTCGCCAAAGACACCAAAAGTGGCTCCATGTCGAAGATCAGCGTGGACGTGCACGCGTTTGGCCTGGGCGGCAAGTGCGGGCCCTCTACCGCCAACGGCACGTGGGACAACGCCACCGGCAAGTTGGAAGCCGCGAATGTCCCGATCGGCGAAGACTGCAAGATCAAGACGGTGTCGATCAAGATGCCGCCGAACTTCAAGGTTGTTGAATAAGCGTCGAATGCGACTGCGGTAATTGAATTGAAATTTGGCTGGAAAGGGAAGTTCTGCAGTTTCACCGTGACCTCTCGTTCATGGCCATTACCCCTGGCGAAATGACTTCGCCATAACATGTGAGGAAAAACAATGAAAAGCTTGAAAACCCTCGTGTCGTTGACTGCTTTGACTGTTTGCATGGGTGCTGCTTCGATGGCGAATGCCTATAGCATCAGTCCTGTCAGCACAAGCTTCACCGCGCCGGGCACTATCTCGGTGAAGTCGCCATCATCCTTCCAGGCCACCGTGAACTGTGGCGCCACCTTTACCGGAAACGTCGATGCGACCGGTGTTGCCAAGATCACGGGCGTCGCGGTCACCGGTGGCGGCCTTTGTGCGCTGCCTAAGATTACCGGTTTGCCTTGGACGTTGACTGCCACCGGCCCTGCTGTCGGGTCGGTTACAAATGTCGGGTACACCATTGCCGCTTCGATTCTGTACCCAGCCTCCAACTGCGGCCCTTCCACCATCGCTGTGGGCTACAGCGGTGGTGTGCTGACCGCTGCCAACCAGACCCTAAGCGGCAGCTGCACCGTGGTGAGCCTGAGCGTTACCCCAAGCCCTGCGCTGACTATCGTGCCTTGAGGAAAGCGTAAGAACGAAGGGCTGATCACCCGTTGAAAAAAAACTGGCGCCTTGACTGGGCGCCAGTTCATGAATTGCAGGCCGCAAGACGAACCGGCAGGGCTGGCTCAGAGAGATAACAATAAGGAGTGCCGCATGAATAATAAGAAACAACATGTGCAGGTTTTGCTGGGGCTGGCGTTGATTGGCGGGGCTTTGGCGACCGCGCCCGTACAGGCCGGCGGTTTTTCAACACCGACCTACGGGGCGCCGGGCTGGGGGCGGGCATTCGCCGGTGGGTCACTGTTCAAGAACGACCCGAGCTCGGCGTACAACAACCCGGCGGCCATGGCCTTTGTGGAACACAACGTCGCGCAATTTACGGTCGACTACGCGCGCATCAAGATCAAGTACAAGGGCGATGCCTCTGATTATGCGGGCAACCCCATTTCCAATACGCCATTGGATGCTAATGGTTTTCCTGATGTGGCGGCGACCACGGTCAATAACAACGATGGTGGACAAGGCGGGTTTACGGCCTGGTTGCCTACCGGTTTCATGGTCATGCCCCTGGGAGATCGCTTCGCGTTCGGCTTGAGCCAAGTTGTGCCCCAGGGCATGCGCTCCACTTGGAATCAGGACTCGAAACTGCGCGACTTTGCAGTGGACACCAAAATCGAGACCGTGGGGTTGACCGGGTCACTGTCTTTCAAAGTGAATGATCAATTCTCCATCGGTGGTGGCGTGATCGTGCAGCACAGCAAGGGATTCGTCAGCCAGAACATCGACTTGTTGTCTGCCGCCGCAGTGTCCGATTCGGTGCTGGGCGGCATCAATTTTCCATCGGATGTCGGCAGTGCGCTGATGCGTGTCAAAGTTGACAATGTTTCGGCTGGCTGGTTTACCGGCGTCGTCTGGAAGCCCACAGAACGAGATACGCTTGGCTTGAATTACCACGCCAAGATCAAGAACAAGATGACCGGCAAATACAATATCTACGCCGATCAGTTTTCCTACAACCTGATGACCCAACCGAGCCCGTTTGGCGGTAGCGGTACATTGGTGAATACCGCTTACCCAGGGTTGGAGCTGGCGCCGGACGGCGCTCATGCCAAAGTCCAGTTGGACATTCCTGCCACGGCGGGTCTGGACTGGGTACACCAGTTCAACGATCGTTTCACCCTGGGAGCCAGCGTAACCTGGACTGAGTGGTCCTCGTTCAAGGACCTGACGCTTGAGTCCGGCGGCACCACAATTGTGTCCATTCCCTACAACTACAAGAACACCTGGATGTACTCCCTCGGGGGTGACTATCGTGTTACCGATGAGCTGACCCTGCGTGCAGGTGTCGCCCTTGATCAGACACCTACACGCAATTCGACTCGCGACCCGCGAATCCCGGATGGCGACCGTACATTCCTGTCGTTGGGGGCCGGCTACGACGTGAAAGCAATCAAGGGGCTGAGTGTTGACTTGGCCTATTCCCACCAGTTCGTGCAAGAGGTCAAGCTCAAGACCCAAAACGTTGATCGCCTGGGGGGGGCAAGCCTGAATGGCAAGGCCGAATCTTCAGGTGATGTTGTCTCTGTATCGGCTACCTACGCGTTCTAAGTCAGTGCCCCTACATTGAGGATAAAAGCGCCAAGCACATTGTGGCGCTTTTGTCCTCAATGCTTCGTTTTAACGGGATGCTTACGTAGCCCGTTCATATCTCCTACTTGGCCCGTCTGCGAAATTAATTGCTGTTGGGCAACTCTCCTGCGTATTTAAGAACATATCAGCTGCGCACTTAGTTACGCGGTTTGGTACTACTCATCGCTCAGATTATTCCTATTTCAGCTTATGTTCAGTTGCAACAAAGTTTCTCTACCCGAACAGCATTAGTTTTCAGGGAAGAGCGCTATGGGTCGAACACTGATTTGATGATTTGGCTGTATCAAGAGGGCTGTTGTTTGCGCAGAGCTTTTTGAATATGGCCATTACCCCTGGCGAATAACTCGCCTTTCTATGTAAGGAATAGCAATGATGAACTTGAAATCTCTTGTGTCGTTGTCTGCCCTGGTTGTTTGCATGGGTGCCGCTTCCATGGCCAATGCTTACAGCATCACGCCCATCAACACCAACTTCACCGCGCCAGGCACGATCTCGGTGAAATCGCCGTCCTCCTACCAGGCCCCCGTCAACTGTGGGGCTACCTTCACCGGTAACGTCGACGCCTCCGGTGTCGCGAAAATCACCGGCGTTGCCATCACCGGCGGTGGTCTTTGCGACCTGCCCAAGATCACTGGCCTGCCTTGGACATTGACGGCTAATGGTGCCGCAGTCGGCTCAGTGTCGAATGTCGGGTACACCATCGCCGGTTCGATTCTCTACCCCGTCTCCAATTGTGGCGCTTCCACCATCACCGCCAACTACAGCGGTGGCGTGTTGACGGCTTCCAATCAGTCCCTGGCAGGCAACTGCACGGTGGTGAGCCTGAGCGTCAAGCCTACTCCGGCATTCACCGTTGTTCCCTGATTGTTCCCTGATTGTTCCTGGATAGCGACTGAAACCAAGGGCTGATCGCCCGCTGAAAGACGGGCGCCTCAACGAGGCGCTCGTCGACGATAGGGCTCGGGCGGTTGAGTGAGAGAGCAGTAAGGAGTGGGGTATGAATGATAAGAAACGACAGCTACAGGTTTTCCTGGGACTGGCGTTGATGGGCGGGCTGACGACCGCAGTGCCTGTGCAGGCTGGCGGTTTTTCCACGCCGACGTATGGGGCTCCCGGTTGGGGGCGAGCGTTCGCTGGCGGCTCGCTGTTCAAGAACGATCCAAGTTCGGCGTTCAACAACCCCGCGGCCATGGCCTTTGTGGACCGCAGCATTGCGCAATTCACGGTCGACTACGCACGCGTCAAGATCCAGTACAAAGGCGCCGCCTTTGATTATGCAGGCAATCCGATTTCCAGCACGCCGTTGGGCGGCGACGGCTTTCCCGACGGCTCGGCGACCACAGCCAACAACAATGAGGGTGGACAAGGTGGATTCACGGCCTGGTTGCCCACGGGGTTTATGGTAATGCCGCTGGGGGATCGATTCGCCTTCGGTTTGAGCCAGGTCGTCCCCCAAGGCATGCGTTCCACCTGGGATGAAGACTCCAAACTGCGCGGCTTTGCCGTGGATACCAAAATTGAAACCGTGGGGTTGACGGGGTCCTTGTCGTTCAAGCTCAACGATCAGTTCGCCCTCGGTGGCGGCGTGATCATTCAGCACAGTAAAGGTTTTGTCAGCCAGAACGTCGACCTGTTGTCAGCGGCAGCGGTGTCCGATTCCGAACTGGGTGGTACACCGTTCCCGTCGGACGTCGGTGGCGCCCTGATGCGCATCAAGGTCGACAATATCTCAGCCGGCTGGTTTACCGGCGTTGTCTGGAAACCCACGGAAAAAGACACGCTGGGCCTGAATTACCACGCCAGGATCAAGAACAAGATGACCGGCAAGTACTCCATCCGTGCTGACCAGTTTTCCTACAACCTCCTGACACAACCCAGCCCGTTTGGCGGTAGCGGCACGCTGGTGGGTACGGCGTATCCGGGGCTTGAGCTGTTTCCGGACGGTGCCCACGCCAGTACTCAATTGGATATTCCTGCCTCGGCGGGCGTTGACTGGGCGCACCGGTTCAATGATCGATTCACCCTGGGCGCGAGTGTGGTCTGGACGCAGTGGTCGTCGTTCGAAGACCTGACGCTCAAATCCGGCGACATGACGATTGTCTCGATTCCCTACCATTACAAAAACACCTGGATGTACTCCGTCGGTGGAGACTGGCGTGCGACCGATGAGCTGACCTTGCGTGCCGGTGTGGCGATTGACCAGACACCGACCCGCAACTCGACCCGTGACCCTCGGATCCCCGATGGTGATCGCACATTCTTGTCGCTCGGAGCGGGGTATGAGGTCAAAGCCATCAACGGGTTGACGCTGGATGCTGCCTATTCCCACCAGTTCGTCCAAGAGGTCAAGTTGAAGACCAAGAACGTCGATCGGCTGGGGGCTGCGAGCCTGGATGGCAAGGCTGCCTCGTCCGGCGATGTCGTCAGCCTTTCGGCCACCTACGCGTTCTGAGGTTTCAGGGGGGACTTCTTTTCGGCGTGATTGACCTAGCGACCGGTCCGGTCGTTTTTTTTGGCTGCGCATTAAATAATAATTTCAAAACAAAATTTGAATATAGTTTTCGAATTTTGTAGTGTGGCGTTACGCCGCAGTTCATCCGACCTGTTGCACGTAGGCCATACCCTGAATCGAATAGAGGTATCCCCATGGTTATCTGGTTATTGGTGGGCGTCGCAATCGCGATTGCCCTGGCGTATCGACAAGCTGTCGCCACCCTCTGGTTGGGCGCTGGCCTTCTCTGGCTGGCGGCGGGTTACCTGTTCAACGTGGTGGCGGGTGTCGGCACCGCCGTTGCGGCGATCCTGGTGGTGTTGCCCGCGTTGCTGATGACAATCAAACCCCTGCGCCGCAGCGTGCTGACCAGCAGGGCCCTGGGCCTGTTTCGTACTATCATGCCGGCCATGTCTGACACCGAGCGCGCGGCCATTGAGTCCGGCACCGTGTGGTGGGACGCCGAGCTGTTCAGTGGCAAGCCCAATTGGCAGCGCCTGCTGCAGGCGGCTCCCGCCAGCCTGAGCGCGGAGGAGCAAGCCTTCCTCGACAACGAAGTGGAAACCCTGTGCGACATCGCCAACGACTGGGAAACCACCCAGGTCTGGCAGGACATGTCTCCCGAAGGCTGGCAGTACACCAAGGATGCCGGGTTCCTCGGCATGATCATTCCCAAGCAGTACGGCGGCAAAGGTTTCTCTCACTATGCGCACTCGCAAGTGATCATGAAGCTGTCGACGCGCTGCTCGGCGGCAGCGATTTCGGTGATGGTGCCCAATTCCCTGGGGCCGGCTGAATTGCTCTTGCATTACGGCACCGATGCCCAGCGCAATTACTACTTGCCGCGCCTGGCGCGGGGTGAGGACATCCCGTGCTTTGCGCTGACCAGCCCGTATGCCGGCTCGGATGCCGGCGCGATCCCCGACCTGGGTATCGTCTGCAAAGGCCTGCATGAAGGCCAGGAAGTGCTGGGTTTCCGTGTGACCTGGGACAAGCGCTACATCACCCTGGGCCCGATTGCCACGGTGCTCGGCCTGGCGTTCCGCGCCGAAGACCCGGACGGTTTGCTCGGCCAGCCCGGCTCGCTGGGGATCACCTGTGCGTTGATCCCGACGTCCCACCCTGGCGTCAACAGCGGCCGTCGGCATTGGCCGTTGAATGCGGTGTTCCAGAACGGTCCTACCACCGGCAAGGATGTCTTCATTCCGCTGGAGTGGGTGATCGGCGGCCGTGAGCAAATCGGCAACGGCTGGCGCATGTTGATGGAATGCCTGGCGGCCGGCCGGGCGATTTCCCTGCCATCCTCCAACGTCGGCCTGGGCAAGGTCGCGGTGCGTGGTACGACGGCCTATGCGGCGATGCGCAAACAGTTCGGCTTGCCCATCGGTAAGTTCGAAGGCGTGCAGGCGCCCCTGGCGCGCATGGCCGGGCACCTGTATGCGTGTGATGCGGTACGCAAAGTCTCGGTGGCGTCCCTGGATGCCGGTGAGAAACCCTCGGTGATCTCGGCCATCGCCAAGTACCACGTCACCGAGCGCGCGCGGATGATCGTCAATGACGGCATGGACATCGTCGCCGGCAAGGGCATCTGCATGGGCCCGAACAACTTCCTCGCGCGCGCTTACCAGCAAAGCCCCATCGCCATCACGGTGGAAGGCGCGAACATCATGACGCGCTGCCTGATCATCTTTGGCCAGGGGCTGATCCGCTGCCATCCCTATGTGTTCAGTGAGATGGAAGCGGCGCGTAACCCGGACCGGCGCAAGGCCCTGGAAGACTTCGACCGGGCCATGTTCGGCCATGTGAGTTTCGTGCTGGCTAACACCGTGCGCGCGGCGGTGCATGCGCTGACCGGCGGGCGGCTGCTTTCCGCGCCGGCCAAGACTGACCCGGCACTGGCGTCCTACTACCGCCAAGTCAATCGTCTGTCGGTCGTGCTCGCGCTGATTTCGGACATTTCCATGGGCGTGCTCGGTGGTGCCCTCAAGCGTAAGGAAAGTATCACCGGGCGCCTGGGGGATATTCTGTCGCAGCTGTACATCGTGTCCTGCGTGCTCAAGCGCTTTGAGGATGACGACCGGCCTCAGGCGGATCTGCCGCTGGTGCACTGGTCGGCCCAGGACGCGTTGTTGCGCGCCCATGAAGCGCTGGCCGAAGTGCTCGATAACTACCCCTCGAAAGCCGCCGCCGTGGTCATCAGAGCGTTGACGTTCCCGTTCGGCATACCGCTGCGCAAACCCTCGGACCGCCTGCTGGCCCAAGTGGCCGACGTGGTGCAGACACCGGGCGACACCCGCGACCGTTTGCTGGCCAATTCCTACGTCCCACGCCCGGAAATCGACAAGCTGGCCTACGGCGAACTGGGTTTCCGCTTGTTGCCGCAAGTCGAATTGATCGAGGCCCGTCTCAAGTCCGCCGTCAAACAAGGCCTGATCGAGCCGATGCCGATTTCCGCCACGGCCTTCACGGTCTGGCGCGTCAAGGCGCGGGCGCTGGACCTGATCAGCGACGAAGAAGACACCCTGCTGGGGCGCTATGTGGAATACGCCGATCACGGTATCCAGGTGGACGACTTCCCGCAGGACTTCGGGTTGCTGGAGGCCTTGCAGCAACGCAAGCACGCGTTGGAACCGGCCCCCAAACGCCGCAACAGCCAAAGCGAAAACGCCTCGGTCAACTAGGAAAAACCCAATCGATGTGGGAGGGGGCTGAACCACCGCTATCGGGGGCAAGCCCCTCCCACACAGACCGGGTTTACACGGCCAGCATGTGTTGTGAGTGGATCTATCTATGAGTGACAGTTACCTTTCTTTCGTCAATTCCCCCTGGGGCCGTCGCCTGGCCCAGGCCATCGGCTTGCCGCAACCGTTGCCGCTGCAACGCCATCGCAGCGGCCAGCACGGCCTGGCCAACCCGGTGATCGTCGCCGGGGCAGGGCGCCTGGTCGCCGAAGTGCAGCGGGTGTTCGCGGCCACCGACACGGTCACCGCCACCCCGGCCACGCTCAAGGCGCCGTCCACGGTCAAGGTGCAGGGCGCGGTGTTTGACGCCAGCGCCGTGGCGGATCTGCAGCAGCTGGACGCGTTGTACGGGTTCTTCCACGCCAACGCCAAGCGCATTGGCCAGCATGGCCGCGTGGTGGTGCTCGGCACCGCGCCGGAACAGTGCCAGGACCTGCCCCAGGCTATCGCCCAGCGCGCCCTTGAAGGCTTGGTGCGTTCGCTGGCCAAGGAGCTGCGTCGGGCGATCACCGTACAGTTGATCTACGTCGCACCCGGCGCGGAAGACGCGCTGGACAGCAGCCTGCGGTTCTTCCTGTCGCGTCGCTCGGCGTATATCTCAGGGCAGGTGATACGCCTGGAACAACCGGTGGACGGCCACGTCAGCGTCAATTGGGACAAACCCTTCGCCGGCCGTCGCGCGCTGGTCACCGGCGCCTCCCGTGGCATCGGCCTGGCGATTGCCCAGGTGTTGGCGCGGGACGGCGCCCATGTGGTGTGCGTGGACGTGCCCCAGGCCCAGGCGTCGCTGCAACAGGCGGCGGACAGTGTCGGCGGTTCGGCACTGCCGCTGGACATTACCGCCACCGACGCGGCCTCGCTGTTGCAGGCCCACGTCAGCCAATACGGCGCCTTCGATGTGGTGGTGCACAACGCCGGGATCACCCGTGACAAAACCATCGCGAAGATGACCGAGGATGCCTGGCGCAGTGTGTTGGCCGTGAACTTAGAGGCGCCGTTGCAGCTCAGTCATGCGTTGCTGGACAGCCAGGGCTTGAACCCCGGCGGGCGCATCGTGTGTGTCTCGTCGATTTCCGGCATCGCCGGTAACCTTGGGCAAAGTAATTACGCCACCTCCAAAGCCGGTGTGATCGGCCTGGTGCAGGGCCTGGCACC
This sequence comes from Pseudomonas fluorescens group sp., assembly GCF_020093335.1. Classification (NCBI taxonomy): domain Bacteria; kingdom Pseudomonadati; phylum Pseudomonadota; class Gammaproteobacteria; order Pseudomonadales; family Pseudomonadaceae; genus Pseudomonas; species Pseudomonas fluorescens group sp. The sequence goes on along the minus strand of NZ_JAIOKW010000002.1, from coordinate 164,268 downwards.
GCAAGCGGCGACGCAGCACGTCACGGTGAATGCGGTGGCGCCCGGGTTTATCGAGACCCAGATGACCGCGAAAATCCCGCTGATGATCCGCGAAGCGGGGCGGCGCATGAACTCGATGTCCCAGGGCGGGCAGCCCGTCGACGTCGCCGAGACCATCGCCTGGCTGGCGCACCCCGCGTCGGGCGGGGTCAACGGCCAGGTCGTACGCGTGTGCGGCCAAAGCTTGCTGGGAGCCTGAGCCATGGACTACATAACGCAGATCATCGACCCGCCGCCATCCCGCACGCGCTTGCTGCTGGATGGCGTGCGTGCCCTGCGCAAACCCACGCTCGACGGTGCGCCGGTGCTACCCAAGGAACGTCTCGTGCGCTCGGCAGCGCAGTTGTCCGCCGCTGGCATTGAGGCGTATGGCCGCGCCTGTGGTTTTCGTCGCGAGCAGGGCGTGCCGCTGTCCTACCCGCACGTGCTGGCGTTCCCGTTGCACCTGATGTTGCTGACGCGACCGAGCTTCCCGTACCCGGCCAGCGGCATGGTGCACCTGGCCAATCGCATTCGTCAGCATCAGCGCCTGCATGCAGGCCAGGCCTTGCGCCTTGAGGTGTACTGCGAGCGCTGGGTCGCCCATCCCAAAGGCCAGGCGCTGAGCATCGCCACCCGTGCCTACGGCGCCGACACACTGGTATGGGAAAGCGACAGCCTGTACCTGCGCCGGGACGTCAAGGACCCGGTTGGCGAGCCGTGGGGGGACGGGCTGCCGTTGCAGGAAGAGGGGCTGTTGCGCACCCAGCGCTGGGTGCTACCCGCCGACCTGGGCCGGCGTTTTGCCAAGGTGTCGGGGGATTTCAACCCGATTCACACGTCGGTGATCGGCGCAAAAATATTCGGCTTTCGCCGCGCCATCGCCCATGGCATGTGGACCCTGGGGCGTGCGCTCGCCGCGCAACAACCGCCCGGTGGGTTGGACCAGGCCGAGGCCCATTGTGATTTCAAGCTGCCGATCTTCCTGCCGGGCCAGGTTGCGCTGTGGAGTCATCCTGTGACCGGCCCGCGCCGCGAATTCGAAGTGCGCAATTTCGCCGGCGACAAACCCCATATGCGTGGACTGTTCATCTGGAAAGAGAGCGTGGAATGACTGACTACAGCTTCAACCCGGCCCCCGTTCGCCGCGTGGCGATCATCGGCGGTAACCGTATCCCGTTCGCCCGTTCCAACACGGTGTACGCCCACGACAGCAACCAGGACCTGCTGGTCGCCGCCCTGCAGGGCCTGGTCGACCGCTACAACCTGCACGGCCAACGCCTGGGTGAGTTTGCCGCCGGGGCGGTGATCAAGCACTCGCGGGATTTCAACCTGGCGCGTGAGTCGCTGCTCTCCACCACGTTGTCCCCGGACACGCCGGCCTACGACGTGCAACAAGCCTGTGGCACCGGCCTGGAGGCGGCCTTGTTGGTGGCGAACAAGATCGCCCTCGGCCAGATCGAGGTCGGCATCGCCGGCGGTGCCGACACCACCTCCGACGCGCCCATCGGTATCAACGAATCCCTGCGCCACACCTTGCTCGCGGCCAACCGCGCCAAGGGCATGGGCGACAAGCTGAAGGCGCTGTTCAAGGTCCGACCGTCGATGCTGTTCAAGCCGTTGCTGCCGCGCAATGGCGAGCCACGTACCGGCTTGTCCATGGGCGAACACTGCGAAGAAATGGCCAAGCGCTGGCAGATCAAGCGCCTGGCCCAGGATGAATTGACCCTCACCAGCCACCAGCGCCTGGATGCAGCCTATAAACGCGGTTTCTTCGATGACCTGATCAGCCCCCATCGCGGCCTGGCGAAGGACAACAACCTGCGCGCCGACGCCAGCCTGGAGAAGCTCGCCGGCTTGTCCCCGGCCTACGACCGGCAAAACGGCACGCTCACCGCGGGCAATTCCACGCCGCTGACCGATGGCGCCTCGGTGGTGTTGCTGGCCAGCGAGGAATGGGCGGCCGAGCACGGTTGGCCGGTGTTGGCCTACCTGCGTACCGGCGAAACCGCCGCGGTGAATTTCGTCGACGGCACCGAAGGCCTGCTGATGGCCCCGGCGTACGCGGTGCCGCGCATGCTCAAGCGCGAAGGCCTGAGCTTCAACGACTTTGATTTCTTCGAGATCCACGAAGCCTTCGCCGCCCAAGTGCTGTGCACGCTCAAGGCCTGGGAAGACGCCGACTATTGCCGCGAGCGTCTAGGCTTGGACGCGCCGCTGGGTGCCATTGACCGCGCCAAAATGAACGTCAACGGCGGCTCCCTCGGCTGTGGTCACCCGTTCGCCGCCACCGGTGGCCGGCAATTGGCGGCGCTGGCCAAGCTCATCCATGAGAACGGCGGCGGGCGCGGCCTGATTTCCATCTGCGCGGCGGGCGGGCTGGGCATTACCGCCATCGTCGAAAAGTAGCTCTATCAAAAACAACAACAAGGAGACTGCCATGAACGCTGTAAGCCTGGAACACACCGAACGGATCTGGTTGAACGCTTACCTGCCCGGCGTCCCGGCGGATATCGAGGCCGGTATCGAAGACTACCCGTCGCTGCGCGAGGTGTTCCTGGAACACCTGGAGAAGTTTCGCGAGCGAGTGGCCTACGTCAGCATCGGCACCGAAATGACCTACGCCGACTGGCAGGTGCAAGGCATTGCCTTTGCCGCCTGGCTACAAGGGCAGGGCGTCAAGAAAGGCGACCGCGTCGCGCTGATGATGCCCAATTGCTTGCAGTACCCGATCTGCCTGCTGGGCACGATCCTGGCCGGCGCGGTGGTGGTCAACGTCAACCCGCTGTACACCGGCCATGAGCTCAAGCATTTGCTCAAGGACAGCGGCGCCGAAACCGTGGTGATCTTCGAAAACTTCGCGCATACCCTGGAAAAAGTCATTACCGGCAGCAGCGTGAAACGCGTGGTGATCGCCGCCATCGGTGATTTGCTCGGCACCTTCAAGGGCGCGGCGATGAACTTCATCCTGCGCAGCGTGCAAAAGCAGGTGCCGGCGTTCAACCTGCGTGGCTCGGTGCGCTTCAACCAGGTGTTGAAACAGGGGCGGGCGCTCAACCACTTCCCGGTGGAGATGCACCTCGACGACCTGGCCTTCCTGCAATACACCGGCGGCACCACCGGCGATGCCAAGGGCGTGATGCTCAGCCACCGCAATATCATCGCCAACCTGTTGCAAGCCAAGGCCTGGGTGGGGGATCAACTGGACCAGGACAAACAGGAAACCAACGTCACCTTGCTGCCGCTGTACCACATCTTTTCCCTGACGGTGAATTGCCTGATGTTCATGTGCCTGGGCGGGCGCAATATCCTCATCGCCAACCCGAGGGACGTGAAGCGGGTGCAGATGATCCTGCGCAAGGAGCGCTTCAACGGCATTGCCGGGGTCAACACCTTGTTCAACGGTTTGCTGGAGAACAAGGCGTTTTGCGCGCGGGACTTTTCCGACCTGCGCATGGTGATTGCGGGCGGCATGGCCACCCACACGGCGGTGGCCAAACGCTGGAAGGAAGTCACCGGACTGCCGATCATCGAGGGCTACGGCCTGACCGAGTGTTCGCCGGTGGTGAGCATCAGCCCGATCAACATTGCACGCATGCGCGAGATGGAGTTCACCGGCAGCATCGGTGTGCCATTACCCTCGACCTGGGTACGCTTTCTGCGCGAAGACGGCGCGCTGGCTGAGATCGGCGAGCCGGGCGAACTGCAAGTGCGCGGGCCGCAGGTGATGCAGGGCTACTGGAAACGCCCGGAGGCCACCGCCGAAGTGCTGGATGCCGAGGGGTGGCTGTCGACCGGTGATATCGGCGTGATGGACGCGCGCGGTTACATTCGCCTGGTAGACCGTAAGAAGGACATGATCCTGGTCTCCGGCTTCAACGTGTACCCCAATGAAATCGAAGATGTAGTCGCGTTGCACCCTGGGGTGGGAGAAGTGGCGGCGATTGGGGTGGAAGATGGCGTGACCGGGGAGAAGGTCAAGATCATCGTGGTGCGCAAGGACCCGAACCTGACCCAGGAGCAGCTCCTGGCGCATTGCCGGGAGTACCTGACGGGTTACAAGATGCCGAAGTATGTGGAGTTCCGCACCACCGAGTTGCCCAAGACCACCGTGGGCAAAGTGCTGCGTCGGGCCTTGCGCTAGCGCGAACATGTCGATGATCTAAATGTGGGAGGGGGCTTGCCCCCGATGGCTGTGCATCAGCTAGAAATACACAGGCTGACACTCCGCCATCGGGAGCAAGCCCCCTCCCACAGTGATCTTTACTGTGTTCTAGACCGCGTTCACGGTGACCCAGCGCTCTTCACGGGCCGCCACGCGAATCGCCGTCGCCAGCCGCTCCACCTCCAGGGTCTTCAGTTCGTTGTACCCCAACTGATACCCGGCCGCCGGGCTGAATGCCGCGACCTTGAATTGTCGATGATCCAAATGTGGGAGGGGGCTTGCCCCCGATGGCTGTGCATCAGCTAGAAATACACTGGCTGACACTCCGCCATCGGGAGCAAGCCCCCTCCCACAGGGGATCTTTACTGTGTTTCAGACCGCGTTCACGGTGACCCAGCGCTCTTCACGGGCCGCCACGCGAATCGCCGTCGCCAGCCGTTCCACCTCCCACGCCGCTTCAAAGTCCGTACCCTCCGCACCCTGACCGGCCACGGCCATGATCAGCTCCTGCACCTCCAGCGTCTTCAGTTCGTTGTACCCCAACTGATGCCCGGCCGCCGGGCTGAAGGCCGCATAACCCGCAAGGGCAGGGCCGGCGAGTAATCGCTGGAAGCCGTCCTGACCCTCGCGACACACCCGCAACTCGTTCAAACGCTCTTGATCGAACGCCAGAGTGCCTTTGGTCCCGCTGATTTCAAAGCTCAGGTGATTCTTGTAGCCCTGCTTGAGCCAGCTACTGCTCACGGTGCCACGTGCACCGTTGGCGAAACGCAGCAGGGCGTGCACCTGATCATCCACTGCAATCGACTTCAGCTCGGCGCTGCCTTTGACGGCCGGGCGCCGGGCGTGAACGGTCTGCGTATCGGCACACACACTCACCACATCACCGACCAGATAACGCGCCATAGACAACAAATGACTGCCCAGGTCCGCCAAGGCGCCACCGGCATGTTCCACTTCGCAACGCCACGACCATGGCGAGGCCGGGTCGGCCATGAAGTCCTCGCTGAATTCACCCTGGAAGCTGATGATGTCGCCAAGGTCTCCATCGACAATCATCTGCCGTGCCAGCGAGATCATCGGGTTGTGCTGGTAGTTGTAGCCCACCCGCGTCACCACCCCGGCCGCACTGGCGGCACGGCGCATGGCGTCGGCTTGTTCCAGGCTCACGGCCAGGGGTTTTTCGCAGTACACCGCCTTGCCCGCGGCAATCGCCGCCATCGCCATGGGGTAGTGCAGGTGGTTGGGGGTGGTGATGGCCACCACGTCGACGCTGGGATCATTGATCAATGCTTGCCAATCGCCATGAGCCTGGGCGAATCCCCAGGCCGTGGCGCAGCGCTGCGCGCGTTCGGTGTCGGCATCGGCCAGTGCGGCCAGCTTGAGGTGTACCGGCAACTCGAACACTGCGCGGGCGTTATTGAAGGCCAGCGCATGGGCGCGGCCCATGAAGCCTGTGCCGATCAAGCCGATTCCGAGTTCACGCATCGTCGTGGTCCTTTGCATTATTGTTTTCAGAAGGCGTATTAATGGAATAAAAATTCCCAAATTTCAATAGATAGAATAAAAATTCATTGATACGTCGACGATCACCTCGGCGAATAGAGCTACATTCACCATGCGGCCAAATGCCTTCAGTTAACAAAAGATAACGTAGCGCCGATTGTCAGACGATTCGAAAGCCCGATAGGATGGCCCCTGCTTCCTCCAGGCGCTCTAGATTGCAGGTTTCAAGGCCCCGGAAGGCAGGCGATAACAATAATAATGGGAGAAAGGTCTATGAGTGAGCCTGTCATGGGTTGGGTTGTTTGCCGCCCACGTGCCGCACGCAGGGTTGCGTTGCTGGCCACAGCGCTCTCGTTGCTGGTCGGTGGCGTGTCAGTCACGCCGGCACTGGCAGCCAGCGATACCGTCGCAACGCCTGCGTTTGCGATTGAATCCCCCAAGGCCGCCAAAGGCCTGATGATCGACGTCGTCCACGCGGGCAAGCGGCTGGTGGCGGTCGGTGACCGCGGGCACATCCTCTATTCCGATGACCAGGGCAGCACCTGGACCCAAGCCAAAGTCCCCACCCGGCAACTGCTCACGGCGGTGTTTTTTATCGATGACAAACAGGGCTGGGCGGTCGGCCACGATGCGCAAATCCTTGCCAGCTCCGACGGCGGCGCCACCTGGACCCAGCAATACCAGGACCTCAAGCGCGAAGCCCCTTTACTCGATGTATGGTTCAACGACGCCAACCACGGCCTGGCCGTGGGCGCCTACGGTGCGCTGATCGAAACCACCGACGGCGGCAAGACCTGGCAAGACGTCAGCGACCGCCTCGACAACGAAGACCAGTTCCACCTCAACGCCATCGCCCACATCAAGGACGCCGGCCTGTTCATCGTCGGCGAGCAAGGGAGCATGTTCCGCTCCAGCGACGACGGCCAGACCTGGGAAAAACTCGAAGGCCCCTACGAGGGCTCGCTGTTTGGTGTGATCAGCACGGCGCAGCCGCAAACCCTGCTGGCTTATGGCTTGCGCGGCAACCTGTACCGCTCCACAGATTTCGGCAGCACCTGGGAGCCCGTCGAATTGAACGCGGCGCGGGGAGCGCTCGAGTTTGGTTTGTCGGGCGCGACCTTGCTGGAGGATGGCTCCCTTGTCGTCGTTGGTAACGGCGGCAGCGTGGTGGTCAGTCATGACGATGGGGTGACCTTCAGCGTGTTCAACCGCCCGGACCGTATCTCGCTGTCGTCCGTGACGGCGGCGGGCAACGGTAACTTGATTCTGGCCGGGCAGGGCGGTGTGCGTGTTGCCACGCCGACCGGCGCTGAACCGACAAAACAATAAGAAGGGCGGGGATAGAATGAGCAGTCATCACAACGATAAAGCGACCTTTCTTGAGCGCCTGATTTTCAACAACCGCCCGGCAGTGATCGTCATCTGCCTGCTGGTGAGTATCTTCCTGTTCTGGCAGGCGACGTTGATTCGCCCGTCCACCAGCTTCGAAAAAATGATCCCCCTCAAGCACCCCTTCATCGAAAAGATGATGGAGCACCGCAACGACCTGGCGAACCTGGGCAACACCGTGCGGATCTCGGTGGAAGCCAAGGACGGTGACATTTTCACGAAGGAGTACATGGAGACCCTGCGCCAGATCAACGATGAGGTGTTCTACATCTCCGGCGTCGACCGCTCGGGCCTCAAGTCGCTGTGGAGCCCCAGCGTGCGCTGGACCGAAGTCACCGAAGAGGGCTTTGCCGGCGGTGAAGTGATCCCGCAGAGCTACAACGGCTCGCCACAAAGCCTCGACCAGCTGCGCAACAACGTGCTCAAGTCCGGCCAGGTCGGGCGCCTGGTGGCCAACGACTTCAAGTCGAGCATCGTCGACATCCCGCTGCTGGAGTCCTACCCGGACCCGCAGGACCAGGGCAAGCTGCTGGCCTTGGACTACCGCAAGTTTTCCCATGAACTGGAAGACAAGATCCGCGACAAGTTCGAAGCCCAGAACCCCAACGTCAAGATCCACATTGTCGGTTTCGCCAAGAAAGTCGGTGATTTGATTGATGGGCTGGTGATGGTGGTGCTGTTCTTCGGCGTTGCATTCGTCATTACCTTGATCCTGTTGCTTTGGTTCACCAACTGCCTGCGCAGCACGGTCGCGGTGTTGAGCACCACGCTGGTGGCGGTGGTCTGGCAACTCGGCTTGATGCACTTTTTCGGTTTCGGCCTGGATCCGTATTCGATGCTGGTGCCGTTCCTGATCTTCGCCATCGGTATTTCCCACGGTGTGCAAAAGATCAACGGTATCGCCCTGCAATCCAGCGACGCGGACAACGCGCTGACGGCTGCGCGGCGCACCTTCCGGCAACTGTTCCTGCCGGGGATGATTGCGATCCTGGCCGACGCGGTGGGCTTCATCACACTGCTGATCATCGACATCGGCGTGATCCGTGAACTGGCCATCGGCGCGTCCATCGGTGTCGCGGTGATCGTGTTTACCAACCTGATCCTGCTGCCGGTAGCGATTTCCTATGCCGGCATCAGCCAGCGCGCCATCGCCCGGAGCAAGAAGGACGCACACCGCGACCATCCGTTCTGGCGCCTGCTGTCGAAATTCGCCAGTGCCAAAGTGGCGCCGGTCTCGATTCTGCTCGCGCTGGTCGCCTTCGGCGGCGGCCTCTGGTACAGCCAGAACCTGAAGATCGGCGACCTCGACCAGGGCGCGCCGGAACTGCGTCCGGACTCGCGCTACAACAAAGACAACAACTTCATCATCAGCAACTATTCCACCAGTTCCGACGTGCTGGTGGTGATGGTCAAGACCAAGGCCGAAGGCTGCTCGCGCTATGAAGCCATGGCGCCCATCGATCAGTTGATGTGGAAGATGCAGAACACCGAAGGCGTGCAATCGGCGATCTCGCTGGTGACCGTGTCCAAGCAGATGATCAAGGGCATGAACGAGGGCAACCTGAAATGGGAAACCCTGTCGCGCAACCCGGATGTGCTGAACAACTCCATCGCCCGTGCCGATGGCTTGTACAACAACAATTGCTCGCTGGCGCCGGTGCTGGTGTTCCTCAACGACCACAAGGCCGAAACCCTCGACCGCGCCGTGCATGCGGTGCAGGACTTCGCCAAGGAAAACAACAAGGACGGCCTGGAATTCATCCTCGCCGCCGGTAACGCCGGGATCGAAGCCGCCACCAACGAGGTGATCAAGGAGTCGGAGCTGACTATCCTGATCCTGGTGTACCTGTGCGTGGCGACCATGTGCATGATCACCTTCCGCTCCTGGGCGGCGACCCTGTGCATCGTGTTGCCGCTGGTGCTGACCTCGGTGCTGGGTAACGCGCTGATGGCGTTCATGGGCATCGGTGTCAAGGTCGCGACCTTGCCGGTGGTGGCCCTGGGCGTGGGGATTGGCGTCGACTACGGCATCTACATCTACAGCCGCCTGGAAAGCTTCCTGCGCGCTGGCTTGCCGCTGCAAGAGGCGTATTACCAGACGCTCAAATCCACCGGTAAAGCCGTGCTGTTTACCGGCCTGTGCCTGGCAATCGGCGTGTGCACCTGGATCTTCTCGGCCATCAAGTTCCAGGCCGACATGGGCCTGATGCTGACGTTCATGCTGCTGTGGAACATGTTCGGCGCGCTGTGGCTGCTGCCGGCGCTGGCGCGGTTCCTGATCAAGCCCGAGAAGCTGGCGGGGCAGAAGGGCAACTCGTTGTTTGCCCACTGAGCCCTGTGGTGAGGGTGTTCACGCCCTCACCACAGAGAGGCCGTATCACTGGCTTGCGCGCTGTCCTGGCGCGATCGCCAGGAAAATGCTGTCGACGGGTGGGGTGATCAAGACGTAGATGATACGGCTGAGCGGCACGCCGCCGGGTTCTTGCTGGTGGCGCAAGGCGTCTTGGACGTGTTGTTTAAGCAGGTCCTTTTGCGTGTATTTGCGCTGCTCCGGCAGTTTCAGGTGCGCACGGGTGTAGCGATTGGGGGCTGCGTCGGCGGTTGCGTAATGGAAGTGGGCGTACCACAACACCTGCGCGGGTTTTTTGGCTGTGTCGTACACGGCGTATTCGGTGAAGAAGTCGCCACTGAGGGTCGGACGTTCCGGGTCCGCCCGGCTCGTCAGGTTGATATCGATCTGTTGATGTTCCCACAAGTAATTGAGGCTCTCCTGCGTCGGCCATTGCCGCTTGTAGGCCTCACTGCACACGCGCTCCGCCAGCCGAGTGATGTCCCGGGCTTGCGCCAGGTATTCATCGATCAGGCGCTGGACCGCGGGTTTGCCGGCAAGGTGATCCCGTTTCAGTTCATCGGCCAGGGCCGTGAATTTATTCGCGTGCCGGGTCAACAGTTCATCCCAGTCTGCTGGGTTGACCTGTTGTCGGGTGAGCTGGGCGTCGAGTTTCAGCTGGTCTGTGCTGATCACCTGCTCAATGCCTTTGCGCTGCGCTGTCAGGTCCTGCGCCAGACCTTTGAGCGTGGCCAGCGTGCGGGCCTGCGGTTGGGGTTTCGTTGGAGAAGAGGGGGCATCGGTCTTCGCTGCCCAGCCGTCTGCATGTGGGCTGAATGAAGCAATGGTTTCGCCGGTCAGCGTATCGGTGAGGGTGAACTGCTCCTCGGCACCCGGTGTATCGGCCGGCTTGAAGTCACCGATGAGGTACGCCTTTTTCCTGGTTTTGAACACTCGCTTGGCCGGACTTTTGGGCCGTAGGGTTTTTGACAACGGCAGCTCGACGTCCAGCGCTTCCTGCTTGCGCACCACTGACTCCAGCTCGCGTTGCGCCAGCGCCTGGGCGTATTCAAGCCCCTCCAGCAGGCGGTCGGCCTCCGGGCGCAGACGCCGTGGGTTGAGGGCCTTGAGGGCACGAATGGCATCCTCATAGCGGCGGTACTGCTCGAGGACGGTCTCATACACATTACGCTGCTCGGCCAGCGTGAATTCGACGCCGCTGCGTACTTCGACGTGAGACTGCAGGGCTTGGATCAGGTCGGTCTGCTCAAGGCGATTGAGGTAAAAGTCTTCTTGGGGTGGCAGCAGCCGATCGGCGGTCGCCACACTGGCGGCGGCGAGATAGTTCAGCGCATTGAGTTTCAGGTTGTCGGAGAAAAAATTCTGCGGGTACTGGATCTGCGCCAGGCATTCCTGGCGCAGTGCGCGGCCTGCCGACGAGTCTTGCTCCAGTTGTTCAAGGGTGGTTTCCATCGCCGCGGACACCTCGGCCATGTGTTGGCGGATGTTCGCCGACTCCACGGTGTTGCTGATGTATTCGTCGTAGATCGTGGAGTCGCCCAGCAAATGGTCGATAAACATTCTGCCCCCCATCTCTGCCATCGGTTCACCGGCGATGGAAAAACGCATGGAGTTCAACCGGCCCAAGAGCAGGGTACTGATGAGCAATTGCTGGTCCCAGATGGTTTTGAGGATTTTCGCCCGGTCATGCACATGCACGCTGGCGCCGCCGACTCTTTCCAGTTCCTGGCCAAGCTTGACCATTTCCAGGCGTGGGGTCAGCGATTGGGCAAATTGCACTTCCAGGTTGTGCAGCAGAACCTGAAACTCGGTACGCAGTTCCCGGTGCTTAAGTGCCTCCTTCATGTGGCGCGCTTCAAGGGCCGGCTGTTGTGCTTCAGTGGCTTTTTGCAGCAGATTCCACACCAGTTGCGCGGTTTTACGTTGCTTTTTCAGGGCCTCAAGCGCCGGTGATATTCGGCTGATTGACGACTGGAACGGCGCCATCACTTCCGTCATTTCGGCGTTGAGTGCGTACATGTGTGCGACCAGTTGGTCCTTTCTACGCAGGTTTTCCTCGCGCAACGCCGCCATTCGCTTCGGGCCGCCGCCTATCAGCTTGATCCCACGGTCCAGGGACCAGTGGCCTTTGCCATCGGATTTAAGCTTGATGCCCGGATGGTCTATTTTCTCTGGATGAATGATGAAGACTTCGTTGAAGCCCGGAACAATACTGACCCTGAATAACAGGGCCGCGACCGAGGCATGCCATCGGCCGTTGATAGTGTACAAACCCTGATGTGGGCCGATTTGGATCGGCTCCGGCGCCGGCACAGGCCAGGGGACGTTGACCGCCCGCAGCTTTTTCAGCAGTTTTGCCGAAGCGCCGTCGCCGGCCAGGGAGTGGTCAAAGTCCAGCAGCGTGCGGCCGCCGCCCGGCGGTTCGGCGGGCAGGCCGACGGCGCCCCGTTCAACCACCGGCGCCCGGCTCGCTCCCTGGCCGGGCACGGGCTGGCGAATGAGGGGCTGCTCATCGAGCGCGGCGCTTTCGTGGGGCGTGCCGGGGAACCCATGATGCAGCATCAGCATGCCGATGTTGAGCAGCAGATCGACCCACGCCAGCTCCCGAGCGGTGGGGTCGTCACTCTCGAGTGCCGGCAGGTCGTGCTGCAGGCCTTGCGCCAGTTGCATCAGCCAACCGACGGCCGCGAGCGGTCCGCGCACGGCGATCAACAGCGTGTTGAACCCTAACTGCATACCTTCGAGAATCAATGCCCAGCGGCTTTCGTTGTTGGACGTTGACTCACGTGCGGCCTGGTCCAACAGCTGCCGGGTTTCACTGCCAAACAGGTACTCCATGAGTGTGCCATTGCCGAGGGCCTGACGGATTTCGTCGCCCGTCTCGTCATCCGCCTGGGCCAGCTGTGCGGGCGCCGGCACCCTGGGCAGGCTGTCGAAATCCGAACCGATGCCGACACGTACGTAGTGGGGCTGGGTAAAGCCGCCGTTGCTGTAGATCGCCCTGGCGAGGTCCGGCAGCCACGTCAGGATACTGTCCTGCAGTGGGCCAGGTTGCACGATGGCGGCGAGCAGTTGCTCGCGGCTGGCAAACTCCTGCAGCGAATCGCGATAGGCTGGGCGATAAAGCAGGTGCGGCCCCTGCCGGGTATCAAGCGGCTCGATGATGAACATGTTTTGCACCACGTCCGCCGTAGCGCCGGGTTTGCGCACAAACGCCAGCGGGCGGATGACGATGTCGTCGCCGTCGACCTGGCGCTCAGCGGGGTCCAGGTTGACCACGGCATTCACACAACGAACCCCGCGCAGCGTCAGGCCCGCTTCGGCCTTGATCTTGTGTTCCAGTGCCTGGGTTTTCAGGTGCACAGGCCGCTGCTGCTGAAACAACTGCCGGCGTTTTTGCGCCGCCTCGGTGTCGCTCATCAATGCTTGGCGCAGGTATTCAGGGTAGTTTTTGCCGATGTCGACACGCTGTATCAACCTCAGGATATAGTCGGCGGTCAACCACGCTTCCAGCGCTCTGCCGGTGCGATGGCTGAGTGTCAGGCGGCCTTTGGGTTTCCCTGAGAGGTTTTTCAGCGCCAGCTCTACCAGGCTCATGGAAACCGGCTCGACATAACCGCCTTCAAGGCTGCCCACTGCAACGTGAAAGGTCAGCACCAGGTCGTCGGCACGGTACCCGCTGGCCAGTGCGCCGGCATCGCAGGTGCGCTGGCCGCGCAGGGCGCCGGCGCGGTCCAGGCACAGTTGGTGGTCCAAATGCTGGGCTGCATAGCTGCGCAGTGTATCCAGGCCATCGAAGTCTGAGTCGCCGAGTGTCAGGCGCCGGATACCGGCTTGTTCAAGCACGCATTGGCGGTAGGCAATGCGGTCACCGGCGCTGGCGTTTTTCAGCCAGTCGGGAAGAGCTGCCTGGAGGCGCGGCAGGCCGGACAAGGGCAGGGCGGATGCGTGGGTGAATAGCCGTGCCGGATCAGTGACTCGCGCAAACAACTGCTCCAGCGCCTCTACGCTGGAGCGCGCCGGAAGCTGGATGGCCGCGAGATCTTCCAACTGCTGGTTCAATATCAGCCCGGCTTGGACTTCGAAAATATCGCCATCGGGTTCGTACTGCTGCCAGGTGATTTTGTCGGCGCTGAAGCGCTGTTGCAGGGCGTCGCCCCATGCTTTGCCGAAGGCATCCAGGTCGGGGAATGGCGTGACGTCTCCTGACAGGCGACACAGCAAGACGTGCTCGCGGCAGACCAGCAAAAGGTCGCAGGCTTGCCGGGCGAGTTGAGTGCCCGCCTGAGTCACCTGCGTTTCCAGGGTATAGGCGTGGACCGCGTTATCGGGCCAGGGTTGGCGGGCGCGTGTGCTGCGGTCAGGGTAGCGGTTCAATGCGCTGATGACGTTCAGGTACTTGGCGTTGGCGCCCACCTGGCGAATGGCTGAGTCGAGCAGCGCGCCTTGCAGCACCACGGCCAGCCACTTCCAGCGGCTGCCACCGGCGTCGCTGTCCTGGCTCCAATAGTTGGCCAAGGCGTCTTGGAAGCTGACGAACAGAATCAGTGGCAGCTCTCTGATGACCGCTTCGATGACCTCCAGATCATAGTCGCGAGGTCCATTGGCGTCGTAGCGGAGCCGAGTGCCGGTGGCGTCGCTCAAGTAGCTGTCCAGGCCACCGCGTGGCGACACGTCGGGAAAGCTGCCGTCCGCCATATGGGTGAGCGCCACGTCCAGCAGCGGGAGCAGCGCCCGGCCGCCACCCTCCCGGGGCACAGCCAGCCGCAGGTCATCAAGGGGAGCCGTCAGGGGAGGGTATTTTTCCGCCAGGTGGAGGGCCAGCAACTGCGTGGTGACGGAGCGCACTGTCGGTCGCGTGAGAAATTGAGCCTCAACCACTTGTCGGGTTGGGTGTGCAGGCGGGAACGAGTTCGGGTCTGTCATGGGTATTCCTTTACAGGGGATAAAGACGCGCCAGCCCAAAGTAAAGGGTTGCGTTGCCGCGAGGCGGTAGCCCGTTATGGTCTTAGGCCTTGGCGGCAAACTGGCCTATGATTAGCCCTTTGAACCTGATGAAAGACTGTGATGACTGAGAATTTGCCTGCCGTCCTGGAAACGTCCGACATGCTTGAAATCGACGGGCTGCACGCCTTCGACTTCGAACTCGATAACGAAAAACTGCTGATCACCGCCATGGACGGCCGTGCGGAGAAACGTTGGCGCTTCAGCCTGGAGCAGGTACAGGCCGCCACCTTCGATGACACCTTGCAAAGCTGGACCCTTACCGGTGAGTCGGGCGAGCACCGCCTGATCTGCATGAGCGCGTTCACCGGCAACAATAACGACGAGGATCAAGCGGATGATGATGCGTAAATTCTGGCCCCTGCTGATGGCCGGCAGTGTCGGTGCCATGTCGGTGCAGGCCGCGCCGGTCGACACTTATGAACTCTTGGTGGGCAGCTACACCGCCGGCAGCAGCGAAGGGATCTACCGCCTGCAATTCGACAGCCGTACGGGTAAGTTCAACGGTCAGCCGGTGCTGGCCGCGAAGGCCGCCAACCCATCGTGGCTGACGGTCTCCAAGGACCAGAAGCATCTGTTCGTGGTCAACGAGAATGGCCCAGGCCAAAAAGACGCGGTAGGGCGCGTCAGCAGCTACCGCATCGACCCGAATAGTCACCAACTGACCCTGATCAATCAGGTGCAAAGCCTGGGCAATGAGCCGACCCATTCCAGCGTTGCTGCTGATGGGCGCTACCTGTTTGTCGCCAACTATTCGGTACTGGAAGATCCGGGCGGCAGCCTGGCGATCCTGCCGGTGGATGCCGAGGGCAAGCTGTCGGCGCCCGTCCAGTTGAGCGGGCACCCGGCCAGCCGGGTGAATCCTGAACGCCAGGCGTCCAACCATGTGCACTCGGTGGTGTCGTCGCCGGACGGCAAATACGTGTTTGTCCAGGACCTGGGGGCGGATAAAGTGTTTGCCTATCGCTACGACCCCAAGGCCAACCACGAGCTGCCACTGACCCCGGCCAACCCGGCCTCGGTGCAACTGCCACCGGGCAGCGGCCCGCGTCACCTGTTGTTCAGCGGCGATGGCAAACACGCCTGGCTGACCACCGAGATGAGCGCCCAGGTCGCGGTGTTTGACTACAAAGATGGCCAGCTGACCCAGACGCAATTGGTGGATTTCGCCGCCGGGCAACCGGTGTCCGACAAGGCCGGCGCCGCGCTACATGCGTCCAGTGATGGCAAATTCCTCTACGTGAGCAACCGTGGCACGGCCAATCAGTTGCTGGTGTTCAGCATCGACCCGGCTACCGCGCACCTCAAGGAACTGCAACGCCGTTCCGTGGAAGGCGACCACCCGCGCGAGTTCAGCCTGGACCCGAGCGGCAAGTTTTTGCTGATCGCCAACCAGAAAAGTAACGAAATCGTGGTGGTTGAACGCGACCCCAACACCGGTCTGCTGGGTAAAACCGTGCAGAAATTGCCGATCGAGGCCCCCAGCGACCTCAAGTTCCTGGTGCGTCAATAAGCCACAGGCCCCGCACTGCGGGGCCTGATCCTGTGTATTAATTCTATTAATAGCGGCTACTGTTTCAAAGCATTTCTAAGGCTCGGCCCTCGGGCGTAAGTTGGGTTCCAAGGCCTTCCCCGGCCACTCAACCAAACGAATACAAGGGCTACCGACATGAACTTGAACCTCTTCTCCATCATCGCTGCTTCCGCTGTTTCCGCCACTGTGGCATTGCCTGCCGCCGCCAGTGTGGAAGTCACCGGCAAAAAATCCAGCACCAGCGCCTACACCCAGAAATACCTGCAACAAAGCGCCAACTTCTACGCCGCACTGGATCACAAGACTCAGCAATAACCTGCACAAAAGCAGACGCCAAACCACTGGAACTGAGCCTGGCTCGTTCAAGTGGTTTGGCGTTTGTGCATCTGCTGAATAAAATGATTGATATCAGATTGCCATGTGTTTAAATTTGGCGCTCAAATATTGACGCGTTTATTCCTGGAATCGACAGCATGGCACTTCGACTCGCCGCACTCATCCTGGTCCTCTATTCCGCCCCGATCCTGTCCTCCGTGCAGTTGGTGGACGGCGAGCCTGAGATCGCCCGCGAGCGGCTGCTTAACCTGGTTGAAGGCTAAGCAGAGGGAGGCAATCAGGTTTTTGCCATCACGCCAACAAACAACGGCGATTGCAGAAACCGCTCCAACCACTGCTGCAACCGGGGATACGGCGCAGCCGCGAACCAGTCCCGATCCACATGCGCAAATTGGCGCACAAACGGCGCCAGGGCCATGTCTGCCAGACTCGGGTGATCGGCCAGCAAATAGGCGCGGCCTGTCAGTAACCCCTCCAGCTTCTGCAAGAACACTTCACCCTCGGCCCGATAATGTTCCATTGGCTGTTCCGGGTAGCGCTCGGCGTACTTGTATCGATCCAAGTGATACTTGAAGCCTTGGTCGTTTTCGGCCACCAGCGCCAGTACCGCCGGGTCGCCCCCCAGCAGCCAATTATCCGGGTCGTGCTGCGCCAGCGCCCATTGCATGATCGCCAGGCTTTCATCGATCACCTCGCCGTCCACACTCAACACTGGCACGGTGCCCTTGGGTGAGAGGGCCAGCATCTCGGCCGGCTTGGCTTTGAGGCTCACCTCGACGATCCGTACAGGCACGCCGGAGTAGCGCAAGGCCAAGCGCGCACGCATCGCATACGGGCAGCGCCGGAACGAATACAGCAGCACTTCGCTCACTTGACCTCCAGGGTGCTCAGCCCATTGCCCTGGCGCTTGACCTGAATCTGCACCGGGATGCGTTCGTGCATTTCCTGCACGTGGGAAATCACTGCGACTTTGCGGCCTTGGGCCTGCAAGCCGTCCAGCGCGTCCATGGCCAATTGCAGCGATTCCGGATCCAGGCTGCCGAAGCCTTCATCGATAAACAGCGACTCGATCTTCAAGGTACTCGAAGCCATTGAGGCCAGGCCCAAGGCGAGTGCCAGCGACACCAGGAACGTCTCGCCACCGGACAGCGAATGCACCGAGCGCAGTTCGTCGCCCATCTCGGTGTCCATGACCAACAGGCCCAACATGCTGCCACCGCGCTTGAGGCGGTAGCGACGTACCAGTTGGCGCAATTGCACGTTGGCGTGATGCACCAGCAGGTCGAGGTTGTAGGCCTGGGCGATCTTGCGGAAGGTGTCGCCGGTGGCCGAGCCGATCAGTGCATTCAGGCGTGCCCAGCGTTGCCACTCGTCATAGGCCTTGGCGATCTGCTCGGCGAAGGCCTGGTTGGCATCCTGGCGACGCTGGTCTTCGGATTGGCGCGCGCGCAGCTCCGCGCACTGCTTCTCACCCTCGGCCAATTGCTGGTTGAGGGAGGCCAGGGCGCTGTCGAGTGCTTCGGTATCGAGGTTGCCGTTGTGCAGGGCTTGGTGCTCGGCGAGGCGTTGTTCGCGCTCCTGCAGCAAAACCTTGGCTTGTTCGACGGCTTTTTCGCTGTGCTGCAGCTGTTGGCGCAGTTGGCTGACCTGGGCGTCGTCGTAGGCCAACAAACGGTTGAGACCTTCGTCGTCGAGTTCCGGGTGCAGGGCGCGCCATTCGCTGATGCGCGTATCCAGGCTGTGTTGCTCGGCCTGCAATGCCTGCTGGCGTTCGTGCAGGGCCTTGAGGTCGGCAGTCAGTTGGAGCCGTGCGTTGTGGATCGCTTGCAGTTGTTGGTTGGCGTCGGTTTCGTTCTGGCGTGACAGGGTCACCGCCTGATCCACGTGCTGTTGCCACTGTTCGGCGCTGCTGTGTTCGCCGAGCAACGCGCTGAGCGTTTGCTGAGCCGCCTGTTGTTGGGTGGCCAGCTCGGTGACCTGTTGGACCAGCGCTTCAAGTTGCTGCTGGCGATGCTGCTGATGGGTCTGTTCTTTCTCAATCGCCTGTTGACGCTCTTGTTGCTCGGCCAACTCATCGCGTTGATGGCCCAGCTGTTCAAGACGCTGGCTGACCTGTTGGTCCAACTGCATGAAGGTGGCGGCGGGCTCGGCGCGTAAACCTTCCAGGGTGTCGGCGGGCAACAGGCTGGTAAAGGCATTCAGTTCCTGCTCAAGACGTTCACGGTCGCTGGCCAATTCGCGTTGCTGGTCCACCAGCAACTGACGGGCCTGCTGGCTCGCTTCCTGGGCGGCTTGCACTTGCTGCTGCAAACGCCCGGCGTTTTGTTGCAGGTTGAGCAGGGCAGCCTGGCGTTGTTCGTCCTGGGTGATGCTCTGGGTCAGTTGGCTCAGCTGTTGGTCTAGCCAGGCACTGCGCTTGGCGGCGTCCTGGTTGAACAATGTGGCGGCCAGCGGGTGCGCCTCCAGGCTGGGCTTGAGTGCTTGCTGGTGCGTCGCCAGTTGCTCCTGCTGTTGCAGGTATTCCTTCTGCTGGGCGATCAAACCGCCCACTTCGCCACGTAGCTCGGTGAGTTTTTCCTTGAGGGTATCGACAGCTTTCTGCGCCGTGGCTTCTTCGTTTTCGTCATGGCGACCGAGGCTTTGCAGCAGTGCCTCGGGCTGGTGATACGGGTGCTCATGACTGCCGCACACCGGGCAGGGTTGGTCGTCCTGCAACTGCGCGCGCAACTCCTCGACGCTGGCGCTACGGGCCAGCCGCTGGCGTTCCAGCAGCTGCTTGGTCACGGTCAGCGTCTGTTCGGCAATCGCCAGTTCAGCCTTGGTGTGCAGGCCGGTCTGGTTCAGTTGCTCGCGCTGCTGTTGGGCATCGGTGAGCTTTTGCGTCAATGCGCTGGCTTGCTGATCCAGCTGTTGCTGGCTGTCCCACAGGCGCGTCAGGTCTTCGAAGGCACGTTGTTGCTTGCGATTGTCCTGCAGCAGGCTGGCGAGCAACTGGATCTGCTCGGCCACGGCGTGCGGCTCGGCACCGGCTTCCTGGTACAGCAGGTCCAGGGCCTCGCGTTGCTGAGTGAACTGTTCGACGGCGGCGGTGGCGCGCTGTTCCAATTGCGGCAGTTCTGCCTGGCCTTTGTTCAAGCGATTGCCGATCAACATCAGCTGTTGCAGGCGATCGCGGTAGGCGGACCAGGCATCGCTCAGCGGGGCGAGGGCAGCGCTGCGATCAAGCTCGGTCGCCAGGCGTTGCAGGCGTTCGGCGACTTGGCGTTGTTTTTCCAGCAAGCCGTTGAGCTGGGACTGGCCTTCGGCGCAGGCCGTTTCGTGCTGTTGTTTGTCCTCGGTGCGCTTGGCCAGCGCTTTGGTCAAGTGGGCGAGGGTGCTCTGTTCTTCGAACGCCTGACGCAGCAGTGGCGCCGCGTCGCCTTGATGTTTCAAGGCCGCAGCCAATGCGGTTTGCGCGCTGGCCTGTTGCTGCTGTGCCTGTTCCTGGCGGGTATGCAGTTCGGCCTGTTGTTGGCTATGCGATTGAATCTGCTCGGCCAACGGGGCCAGCACGGTATTGAGTTCCGCCTGGCGCGCGAACTGATGACGTTGCGGTGCCAACTGCTCCAGGCGGCTGAGGTCCTGGCGTTGCGGGGCCTGGGTGTCCCACTCCGCCTGCGCGCGCTGCAGCTGTTCGGTCGCGGCGAGTTGGCGTTCCTGCCATTCGCGCAGCTCCTTGAGCCACGTGTGCTGCAGCTCCAACTGCTTGAGCTGGGCCTGCTGGGCCTTGAGCTGTTGTTGCGCCGCGTCGAATTGCTGATCCAGTTCGGCGCGGGCTTCGGCGGCCAAGGGCACCACGCCGGTGGCCTGGTCCTGCAACTGCTTGTGCGCGTCCCTGGCGTCTTTGGCCTTGTCAAAGGCGCGCCGCCCGAGCTGGGTGTAAAGCGCGGTATCGGTGAGCTTTTCCAGCAGCTCGCTGCGCTCGTTGTCATTGGCCTTGAGGAACGCGCTGAACTCGCTTTGCGCCAGCAACACGGCGCGGGTGAATTGTTCGAAGTTCAGGCCCAGGGACAGTTCCAGCTGGGTCTTGTATTCGGTTTTCTGGCTGGCCAGCAGTTGATCGCTGTCCAGGTCGATCAGGCTCTGGCGGCTGTTCTGCAACTTGCCGCTGGCCTTGTCGCGGGCGCGGTTGGCTTCCCAGCGTGCCCGGTAGCGACGGCCGCTGACGCCGACAAAATCCACTTCAGCATAACCGCCGCCCGTGCCGCGTCGCAGCAGGGTGCGCGGGTCGCCGATGGAAATATCGCTGTCGGCATCCGGCATCTTCGCCTGGCCGGTATCGCCCAGGCGGGGCACCGCGCCAAACAGCGCCAGGCACAAGGCATCGAGCAAGGTGCTTTTACCGGCGCCGGTCGGCCCGGTGATGGCAAACAAACCGGCACTGGCCAGGGGCTCGGCGGTGAAGTCGATCTCGAACGGTCCGGCCAGGGAGGCGAGGTTTTTCAGGCGGATGGCGAGGATCTTCATGGCTGTTCGCCCTCCTGTTGCACTTCCTGGAGCAGCACGGCGAAGTCCTTCAAGGTTTGTTCATCCACTTCACTGCCGTAGCTGTCCTGCCAGGCGCGGCTGAACAATTCCTGGGGCGTGAGCTGGTCGAGTTCGATCAGGCGCTCCTCACAGGTGTCGTCGCTGCCGCGCTTGCCGGCGTATTCGGCGGCGATGCGCACCAGGCGCACGGCCTTGCCTTGCAGCGCAGTTTCAATCTGCTGGCGCAGGTCGGGCTGCGGCTCGTCGAGACGCACACGGACTTCGAGCCAGGGGTGGCGCTGGGTCTCGGCGAGCAGGTCGACGTCCGGCAACTCGGCCAACGCCTTGAGGATGTCGGCCAGGGGCGCGGCTTCCAGGCGTTGCAGGTCGACCGAGCGGGGGATCAGCAGCGGTTCGACACTCACCAGGCATTGGCCCTGGAACGTCACGTCAAGGATCTGATGCTTGTAGCCGATTTCGGAAAACGACAGCGGAATCGGCGAACCGCTGTAGCGAATGCGTTCTTCGCCATTGACCTTTTGCGGCTTGTGCAAGTGGCCGAGGGCGACGTACGCGACGCTTCTATCGAACAGACTGGCCGGCAGCGCCTCGGCATTGCCGATGATCAGGCTGCGTTCGGAGTCTTCCGACACCGAACCACCGGCCATGTGCGCATGGCTGATGGCAATCAGCGCCTGGCCTTTTTTGCGTTTGGCGTTGGCGGCGGCGATCAGCCATTCATGGACCTGGCCGATACCGCGCAGGTAATCGTCACCCAGGTGCGCGCCGGTGACTTCCGCCGGCCGCAGGAACGGCAGCGCCAGGCACCACGCGGCGACCTTGCCTTTGGCATCCGGCAGCGGGATAAGCAGGCGCTCGGCGTCGAGTTCGCCATCATCCAGCCACAACACCCGGCCGAGGGCGTGGGTGCGCAGACGGCGCATCAGCGGCGCGGGCAGTTCGATACGCGAGCCGGAGTCGTGGTTGCCGGCGATCATCACGATGGTCAGCTTCGGGTTTTGTTCATGGGCGCTGATGATGAAGTCATACAGCCGCTCCTGCGCCTTGAGCGGTGGGTTGACCGTGTCGAAAATATCGCCGGCGATGAGCAGTACATCCGGGCTATGGGCGTTGAGTTGGCCCAGCAGCCACTCGAGGAAACAGGCGTGTTCGAAGTCGCGTTCCTGGCCATGGAGGTTTTGGCCCAGGTGCCAGTCGGAGGTGTGAAACAGACGCAAGGCGAACTCCGTAGAAAAGATGAAAAGGAGGGGAGTTTACCTGTAATGCGACCATGCTGCCCCCAGGCGACACAGATTCAATGTGGGAGGGGGCCTTTTAACCATCCAAGACGCAACGTAGAGATTGATTGCGCAGCGCTGTTGTGGGGAGCGGGCTTACTGTGGTGAGAGGGCTTGTTGTGGTGAGCGGGCTTACTGTGGTGAGCGGGCTTGCCCCGCGCTGGGGTGCGCAGCAGCCCCAAAACCTGCCAATGAGGTCTGGCTGAATGATTGAGTCGTCTGGATGGGGGCCGCTTCGCAGCCCAGCGCGGGGCAAGCCCGCTCACCACAGTAAGCCAGCTCACCCCAACAAGCCCGCTCACCACAACAGGCCGGCTCACCACACAAGACGTTTTAGAGTGGACTATTTGGGATACAGCGGCGGCAAACTGGTGGTATCGGTCGCCGGGTCCAGTTCACGCTCAGCCACCGGAATGGCCTTGACCGCGCGCCACAGGTCTTCGCCCAGCCAGAAATGCCCGCTCTCGCTGTACAGCGCGCCATTCAACCCATCAAGCGCATCCGACAGCGGCACGAACCGCGCCGCCATGTCCGCCAGGGTTTCCGGCTGTTGCCGCGCCCAGGCATCGAGGGCCTGGCGGGTGGCCTGGGGGTCGTTGGCTTGGGTGGCGCGCTTGAGGTCGTCGAGCAAGGTGCGCGGGCTCGGGCCGGTTTGCGCGGCGCGTTGCACGGCCGGTTGCCGACGTGCGCGCCACCACAGGCCAAAACCCAGCAGGGTCGTGCAGGCGAGGATCAATGTGCTCAGTTGCCACAGCCACAGGCGTTCATCGTCCGGGGCGGTGATCACGGTCGGCGTGGCGGGGGTATCCACGGCCAGGCTCGGGTTGATGGCGACCTGCAACGTGCGGGCCGGCAAGCTGGTGCGCTCAAGGTGGTCTTCATGGGTGTTCCACCACACCAGGTCCACGGCAGGCAATTCCAGTGCGCCGGCGCGGGTCGGCACCAGCGCTTCGCGGTCTTCGCGGCTGCCGATCAGGCCGCGGTCACTGGTCTGGTTGCCGAGCACCGGTTGGTCCGGGTAGCGGCGCAGGCCGTTGATGTCGGTGCTGGGCAGGGCGGGCAATTGCGCGCTGGACAGGCCTTCGGCCTTGACCGTGAGGCTACGGGTCAGGGAGTCGCCGACCTGCACATGCTCAGGCTCCGGGTTCCAGTTTTCGCTCAGGGTCAGGCTGCGTGCCGGCAACCAAGGCGTATCGGCGGGATACAGCGCGGGCTTGGGCTTGACCGTCAGCGGCGACGGCGCAGAGCTGACATGGATGAGCTTGCCGGGCTTGGTGCCTTGCAGGGTGTTTTCCTGCGGCGGGCGCGATTCCACCAGGGTTGCGCTGAACGTCTGCGCGGGGACCTCCAGGGTGCCGCTGTGCTGCGGGTAGATCGCGTAGCGGGTTTCGATCACGCCATGGCGGATGCTGTTGATGACCTTCTCGTAGGTGCGCGACTCGCCCAACTGCTCCACGCGTGCATCGGCAATCTGCAAGGGCGTGAGGCTGCTGTCGTCATACAGCGACACCGAGTGGTACACGCGCACGGTCAGCAGCGCCTGGGCCTGGACGTAGACGCTGGACTGGTCGAGGTTGGCCTCGACGAACACCGGCGCCAGTTCGGCGGCGGTGTTCTGGCTGGCGGTTTCCACCACTTGCAGGCTGATCGGCTGGGTCTTGTACTCGCCCACTTGCAGGGGCGGGATGACCACCGTGCCGTTTTCCTTGGGCAGCAGGGTGATGATCCAGCGCGTGGTGGCGTGGTTATCGCCGTCCAACGTGGTGAGTTGGTTGATCTGGCGGGTGCCGCTGACTTCGAACTGCGCATCCAGCGGCGACAGGTCGGGCTTGCCGAACTGCGTGACATCGCTGGACTCCACCGTCAATTCCACTGTTTCTCCGGAATTGACGCGGCTGCGGTCGACGCTGGCCACCAGGTTCGCCGCCTGGGCATGGCCTGTCGACAGGGCGAGCAGGAACAGTAGGGTGGTGCGGCGGCTCATCGCGTCTTGTCCTGATGTTGTTGCTGTTCGTACCAGAATTTGCGGCGCAGCAGTTCGCCGGGGTTATCCGGGATCTGCTGCAGCCATTGCTCCAGGGCCTGGCGATGTTCACCGTCGAGGCTGGCGTCAGTGGGGCGCAACGGCGGGGTGGTGGTGTGTTCGTCGCCCAGTTCGCTGCCCGGTACTTCATTGCCTGCGGTTTGCGGCGTATTGCCGGTTTGGGTGTCACCGGTGCCGGCTTCACCCTGGCCTTGGGACGACTGCTCGCCGCCCGTGGTGCTTTGCCCGCTGGCGCCCGGCTGCGCAGTTTGGCCGGGTTGGGTGGTTTCGTCATCCTCGTTTTCGGCAGGTTTGCTTGGCTCCGGCTGTGCCTGTTCCTGCATCAGGGTTTCCACCAGCGCTTTGTTTTTCAACGCGGGTTGAAGGTCGGGCTGGGCTTCCAGGGCCTGCTCGTAGGCGTCGATCGCCGCTTCCAGTTCACCGGACTTGGCCAGGGCATTACCCCGATTGTAGTGGGAGTAGGCGTCATTGCCCTCGGCGAAACGCTTGATGGCTTCGGCATAGTTGCCGGCTTCGTACAGCGCTACGCCTTGCCACTGCGGGTCTTCGAAATGCTCGGCGGCTTCGGCGGGGCGTTTTTTCTTCAGCAGGTACTGGCCTTGCTGGTCGGGACGCAGCCACAAATCCTGCAGGCCGAAGGCATAGCTGGGTTGCGGTGCGCTCAACAGCAGCAGCGGCAGGCAGAACAACCAGCCACGCCGCCCGGCGCAGGCGGCGAGCAGCAATAATGGCAGAAGCAGCCAGTAACCCTGGTCAGCCCAGGTGTCCAGGTGCAGCAGTTGACCGTCGTTGCGCAAGGCTTGCGGCGGGTCCAGCACGCCGAGTTGGCGCAGGTCCTTGTCGTCCAGGCGCGCAGCACGGTAGCGGCCGCTCATTTCACTGGCGAAGGCCTTCAAGGTGGGGCTGTCGAGGCGTGGCACCAGGATTGCGCCTTGCTCGTCCTTGAGAAACTCACCGTTTTCCTGGGTCACCGGCGTGCCTTCACGGCTGCCGATGCCGAGGATCGACAGGGCCGGCGCCTGGCCGCTTTGCAGCAGCAGGCGGATGCCCTGGCGTTCCTGTTTGGACAGCGAGGAACCAATCAGCAGCAGGCGACCCTGGCCGAGGCCACCTTGCTTGAGCAGGCCCAGGGCTTTCTCGACAGCCAGGTCGGCACGGTGGCCGGGCTCGGGCATGATCGACGGGCGCAAGGCTTCCAGCAAGTTGCGGCTGGTGCCGAGGTCATCCGATAACGGCACCAGGGTGTGGGCGCTGCCGGCGTACACGACGATGGCGGTTTGCGCATCGGTGCGCGCCTGCAACAGGTCGTACAGCTTGCGCCGCGCCTGCTCCAAGCGGTTCGGCGGGCTGTCGGTGGCGAGCATTTCCGGGGTCAGTTCCAGCAGCACCACCAACGGGTCGGACGGCTTCTGGCTGGACTGCTCGACTCTTTGCCAGCTGGGGCCGAGCAACGCCAGCACCGCCAATAGCCAGGCAATGCCGAGCACCACCCAGGGCGATTTGCTCTCACGGCCGTTGCCACCACTGAGTAACACAGCGTGGAAGGCCGGGGGCAGGATCACCTGCCAGCGCCCGGCGCGCTTTTGCCGGTGCCACAGTTGCCACAGCAACCAGCCGAGCAACGGCAGGAGCAACAGCCACCAGGGGCGGAACCAGTGCGGCCAGAGGTCGATCATCGACGCCTCCGCAAGCGCAGGCGTTTAAGGCGTTGGCGCCATTCCGGGTGTTGTTGCAGGAAAATCCCCTTGCTCGACCATTTGTTGAACAACCGTTGCAAGGCGTTGTTCGGCCAGCGTTCTTGAATCACCAGCAGCATGCTCAGTACCAACGCCAGGGCCAGCGGCGCGCTGTACAGCGCCAGCGCCGGGCGTGCCTGGGTGGGCTGTTGCTCGACGGGTTCGAGGGTGTCGAGGGTTGCCTTGATGGCCTGCAATTCTTCGCCATCACGGGCACGGAAATACTGGCCACCGGTGGCCTCGGCGATGGCTTTGAGCGCCGGTTCGTCGAGGTCCAGGCTCGGGTTGACGCCGAGGATACCCAGGGAACCGGTTTGTTCCGGGTCGGCGCCGATGCCGATCGGGTAGATTTTTACGCCTTCTTCGGCGGCCAGGCGCGCGGCGGTCAGCGGGTCGATCTGCCCGGCATTGTTGGCGCCGTCGGTGACCAGGATCAGCACGCGGCTCTGCGCCGGACGCTGGCGCAGGCGTTTCAGGGCCAGGCCAATGGCATCGCCGATCGCGGTGTTTTTACCGGCAATGCCGATCCGCGCTTCATCCAGCCAGGTACGCACGGTGCGGCGGTCGAAGGTCAGCGGCGCTTGCAGGTAGGCCTGGCTGCCGAACAGAATCAGGCCGACGCGATCCCCTTCGCGACCTTCAAGGAAATCGCCGAGCAGGTGTTTGACCAGGCTCAAGCGACTTACGTCTTCGCCCTGCCAATTCATGTCGGGGAAATCCATGGAGCCGGACACGTCCACCGCCACCAGCAGGTCGCGGCCACTGGCGGCGATCGGCAACGGCTCGCCCAGCCATTCCGGGCGCGCGGCGGCGGTCAGCAGCAGCAACCACAACACCACGAACGGCGCTTGCTGGCGCCAGCCGGGCAGGTTGACACGGGCGCGGCGACGGGCCAGGCCTTCGAGGTCGCTGAGGTAGCTGACTTTCAAGGCGGGCTCGCCGCTGTCGGCTGTCGGCAGCACCAGGCGCATCAACCAGGGCAATGGCAACAGGACGAAGACCCACGGCCAGGCGAACTCAAACATGTTTGCGGATCCAGGTGTCGACCGCTTGGGTCAGGCCGGCGATGGCCTTGTCGTCGAGTTTGCATTCGGGTTTGTAGGCGCCTTCTACCAGCACCATCCAGCGCGTCAGGCCCGCGGCCGGGCAGCGGTTATCCAGGAACGCCAGCCATTTGCGACCATTTAACGTATGGCTTTGGCTGTAGGGGTAGTCATTGCGGCACAGGCGCTTGAGCAGCCCGTTGAGTTGCTGCAGCCAGGCCCCGGCGGGGGCGCCATCGTAGGGTTTGGGCATCAGCGCCAGTTCCGCCAGGGCGGCGATGCGCAGCGGGTCCAGCGGTTGTTCGGCGCGGGCGATGGGGCGCCGTGCGGGCAGGAAGCGGCGCAGTGACCACAGCCCCCAGCCGAGCAATGGAATCACCAGCAGCAACAGCCACCAACCCGGCGCAGGCGGCCAGAAACCGATGGCCGGCGGCGCGATCAGCGGTTGCAGCTGGTCGAGGCTGCTCATTGCTTTTTAACCGGGCGTTGCGGGTTGAGGTATTCGCGCAGTTGCTCGACCATTTCGCTTTGGGTACTTAACGGCATCAGCAGGATTCGCAGTTTCTGTGCAAGCAGTTCCCAGCGGGCGATGCGCCCTTCGGCCTGGGCTTTGTAGGCCTGCCGCAAATCGTAGTTCAGTGTGTCCAGTTCCAGCTGGGCGCCGCGTTCGGCAAAGCGCAGCAGCCCGGCAGCGGGCAGGGCGTGGTCCAGCGGATCGGAGATCGGCAACAGCAGCAGGTCGCAATGCCGTGACAACAGGCTCAATTGCTGCTCGGCACCTTCGGTGAGTGCGCGTTCATCGCAGATCACGATCACCAGGCTGCCGGGGCGCAACACTTCGCGGCCACGGCGCAGGGCCATGCCCAAGGCGTCGGCTTCGGGGCGGCTTTCGGTGTTCAGGCTCTGGTTCACTCGCACCAGGCGATTGAGCAATTGCAGCAGGCTCTGCTTGCTGCGCCGGGGCTTGATTTCGTAGTGCTCGCTGTCGCCAAACACCAGGCCACCGACCCGGTCGTTGTGCTCCAGCGCCGCCCAACCAATCAGGCTGGCCGCTTGGGCCGCCAGCACCGACTTGAACATCTGCCCCGAGCCGAAAAACAGCCGGCAGCTTTGCTCGACCATGATAAAAATCGGCCGCTCGCGCTCTTCATGGAACAGCTTGGTGTGCGGCTCCTGGGTCCGCGCCGTCACGCGCCAGTCGATGGTGCGCACATCGTCGCCGGCCTGGTACACGCGCACCTGGTCGAAGTCCACCCCGCGTCCGCGCAGCTTGGAGTGGTGCAGGCCGATCAGCGGGCTGCGTTGGCTCGGCGTGGAAAACAGCTGTACTTCGCGCACGCGGTGGCGCATCTCGATCAATTCGCTGAGCGTGACGCGGATCCCGTCGCTGGCATTCATGGGGTTCAAGCGACGGCAACGACGTCGAGAATACGTTGCACCACACGGTCCTGGTCAATGCCCGCGGCTTCGGCTTCGAACGACAGAATGATGCGATGGCGCAGCACGTCGAACAGCACCGCCTGGATATCTTCCGGGCTGACGAAGTCGCGACCGGCCAGCCAGGCATGGGCGCGGGCACAGCGGTCGAGGGCGATGGAGCCGCGTGGGCTGGCGCCGTAGGCGATCCACTCGGCCATTTCCGGGTCGAACTTGGCCGGGGTACGGGTGGCCATGACCAGTTGCACCAGGTACTCCTCCACCGCATCAGCCATGTACAGGCCGAGGATTTCCTTGCGCGCGGCGAAGATCGCTTGCTGGCTGACGCGGCGCTCAGGCTTGGTTTCGCCGTTGAGCGCTTCGCCACGGGCCTGTTGCAGGATGCGCCGCTCGACGGCGGCGTCCGGGAAACCGATTTTTACGTGCATCAGGAAGCGGTCGAGCTGGGCTTCGGGCAGCGGGTAGGTGCCTTCCTGCTCGATGGGGTTTTGCGTGGCCATCACCAGGAACAGCGGCGACAAGTCGTAGGTGCTGCGCCCGACGCTGACCTGGCGCTCGGCCATGGCTTCCAGCAGTGCCGACTGCACCTTGGCCGGCGCGCGGTTGATTTCGTCCGCCAGCACAAGGTTGTGGAAGATCGGCCCCTGTTGGAACACGAAGCTGCCGGTTTCCGGGCGATAGATCTCGGTGCCGGTGATGTCGGCTGGCAACAGGTCGGGGGTGAACTGGATACGATGGAACTGCGCTTCGATGCCTTCAGCCAACTCTTTGATGGCCTTGGTCTTGGCCAGGCCCGGTGCGCCTTCCACCAGCATATGGCCGTCGGCGAGCAGCGCGATCAGCAGGCGATCGATGAGTTTTTCCTGGCCGAGAATCTGCGTAGAAAGAAAGGTTCGCAGCGCAAGCAGCGCTTCACGATGTTCCATCGATGACGGTTCCTGGAAAGATGAGCCCGGTGATCGAGAGCAAACGCCGGGCTAGGGAGGCTTACTTTAATGCATGGAGGGGTGTGGCGACTAACGGCGTGACGGGTATTTTTGGCAAAACTTGTAGGAAATTTGTGTGTCCGCTAGGAATGAGGGCTGGACTGGGTGTGTAGTGAGCGGGCTTGCCCCGCGCTGGGTGGCGAAGCCACCCCAGTGGGACCGCCACGGTGTGTCAGGTGAATGTGAAGCGCCTGGATTTGGGGCGGCTTCGCCACCCAGCGCGGGGCAAGCCCGCTCACTACAAAGTGATTTAAATCCGGGTTAGGGTGCCGGTGCCGTTGAGGATGTTTTGCAGGGTTTGCTCCACCTCGGTCAGGTCGGAGGCGGCCGTGGCGTGGGTGATCTGCAATTGGTCCTTGCCACCCAGGGCATCGGCATCCCCGGCAGCCAATTCGATCAGCAGGGTGGTATCACTCAGCGTGACCTTCAGCCCATCCAGGGTCGACGGCTCGTAATCCCAGGTCAGCTCCACTTCGTCTTCATCCGGGTAGCGGGTCAGCATGAACATCTCGCCGCCTTTACCGTGACAGCAGAGCATGGCCATGTTGTCTTCTTCTTCGTCGCACGGTGTAACCATAAGGGCGTCGGTTTTCAGCTGCAGCATGGGGAATCCTGTCTGGGGTAGGGCGTGATGCGGGCAATTGTGCCATTGCAGCGAATTTTGTGCTGCATCCTGTGTCAGACCTCGTGCATGACCTGACAGTCAATACCAGTCATTTTCGGTACTCGGGGCCAGGAAAATAGCTGGTTTTAGTGCCCTGAAATCCGGGTTGCCCAAGTCGCAACCCCAACCCTGCTTACCGATGACCGAATATGTCGCAGCACCGCAAGCAGCGGGCTTCCTACACTCGTTAAGCTGCGCAACGGATGTGCCCTGTGCCGGGAGTCTGACCTGCCCGTCGTACCGTCGCCTGGCAAGGTGTACCTCCAGTGGAAGTTGTATGTGACCTGACTGTCTTGTCCAGCTTCACCCACCTGTCACCCTGATTCGTTTATGGTGTTTATCATCGTTACCAGCGAACAGAGCTGACGGTCTCCCCGCAAGGGGATAACACGCGACGCTTCCATCAATAACAAGCCCAAGCGGAGTACCACAGATGGCGTTCTTCACCGCAGCCAGCAAGGCCGACTTCCAGCATCAACTGCAAGCGGCACTGGCGCAGCACATCAGTGAACAGGCACTGCCACAAGTGGCGCTGTTCGCTGAGCAATTCTTCGGCATTATTTCCCTGGACGAACTGACCCAGCGTCGCCTTTCCGACCTGGCCGGTTGCACCCTGTCTGCCTGGCGCCTGCTTGAGCGCTTTGACCACACCCAACCGCAAGTGCGGGTCTACAACCCCGATTACGAACGTCATGGCTGGCAGTCGACCCACACCGCGGTCGAAGTGCTGCACCATGACCTGCCATTCCTGGTGGACTCGGTACGTACCGAGCTGAACCGCCGTGGCTACAGCATCCACACCCTGCAGACCACCGTGCTCAGCGTACGCCGTGGCGCCAAGGGCGAGTTGCTGGAAATCCTGCCCAAAGGCACCCAGGGCGACGGTGTCCAGCAAGAATCGCTGATGTACCTGGAAATCGACCGTTGCGCCAATGCCGCCGAACTGAACGTGCTGAGCAAAGAGCTTGAGCAGGTACTGGGCGAAGTGCGCGTGGCCGTGGCCGACTTCGAACCGATGAAAGCCAAGGTCCAGGACCTGCTGGCCGGTATTGACGCCAGCCCGTTCAGCATCGACGGCGAAGAAAAAGCCGAGATCAAGAACTTCCTGGAATGGCTGGTGGGCAACCACTTCACCTTCCTCGGCTATGAAGAATTCGTGGTACGTGACGAGGCGGATGGCGGTCATATCGAATATGACGCCGATTCCTTCCTCGGTCTGACCAAGCTGCTGCGCGCCGGTCTCACCGCCGACGACCTGCGCATCGAAGACTACGCCGTGGCCTACCTGCGTGAGCCGACCGTGCTGTCGTTCGCCAAGGCCGCGCACCCAAGCCGTGTACACCGTCCGGCGTATCCGGACTACGTGTCGATCCGTGAGATCAGCGCCGACGGCAAGGTCATCAAGGAACACCGTTTCATGGGCCTGTACACCTCGTCGGTGTATGGCGAAAGCGTGCGGGTCATTCCGTATATCCGTCGCAAGGTCGCGGAAATCGAACGCCGTTCCGGCTTCCAACCCAAGGCTCACCTGGGTAAGGAACTGGCTCAGGTCGTGGAAGTGCTGCCGCGTGACGACCTGTTCCAGACCCCGGTCGACGAGCTGTTCAGCACCGTGATGTCGATCGTGCAGATCCAGGAGCGCAACAAGATCCGCGTGTTCCTGCGCAAAGACCCGTACGGTCGTTTCTGCTACTGCCTGGCCTACGTGCCGCGCGACATCTATTCCACCGAAGTGCGCCAGAAGATCCAGCAAGTGCTGATGGATCGCCTGAAGGCCTCGGACTGCGAATTCTGGACCTTCTTCTCCGAATCCGTGCTGGCCCGTGTGCAGCTGATTCTGCGGGTAGACCCGAAGAACCGCCTGGACATCGACCCGCTGCAACTGGAAAAAGAAGTGGTGCAGGCCTGCCGCAGCTGGCAGGACGACTACTCCAACCTGGTCGTGGAAAGCTTTGGCGAAGCGCACGGCACCAACGTGCTGGCCGACTTCCCGAAAGGCTTCCCGGCGGGCTACCGCGAGCGTTTTGCCGCGCATTCGGCTGTGGTCGACATGCAGCATTTGCTCAGCCTGACCGAAGCCAACCCGCTGGTCATGAGCTTCTACCAGCCGCTGGGCCAGGTTTCCGGCCAGCGCGAGCTGCATTGCAAGCTCTACCATGCGGACACCCCGCTGGCGCTGTCCGACGTGTTGCCGATCCTGGAAAACCTCGGCCTGCGCGTGCTGGGCGAATTCCCGTACCGCCTGCGTCACGCCAATGGTCGTGAGTTCTGGATCCATGATTTTGCGTTCATTGCCGCCGAAGGCGTGAACCTGGATATCCAGCAGCTTAACGACACCCTGCAAGACGCGTTCGTGCACATCGTGCATGGCGACGCCGAGAACGATGCGTTCAACCGCCTGGTACTCACCGCCGGCCTGCCATGGCGCGACGTCGCGCTGCTGCGTGCCTACGCCCGTTACCTGAAGCAGATCCGCCTGGGCTTCGACCTGGGTTACATCGCCAGCACCCTGAACAACCACACCGACATCGCCCGCGAGTTGACCCGGTTGTTCAAGACCCGCTTCTATCTGGCGCGCAAGCTCACCGCCGAAGACCTGGAAGACAAGCAGCAACGCCTGGAGCAAGCGATCCTCACCGCCCTGGACGATGTTCAGGTGCTCAACGAAGACCGCATCCTGCGTCGCTACCTGGACCTGATCAAGGCCACCCTGCGCACCAACTTCTACCAAACCGACGCCAACGGCCAGAACAAGTCGTACTTCAGCTTCAAGTTCAACCCGCACGCGATTCCTGAGCTGCCTAAGCCAGTGCCGAAGTTTGAAATCTTCGTGTACTCGCCACGCGTCGAAGGCGTGCACCTGCGCTTTGGCAACGTCGCGCGCGGCGGCCTGCGTTGGTCCGACCGTGAAGAAGACTTCCGCACCGAAGTGCTTGGCCTGGTAAAAGCCCAGCAAGTGAAGAACTCGGTGATCGTGCCTGTGGGCGCGAAGGGCGGCTTCCTGCCGCGTCGCCTGCCATTGGGCGGCAGCCGGGACGAGATCGCGGCCGAGGGCATCGCCTGCTACCGCATCTTCATTTCCGGGCTGTTGGACATCACCGACAACCTGAAGGACGGCGCCCTGGTGCCGCCGGCCAACGTCGTGCGTCATGACGGCGATGACCCGTACCTGGTCGTGGCAGCGGACAAAGGCACGGCAACCTTTTCCGACATCGCCAACGGTATCGCCATCGACTACGGCTTCTGGCTGGGTGATGCGTTCGCTTCCGGTGGTTCCGCCGGTTACGACCACAAGAAAATGGGCATCACCGCCAAAGGCGCGTGGGTCGGTGTGCAGCGTCACTTCCGTGAGCGCGGCATCAATGTGCAGGAAGACAGCATCACGGTCGTGGGCGTCGGCGACATGGCCGGCGACGTGTTCGGTAACGGCCTGTTGATGTCCGACAAGCTGCAACTGGTCGCGGCCTTCAACCACTTGCATATATTCATCGATCCAAACCCGAACCCGGCGACCAGCTTCGTCGAGCGTCAGCGCATGTTCGAGCTGCCGCGTTCGGCCTGGACCGACTACGACACCAGCATCATGTCCGAAGGCGGCGGTATCTTCTCGCGCAGCGCGAAGAGCATTGCCATCTCGCCACAGATGAAAGAACGCTTCGACATCTCGGCCGACAAGCTGACCCCGACCGAACTGCTGAACGCCTTGCTCAAGGCGCCGGTGGACCTGTTGTGGAACGGCGGTATCGGTACCTACGTCAAGGCCAGCACCGAAAGCCACGCCGATGTCGGCGACAAGGCCAACGATGCGCTGCGCGTGAACGGTAACGAGCTGCGCTGCAAGGTGGTGGGCGAGGGCGGTAACCTGGGCATGACCCAGCTGGGTCGTGTGGAGTTCGGCCTCAATGGCGGCGGTTCCAACACCGACTTCATCGACAACGCCGGTGGCGTGGACTGCTCCGACCACGAAGTGAACATCAAGATCCTGCTCAACGAAGTGGTGCAGGCCGGTGACATGACCGACAAGCAGCGCAACCAGTTGCTGGCGAGCATGACCGACGAAGTCGGCCACCTGGTGTTGGGCAACAACTACAAGCAGACCCAGGCCCTGTCCCTGGCAGCGCGCCGTGCCTACGAGCGTGCCGCCGAGTACAAGCGCCTGATGAGCGACCTGGAAGGCCGTGGCAAGCTGGACCGCGCCATCGAGTACCTGCCGACCGAGGAGCAGCTTGTGGAGCGCGCCGCGAACGGCAAGGGCCTGACCCGTCCGGAGCTGTCGGTGCTGATCTCGTACAGCAAGATCGACCTCAAGGAAGCGCTGCTCAAGTCGCTGGTGCCGGATGACGAGTACCTGACCCGTGACATGGAGACCGCGTTCCCACCGAGCCTGGTGGCCAAGTTCTCCGAGGCCATGCGTCGTCACCGCCTCAAGCGCGAGATCGTCAGCACCCAGATCGCCAACGACCTGGTCAACCACATGGGCATCACCTTCGTTCAACGACTCAAAGAGTCGACCGGCATGAGCCCGGCGAACGTGGCGGGCGCTTATGTGATCGTGCGTGACATCTTCCATCTCCCGCACTGGTTCCGTCAGATCGAAGCGCTGGACCACCAGGTCTCCGCTGACGTGCAATTGCAGTTGATGGACGAACTGATGCGCCTGGGCCGCCGCGCTACGCGCTGGTTCCTGCGCAGCCGTCGCAACGAGCAGGACGCTGGCCGTGACACCGCGCACTTCGGTCCGCACCTGGCCGCGTTGGGCCTCAAGCTCGACGAACTGCTGGAAGGCCCGACCCGCGAAGGTTGGCAGAACCGCTACCAGGCCTACACCGAAGCGGGCGTGCCTGAGCTGTTGGCGCGCATGGTTGCAGGCACTACCCACCTGTACACCTTGCTGCCGATCATCGAAGCCGCCGACGTCACCGGGCACGACGCCGCCGAAGTGGCCAAGGCCTACTTCGCCGTCGGCAGCGCCCTGGACCTGCCGTGGTACCTGCAGCAGATCAGCGATCTGCCGGTGGCCAACAACTGGCAGGCCCAGGCCCGCGAAGCGTTCCGCGATGATGTGGACTGGCAGCAACGCGCGATTACCATCTCCGTCCTGCAAATGGCCGACGCGCCAGAAGACATGGAAGCCCGCGTGGCCCTGTGGCTTGAGCAGCACAAGGACATGGCCGATCGTTGGGTCGCGATGATGGTGGAGATCCGTGCTGCGGTCGGCACGGACTACGCCATGTATGCGGTGGCCAACCGTGAGCTGCTGGACCTGGCGTTGAGCGGTCAGTCGGTGCTGTAACAATGTGACTGAACGTTAGCGCTTGAAAACATCCCCGAATCGAAAGGTTCGGGGATTTTTATTGGGCGCAAGATCAATCGGTCAATACGCCAGGGGATCGCTATTTCGCGGTGCCCGGAATGATCAACTCCTCCAGGCGAACGAACAGCTGTGGCGTGTTGCTTTCAACGGCGGCCAACGCCAGTTTTGCCTGTTCGTGATCTTCCAGGTTCATGCGCATTTCGATCTTATGGATGTCCGCTGGAAGCCTTGGTGGGATAGGGGCCGGCATGCTTTTTTGGACGTGCTTCAACAGGGCGTAGGCGAGGGGGAGGTTTTTTTCCAACCCGTATGGGTTTGTAAAAGGCGGTTCGCTACCGTCCTCGTCCGGTGCGGGACGCTCGCGCAATGGCATGTTAGCGAGTGCATGCCCATATTCCATCATCGCCTCCACGTGGCCCAAGTCGGCCAGCCGGGCAAGGCGAGTGCGCTTTTCCGCCATGCTGGCGGTGGAGTCCCCAAAGAAGACCCGTGCGTACAGCGCCAATGGCAGGCCTGCGTCGGCAGATTCTTGATACAGCTCTTCGATTCGCGCCAGGCGCAGTGCGTCGTTAGCAATCAATTTCGGGTGGCGTTGATACTGTTCGGCGAGTTTGAACTGGGCCAGGCTAAAGCCGGCGGCGGCGGATTTTTCCAGCCAGCTGACGTCATCGGTGATGAGGTACTGGTAGTACATACCTTCTGGCTCTTTATACGCCGGGAACGTGCTCACCAGTGTCTTGGCTGTTTCCAGCGACTCGGTATCCCCCAACTGTATAAGTGCCGGAATGTAGTTCTGCGCTGCGGCGAGTTTCAGCCATTTCTTGGTTTCTTCACTGGCGTAAGAAGACAGTTTTCCGTGCTCGCTGTGCCAGATGCCGTCTCGGTAAACGTTACACGTGGCCATGCTGAACTGACACTCAGGAAACTGGGCGGCCGAGGCTATGGTCAGAAAATGCTCGGCCTCTTCGGTGTTATTGAGCCAGAACATTTTCATTCCGGCCCGCGCCGCACTTTGGTTCAGCTCATCCAGGGCTGTTGTCATCGGGAGTGACAAGGTCTCTTTTTGAGCATTCAGTTGGGACAGCACATTGAACAGTGCGGACCTGACAGTTGATTCGGCGGACATGATCTATACCTGTAATAAGCACTGAAATTGTGCGAATTCAGGTTATGGAAACGCAGTTCCTCACTGTCGCTACATATCTATCATCCGTCATGGCCGACCGGATCAATGCCGCAAGTGATGTGCCAAGTGATGCTCCAGGTGCTTCAAATGCCGGGCCATCAGCGCCTGCGCGTGAGCAATGTCATTGCACGCCAGAGCGTCGACAATGGCCAGGTGTTCTTGCCATGCACACCCGTTGCGCGACTGCGTCTCACAGTGCGCAATCATCAATGAGGTTAACGGCACCAGGCTGTTGAGGAACTGCTCCAAGGGCTTGTTGCCTGCGATGACCGCCAACCGCAGATGAAACTCGCCGGACAGGCGAATAGCTGCCGCGTGTTGGTCGCGTGCAAGGCTTTCCTGTTCCCGCAGGATGAGTTCGCGCAACTGGCGCAGGTGTTCCGGGGTGGCGTTGGCGCAGGCCAGTTGCACCACGGTCATTTCTGTCAACCGCCGGGCTTCCAGGATCTGCTGCGCTTGTTGTCTGTCCGGTACCGCGACCTCGGCCCGTTGGTTGGGACGCAGGATGATCACGCGCTGCAGGGAGAGCTTGGCCAACACGCGGCGAATCACGCTGCGGCTCACACCGAAGGTCTCGCCCAGGCCTTCTTCGGTAAAGCGGCTGGACGGGACGATGCGTTGCTCGAGGATGGCGTCGAACAGCCGTGGGTAGATGTCGTCCACCGACGGTTTTTTACCGGCGACCAGGCGCAGGGCAGGGAGGATAGGGTCGTATTGCAGGGCGTGGGCGGTCATGGCCTGTCTCCAAAAAATCAACTGCCCAGATGGTCATCCGGGATGTTCAGGCGAATACCCATGCGCAGGCCTTCCTGGAGGATATGCCGACGCATCTCGGCACTGGCCAAGGCGCTGTTCTTATTGCGGATGGCACGCACCACCGCTTCATTCTCCTGCAGGCGCTCAGCCAGGTGCTCGGGGGAGTTGCGCAGCACCTGGGCGCTTTGCTTGAGGGCATTGCTGGTTTGTTGCACCACGTTCTGGAAAATCGGATTGGAGGTGAGGGCGAACAGCTCTTCGTGGAAGCCGATGTAGGCGTTCATCCCGGCTTCGGCATCGCCGGCGTCGAGGGCTTCGCGCATGTCCATCAGGGTCAGGCGCAGTTGGCCGACCTCCTTGCTGCTGATGGACTGGGCCACCAGGCCGACAATGAACGGTTCGAGGGTGTAGCGCAGTTGCAGGATGTCTTCCAGGCTGGCGTCGGCCACCGCATCGCTGGATTGCGGTTCGCTGACACTGGTTTCCAACACCACCACGCCTTTGCCCGGCATGGAGCGCACCAGGCCGAGGGTCTCCAGCACGATCACCGCTTCGCGCAGGCTGGGGCGGCTGATACCCATTTGTTCGGCCAGTTCACGCTGGCCGGGCAGCATTTCCCCACGGCGCCACTGGCCACGCGCCAAGGCGGCACGGAGTTTTTCTACCACTGAATTGACGACGGTTGAGGTGCTGATCACGTCGATGGCTCCTTGATGTTGCACATACGGTGGTGAATCCAACGAAGATCTACTGTGGGAGCTGGCTTGCCAGCGATGGCGGTGTGTCAGTCGCCGGGTGTGCAGGCTGATCCACCGCTATCGGGAGCAAGCCCCCTCCCACCTTTAGCCGGCGGTGCTCATTAGAATTCCTGATGCGCCGGCAACACCGGCTTCTTGGCCTGGAAGGCATAACCTTGCTGGCCGTCCAGCACCTTGTTGGCACGCTGGATATCGATGTCTTTCTCCCAGCGCGCAATGGCCACGGTCGCCACGCAGTTGCCGATCAGGTTGGTCAATGCGCGACCGATGCCCATGAACCAATCCACCGCCAGTACCAGCACCAGGCCCACCACCGGAATTGCCGGGATGGCGGTGAGGGTCGCTGCCAGAATCACCAGCGCTGAACCGGGGATTCCGTGGGCGCCCTTGGACGTGATCAGCGACACCAGCAGGATCGTCATCAGATCGGTCATCGACAGCGGCGTGCCGGTAGCGTTGGCGATGAAGACGATGGCCAGGGTCAGGTAGATCGAGAAACCGTCGAGGTTGAACGAATAGCCCGTCGGAATCACCAGGCCCACGGTGGAGCTGCCGATACCCAGGTGCTCAAGCTTGCGCATGATCTGTGGCAGCACGGCGTCGGAGGAGGCGGTGCCCATCACGATCAGCAGTTCTTCACGCAGGTATTTGAGCAGCGGCAACATGCGCAGGCCGGACAGGCGCATCACCAGGCCAAGGATCAGCCCGACGAAGGCAAAGCACGTCAGGTAGAACAGGCCCACCAGGCTGCCCAGGTGTTGCAGGGAGTCCAGCCCGTAGGTGCTGGTGGTGAAGGCGATCGCACCAAACACACCGATGGGCGCCAGGCGCACGATCATGCCCATGATGCGGAAGATCACATGGCTCAGCTCATTGATCAGCCGCGAGATGCCTGAGGCCGCTTCGCCCACAAGGTTCAACGCACTGCCGAACAGCACTGAAAACAGCAGCACTTGCAGCACGTTGTTGTCGGCAAAGGCGCCGATCACTGAGTTGGGGATCAGGTCCATCAGGAATTGGCTGGTGCCGCGGATATGCTGGCCCTTGTCGGCCAGTTCATTGAGGCCAGCGGACGACAGCTGCTCCAAATGGATATTGGCGCCGGTGCCGATACCGGTGCTGAAGGCCATGACCAGGCCGATCACCAGCGCGACGGTGGTCAATACTTCAAAGTAGATCACCGACTTGAGGCCGATTCGGCCGACTTTCTTCAAGTCGCCGGCACCGGAAATGCCGCTGACCACCACGCAGAATACGATCAGGCCGATGAGCATTTTGATCAGCTTGATAAAGCCGTCACCCAAGGGTTTGAGTTGCGAGGAAAATTCGGGAAGGGCCAAGCCGCAGACTACGCCTAGCATCAGGCCAATCACGACTTGCAGGAAAATCGAACGCGAGCACCATCTGAGCATGGGAGGGATCTCTATTCGGTGCCCTGGTGGTTCCAGGGCTTAATTGTTGTGGTCATACCGGTAAGTCCAGTGCGTCGCCAGTCTAGGCCAGGTATTTTTGAAATAACAAGTCATTATTCATCGGTTGACGGTTCGCGGTCTGACCAGTTGGTCGCCGAAGGCGATGCTTGAGCGGTTGGCGACGTGGAATTTTTTTCGCTTATCATCCGTCGCTCGGCACAGGAGGTGATGGATGGACACACTAGGACTGACCCTTGATGAAACCGGGCAGGCCCACTGCACCTGGCGCACGGCCGCGCCGGAATACCCGCGTTATCACGACGCGGAGTGGGGCGTGCCGGTGGCGGATGATATCCAGTTGTACGAGAAGATCTGCCTGGAAGGCTTCCAGGCCGGCATGGCCTGGATCACCATTTTGCGCAAGCGCGAGCAGTTCCGCGTGGCGTTCGAAGGGTTTGATTTTCGCCGGGTGGCGCAGTATGGCGACGCGGATATCGAGCGGCTGATGCAGGACCCAGGCATCGTGCGCAATCGGGCCAAGATCCTCTCCACGATCAACAATGCGCGCCGGGCGTGTGAGTTGGTGGATGAAACCGGTTCGCTGGCGCGCTGGTTGTGGGCGTTCGAGCCTGGTGAGGAAGAGCGTCCGGCGGTGGTGGACATGGCGTATTGGACGGGGAATCCCACGTCGCCGGCTTCGGTGCGTTTGTCCAAAGCGTTGAAGAAACGGGGTTGGACGTTTGTGGGGCCGACCACGATGTATGCGTTGATGCAGGCGATGGGGATGGTCAATGATCATCTGGAAGGGTGCGCTTGTCGGTCACGGATCGAAGACCTGCGCCGCCAGTTTGAACGGCCCTGATTCACTGGCCCTATGCGATGAAACCTGGGGCTGGCCTGCCGGCGATAGCGGCGGGTCAGCCGACCTGGGTGTGGGATCAGACCGAGTACATATCCGTAATTTAGGTAACGGCTGCTATGGGTTCCGCTTTTACAGCGGCTCACTTTGGAAAAGCTCCAAAGTAAGCAAAGGGCTCTTGCCCCACCACTCGGCACCTCGCCCAGGCTCGGTGTGCCCGTAATCCGACATTGATTTGGGGGGGCCGCCGCCACGCGCCATCCATGGCGCGGGGCGGCTAAACCGGCATCCCTGCCGGTTTACCCCCCAAATCAATATCGAATTCCGGCCAGCGTGGTTGACGGGGCGCCTGAGATCAAAAGCACGATCAAGATCAAGATCAAGAGCGGCTCGCTTCGCATCGTGGTTAGCGTGGTTGCTGCAGCGTTGTGTAGATACATTATTTTGGTAGGGGGGTAAGCACTTCCGCCTTGTCATCCAGCACCATCACCACCAGCAACTTGGCCGGTTGGGTCTGGCTGGCATTGCTCGATTCGAAGTGCCGCGAACCTGCCGGTTCGTAGAACGATTCACCGACCTTGTAGGTTTTCGCCTTCTCGTCATTCACCCGCGAGGTGATCGCGCCTTCGAGTACGTAGGCCACGGCGGTGCCGGTGTGGCTGTGGGGCACGGTGGCCTGGCCGGGGGCGTAATCGACGGTGAGCATGATGGTTTTCTTGCCGGGCACATGGGGCAAGGCGTGCTCTTGGAGCACGTTGATCGACTCTTGGTTGTACACCGGTTCGTGGGCAAAGGCGCTGAGCGAGGCGAGCATCAGCGAGGTAGCGAGCAGTCGTTTCATGGCGAAGTTTCCGAATCGTTCGAGACCGCTTCACCCTACGCCGCGATGCCTGGGTGACCAATGACCAATCCCGGCGAAGACCAGGAGACCAATGCCTCAATGGTCGAAATCCAGGCGCCACGCCAGGTGCTCGCCGGTCAGTTCGATAAACCCTTGCAGGGCCGGCAATCGGAAGTGTGCAACCAACTGGTCGGCACAGGTCCAACGGCCGCTGACGGTCCATAGGTCGAGGTCCTGCGGGTCGCGCTGAACGGCGTAGTCCAGGCAGCCGGGAGCGGTGCGCACGGCGTTGGCTATCTGCTGCAGGCGCTCGCCCAATTCCCTTGAGCGCCCGGCCGCCGCGCGGACATGGACAGTGTTGCAGGCACAGGCTGGCATGGCGATGGTCTCCGAGGTCAGGTATCAGTGCACAGGCTAGGGCCTCGTTGCGACAGGACCAAGGACCAATCCGGCGGAAAATCCGCTAGCCAATCTGCTGGAGAATATCGCGGACTTTGTCCAGCGCCGGGTCGATATCGAGGGTCTCGATGGCGCCGAAGCCAATGATCAGGCCGGGACGTACGGGCGCATCGTGGAAGAATACTTCCAGCGGGTACACACCCACTTCCACCCGGCGCGCCAGTTCCATCAGCAGCGGGATATTCACCGGCACCTTGCACAACGCGGCCATGTGGAACCCGGCCACGGTAGGCACCGCTTCGAACCACGGCGACAAATCCCCCGCGAGGCGCTGCAGGATGCGTTCACGGCGCCCGGCGTAGACCGTATGGCAGCGGCGGATATGTTTGAGCAGGTAGCCCTCGCTGATGAATTTGGCCAGGGCCCATTGCGGCAGCGTCGAGCTGTGCTGGTCGGTGAGTTGCTTGGCCTTGAGCACCGCGCCGTAAATCGCCGGTGGCAGCACCGCGTAGCCCAGGCGCAATTCGGGCAGCAGGGTTTTCGAGAAGGTGCCGACATAGGTCACCACACCGTGGGTGTCCATGCTTTGCAGGGAGTCGGTGGGCCGGCCTTCGTAGCGGAATTCGCTGTCGTAGTCGTCCTCGATGATGATCGCGCCCAACTCGAAGGCCCTTGCCAGCAGGGCTTCGCGGCGTGGCATGCTCATCGGCATGCCGAGGGGGAACTGGTGGGAGGGCGTCACGTAGATCAGTCGTGTGCCATCGGGTATCCGGTCGACCTGGATGCCCTCGGCATCCACCGGCACACTGGCGACATTCGCCCCCATCGCCACGAACAACTGGCGCGCAGGGCTGTAGCCGGGGTCTTCCATGGCGACCATGCTGCCCGGCTCCAGCACCACGCGGGCGATCAGGTCCAGCGCCTGCTGTGCGCCGTTGGTGACGATGATGTCGCTGTCGCGGCAGTTGACCCCGCGTGAGAACGCGATATGCCCGGCGATTGCGCTGCGCAGTGCGGGCAGGCCTTCGGGTTGGCTGTAGAACCCGCTGTTTTGTGCAATACGCCGCAGTGCGTCCTGGGTACAGCGCCGCCATTCATCCTGGGGGAACTGGTTGCGGCTGGTGGCCCCGCCGATAAATTCATAGCGCAGCGTGCTGTCGCGGGTGGGATGGCGCATGGGCGAGGGCAGCGATTGCCACTTCGCCAGGCGGGCGGTGCAGGCCAGGTCGGTGGAGGTGTGCAGGCGTTCGGACAGGGGGGCGCGGGCGTTGACGAAGGTGCCACGGCCGGTCTTGCCGACCAGCAGGCCTTCGTAGGTGAGGGTGGCGTAGGTGTCTGACACGGTCTTGCGCGACACGCCCAGTTGCTCGGCGAGCAAGCGGCTGGGCGGCAGTTGCGCACCGGCGGCCAGGCGCCCGGAACCGATGGCTTCGCGCAGCTGTTGGTAGAGCTGTTCGGCCAGATCCTTGCGGCCATTGATCACAACGTGCAGTTCCATGGGGTATCCCGGGGCATTCAATCTGCGCCCAGATTACGCGCCTGCGTAACAGGCTCAAAATGGTCTCAGCATAAACCGGCTGATTGGCTATAGGGCTTGTGCCGCATGGCCCCTAGGCTGGACTGTGATTGCATTCGCCGCCAGAGAACCGCCCCATGGAACCCCGCCTGGATTACTACACCGCCTCGCCGCAAGCGCTCAAGGGCATGTTGATGCTGGAGGCGACGACGTTTGGTCTGTCCATCGATGCCCCCTTGCTGGAGCTGATCAAGATTCGCGTCTCGCAGCTCAACCACTGTGGTTTCTGCACGGACATGCACTCGATGGCGGCACGTCAGCGCGGCGAAACCGAGCGGCGCTTGTTCGCGTTGTGCGTGTGGCGTGATTCGCCGTTTTTCACGGCGCGGGAAAAGGCCGCATTGGCCTGGAGCGAGTCGGTGGCGACGCTGCCGACCTCAACGGTGTCGGATGAACTGTTCGCCGCCGTGCGGCTGGAGTTCAGCGAGCAGGAACTGGTCGACCTGACCATGGCGGTGTCCAGCATCAGTGGCTGGAACCGCCTGGCGGTGAGCTTCCGGCAGCAACCGCCGAATGCTTGATCAGGACAGGAAACCGCCGTCCACATTCAGCGACACACCCGTGGTGTAGCTGGACGCGTCACTGGCCAGGAACAGCACCGCGCCGGCCATCTCGCTCGGGTCTGCCACGCGCTTGAGAGGGATCTGCGCCAGGGCCATTTTCAGGATCGCGTCGTTCTTCACCAGCGCCGAGGCGAACTTGGTGTCGGTCAGGCCAGGCAGCAGGGCGTTGCAACGAATGCCGAACGCCGCGCATTCCTTGGCGAACACCTTGGTCATGTTGATAACGGCGGCCTTGGTCACCGAGTAAATGCCTTGGAACACACCCGGCGAAATCCCGTTGATCGAGGCGACGTTGATGATGCTGCCGCCACCGTTTTCACGCATCAGCTTGCCGGCTTCCACCGACATGAAGAAGTAGCCACGGATGTTCACGTCAACGGTCTTCTGGAACGCACCGAGATCAGTGTCCAGCACATTGCAGAACTGCGGGTTGGTCGCGGCGTTGTTGACCAGGATATCCAGGCGGCCGAACTGCTCACGGATACCGGCGAATACTTGGGTAATTTGCTCCATTTCGCCGATATGACAGGCCACGGCCGTGGCCTTGCCGCCGTCGGCGATGATCGCATCGGCCACATGTTGGCAGCCTTCCAGTTTGCGGCTGGAAACGATCACATGGGCGCCTTGCTGGGCCAGCAACTTGGCGATGGCTTCGCCGATGCCGCGGCTGGCGCCGGAGACAAAAGCAATCTTGCCGTCGAGGTCGAACAGGTGGGTCTTGGACATGGGGGTTCCTTGTGGTCGGCGATCAGAGCGTGGATTTGCTGATGACGTTCAGGCTCATTTGCTCCAGCAGTTTGTTCATCTGAATGAACTGCGCAAAGCGTTTGTCCTGGGTCTGGCCATGGAAGAAGCGGTAGTAGATCTGCTGCACGATGCCGGCCAGGCGGAACAGGCCGTAGGTGTAGTAGAAGTCGAAATTGTCGATCTGGATGCCGGAGCGCTCGGCGTAATAGTCGACGAACTCACGGCGAGTGAGCATGCCGGGCGCGTTGCTCGGCTGGCGGCGCATCAACTGCACCGGCGCGGGGT
This sequence comes from Pseudomonas fluorescens group sp., assembly GCF_020093335.1. Taxonomy (NCBI): domain Bacteria; kingdom Pseudomonadati; phylum Pseudomonadota; class Gammaproteobacteria; order Pseudomonadales; family Pseudomonadaceae; genus Pseudomonas; species Pseudomonas fluorescens group sp. The sequence continues at coordinate 119,556 of NZ_JAIOKW010000002.1, read as the reverse complement.
CCGCCGCTTCGATCCAATAGGCGAGGGTGTTGCCCAGGTCCATCAGCGGGTCGCCGAGGGTGGTCAGCTCCCAGTCCAGCACGCCAATGATCTGCATTGGGTTGTGCGGGTCGAGGATCACGTTATCGAAGCGGTAGTCGTTGTGCACAATGCTCGACGTCGGGTGATCGGCTGGCATCTTGTCGTTGAGCCAGGCGCGCACGGCTTCCCAGTGTGGCGCGTCGGGGGTCAGGGCTTTTTCGTAGCGATCGCTCCAGCCACGGATCTGGCGTGCCACATAGCCCTCGGGTTTACCCAGGTCGGCCAGGCCGCAGGCGCTGTAGTCCACCTGGTGCAGTTCGACGAACTTATCGATGAAGCTTTTGCACAGCGCCTCGGTCTTGACGGCGTCCAGGCCCAGCTCGGCTGGCAGGTCGGAGCGCAGGATGATGCCGTTGACCCGCTCCATCACATAGAACTCGGCACCGATCACCGACTCGTCGGTGCAATGCACGTAGGCCTTGGGGCAATAGGGGAAGCCGTCTTTGAGCTGGTTGAGAATGCGGTATTCGCGGCCCATGTCGTGGGCCGACTTGGCCTTGTGGCCAAAGGGCGGGCGGCGCAGCACGAATTCCTGGCTCGGGTATTCCAGCAGGTAGGTCAGGTTGGACGCGCCGCCGGGGAACTGGCTGATCGTGGGCGTGCCGCTCAGGCCCGGGATATGGGCCTTGAGATAGGGATCGATCAGGCTGGCATCAAGTTCTTCACCTGGGCGAATCTGGGTCGATTGGTCGTTCAGCGCCATGCTTATCCCTTCTGCTTATTCTAAAGGCCTCGGACTATTTCCTAATCTAATGCGCACCACCGCCCAGCGACAAGGTCGGGGCGGCTTAATAGGTTAGCGTGTTGGATGATGATCAGCGTGCCTGATCGGTCATTTAGTGGCCGGGGGCAGGGCGACCGGGGTGAGTACCGGGCGACCGGCGAAGTGCTCTACCAGGTTATCGGCCACCCGTTGCACGGTGTCATGGGCGGCTTCCGGCGACAGGCCGGCGACGTGGGAGGTGAGCACGGTATTGCCGAGTTTCTTGAGCGCGTCGGGGACCTTGGGCTCATCGTCGAACACATCCAGCGCGGCGCCACCGATGCGGCGCTGTTCCAGGGCGGCGACCAGGTCGGCGGTGACCACCACGCTGCCACGGCCGATGTTCACCAGGTAGCCATTCGGGCCCAGGGCATCCAGGGCGTGCCGATCGATCAGGTGGCGGGTGCTGGCGCCGCCGGGCGTGGCCAGGATCAGGAAGTCCGAGGTGCGCGCCAGCTCCACCGCCGTCGCGCAGTAGGTGTAGTCCACATCATCGCGTGGCTGGCGGTTGTGGTAACTCACCTCCATGCCGAAGCCCAGGGACGCACGCTTGGCGATCTCCAGCCCCACAGCGCCCAGCCCGAGGATGCCCAGTTGCTTGCCGCCCAGTGACGGGCGCATCACTTTCGGCCATTCATGGCGGCGCACGGCGGCGTCCGTCTGCGGGATGCCGCGCACCAGCGACAGCAGCAGCGCCATGGCGTGATCGGCCACCGACGGCGCATTCACGCCGGCGCCATTGGTGACCACGATCCCGCGATTGCTGGCGGCCTGCAGGTCCACGTGTTCGTAGCCGGCGCCAATCACGCAAATGATTTCCAGCAGGGGCAGCGCGGCGATTTCCTCGGCGTACAAGCCCAGTGGGCCGCGGGTGAGCACCGCCTTGATCTGGCTGCCGTGGGCCTTGATGGCGGCGGTGCGCTCGGCGGGTGTGGGCGCCAGGATCACGTGAAAGTCATTGCTCTCGATGATGGGCAGGTATTCGTTGATGGTTTCAACCAGGACCAGAACAGTAGCGGTCATCGGAAGGCTCTTCCTGAAGGGTTTGAGGGAAGGAGTATGCCGTATTTGAGCGTTTAGAAGCTGATCTCGACGGCGCTTGTGAGCTTCACAAACGCCCCGGCCAGGGTCGCATTGTGATGCTCGATAATCACCTCGGCCTTCAGCGTCGGCGTGTCCATGCAGGTATGGCCGTCTTCGGGCAGTACCACTGAAAACCCCAGTTCCACCGCGACCTTGCACGTGGTGTCGATACAGAACTGAGTTTTCATGCCGACGATCACCAGTTCCTTGACGTGCGCCGCTCTCAATTGCGCTTCCAGGTCTGTGCCCAGGAAGCAACTGGGACGGGTCTTGTTGAACAGGTGATCACGCGACTCGTCTACCTCCAGCGCATGCCATAGCTGCCAGGGCGGGCTGCCGGCTTCAATTGGGGAGCCGGCCGGGCCAGTGTGGCGGGCGACGAAGATGGGTGTATCGGAGTTGCGGGCACGCTGAATCAGCTGGTTGATGGTGGCGAGTACACGTTCGCGCTCGAAGGGCTTTTCCGGACCGTCGTATAAGCCAGTTTGCATATCGATGATCAGCAGGGCGTCAGTCATGGTGTTGCTCCTTGCAATGGCCAGATGGCGGAGCAATAAAAAGGCCCCGTCCATTGCTGGCGGGGCCTTGGGTTGAATCTGTGAGGTGTTTAGCGTGAACACCCACAGCAACCGCACGACCCGCCTGAGGCGGTCGTGGTGGTGGTGCGGGTGAGGTTCAGCTGAATACGGTTCATGGCTGGATCATGCTGAGAGCGGCGCCAAGTTGTCAACGAATGTGTTTGAATTGTTCGCGGCGCGTCGATGTACCACGCCACCGTTCCTCAGCTAAGTCTTTGCTTCTTCACAAGAATCCCGGACAATCCGGCCCCTTCTATGGTCGGGGCGCTGCCTGTCAGGTTTTTCTGACTCGTCCCGGCCGTGTAAATGCGGAGATCCGACTGGATGAATGATCAGGCCAATAGCGTCGACGAACGCTATGAGACGACACCTGCAACCCTCACGACCTGGAGCCGCCAGGACACCACCTGGATGCTTGGCCTGTTCGGCACCGCCATTGGCGCCGGCACGCTGTTCTTGCCGATCAACGCGGGCCTGGGAGGCTTCTGGCCACTGGTGATCCTCGCGCTGCTGGCGTTCCCAATGACGTTCTTCGCCCACCGTGGCCTGACCCGTTTCGTGCTGTCCGGCCGAGAAGGCTCCGACATCACCGACGTGGTGGAAGAACACTTCGGCATCAAGGCCGGTGCGCTGATCACCTTGCTGTACTTCTTTGCGATCTTCCCGATCCTGCTGATTTATAGCGTGGCGTTGACCAACACCGTCGGCAGCTTTATGGAGCATCAACTGCACATCATGCCACCACCACGGGCGATCCTGTCGTTGGTGCTGATCCTCGGCCTGCTGGCCGTGGTGCGTTGCGGCGAGCAAGTGATCGTCAAGGCCATGAGCCTGATGGTTTATCCGTTCATCGTCGCCTTGCTGTTCCTGGCGGTGTACCTGGTTCCGCATTGGAATGGCGGCATCCTCAGCACCGCCAGCGTAGTCCCGGCACCGTCGGCACTGCTCAATACGCTGTGGCTGGCGATTCCGGTGATGGTGTTCTCGTTCAACCATTCGCCGATCATCTCGGCCTTTGCGGTTGATCAGAAGCGCCAGTACGGCGTCCATGCCGATGAACGCAGCTCGCAGATCCTGTCTCGTGCGCATCTTTTGATGGTGGGGATGGTGCTGTTCTTCGTGTTCAGCTGCGTGCTGACCCTGTCGCCGGCGCAGTTAGCCGAAGCGAAGGCGCAGAACCTGTCGATCCTGTCCTACCTGGCCAACCACTTCGATAACCCGACCATCGCGTTTGCCGCTCCGTTGATCGCGTTTGTGGCGATTGCCAAGTCGTTCCTGGGGCACTACATCGGCGCGAGTGAAGGCCTCAAGGGGCTGGTGCTGAAGACCGGCCGTCGTCCGAGCGCCAAGCGCCTGGATCGCATGACTGCCGGGTTTATGCTGGTGGTGTGCTGGATCGTGGCGACGTTGAACCCGAGCATTCTCGGCATGATTGAGGCGCTGGGCGGTCCGATCATTGCCTCGATACTGTTCCTGATGCCGATGTATGCCATCCGCAAGGTGCCGGCCATGGCCAAGTACCGTGGGCAGGCGTCCAATGTGTTTGTCACAGCGGTTGGCCTGGTGGCGATCACGGCAGTGGTCTATTCGTTTTTTGCTTGAGCTCGCCTAGGCTCGGTGTGCCCTCACTCCGGAGTGTTTGATGGGGCGCCTCAGATCAAAATCAAAAGCAGATCAACAGCAGTCTGATATCTACCTGATGTATGGAGATCAAACTGTGGGAGGGGGCTTGCTCCCGATGGCGGTGTGTCAGTTGATGCATCTGTGACTGTTCCACTGCTATCGGGGGCAAGCCCCCTCCCACATTTGGACCGCGATCGACAGATGCAACATCGGTCGGCTCTAAGGCCTCCGCGCTTTTGCTTTTGATCTTAGCCGCCCCCCCAATCAATGTCGGATTACGGGCACACCGAGCATGAGCAAGGTGCCGAGTGTTGGGGCGATGCGTTTTAGCGCTCTTCTTTTCCAAGGTGACCCGCCGTAAGGGCGAAGGCCCTATCAGCCGTTACCCCAATAACGGATATGTACCCGGTCTGACCCAACATCCAGCCCGGCCGCCAGAGGGAACCACCGTCTACACGTGCCGTAATCCAGGCATAAAAAAACGCCGCGTACCTTGCGATACGCGGCGTTTTTACATCGCTAAACCCTTAGGCTTGAATCACCGGGATGTTAGCGCTCGCTGCAATCTTACGGAACTCAGCAATCTGGTCGAAGTTCAGGTAGCGGTAGACGTCACTGGCCATGGTGTCCAGTTTCGCTGCGTAGCCCATGTACTCTTCGACGGTCGGCAGGCGACCGAGGGTAGACGCCACGGCCGCCAGCTCGGCCGAAGCCAGGTAGACGTTAGCGCCGTCACCCAGACGGTTCGGGAAGTTACGGGTCGAAGTCGACACCACGGTCGAATTCGGCTCTACACGTGCCTGGTTACCCATGCACAGCGAGCAGCCCGGCATTTCCATGCGCGCGCCAGCCTTGCCGTAGATACCGTAATAGCCTTCTTCGGTCAGTTGGTGAGCGTCCATCTTGGTCGGCGGCGACAGCCACAGACGCGTTGGCAGCTGGCCCTTGACCTGCTCCAGCAACTTACCGGCAGCGCGGAAGTGACCGATGTTGGTCATGCACGAACCGATGAACACTTCGTCGATCTTCTCACCGGCAACACTGGACAGCAGACGGGCGTCGTCCGGGTCGTTCGGTGCGCAGAGGATCGGCTCGTTGATGTCGGCCAGGTCGATCTCGATGATTTCGGCGTATTCCGCGTCGGCATCGGCTTCCATCAGCTCAGGGTTCTTGACCCAGGCTTCCATCGCTTGGGCGCGACGTTCCAGGGTGCGCGGGTCACCGTAGCCTTCACCGATCATCCAGCGCAGCAGGGTGATGTTGGAGTTCAGGTACTCGGTGATCGAGTCTTTCGACAGCTTGATGGTGCAACCGGCAGCCGAACGTTCAGCCGAGGCGTCGGACAGCTCGAAAGCTTGCTCCAGCGTCAGGTCGTTGAGGCCTTCGATTTCCAGGATGCGGCCGGAGAAGGCGTTCTTCTTGCCTTTTTTCTCTACGGTCAGCAGACCCGATTGGATCGCGTAGTACGGAATGGCATGAACCAGGTCACGCAGGGTGATGCCAGGTTTCATTTTGCCTTTGAAGCGCACCAGGATCGATTCCGGCATGTCCAGTGGCATTACGCCAGTGGCTGCGGCGAACGCGACCAGGCCAGAGCCGGCCGGGAACGAGATGCCCATCGGGAAACGGGTGTGGGAGTCACCACCGGTGCCGACGGTGTCCGGCAGCAGCATGCGGTTCAGCCAGCTGTGGATGATGCCGTCGCCTGGACGCAGCGATACACCGCCACGGGTCATGATGAAGTCAGGCAGGGTGTGGTGGGTGGTCACGTCGATCGGCTTTGGATAGGCCGCGGTATGGCAGAACGACTGCATTACCAGGTCGGTCGAGAAGCCCAGGCACGCCAGGTCTTTCAGTTCATCACGGGTCATAGGACCGGTGGTGTCCTGGGAGCCCACGGTGGTCATCTTCGGTTCGCAGTAGGTGCCAGGACGAACGCCTTTGCCTTCTGGCAGACCGCACGCCTTGCCGACCATTTTCTGTGCCAGGGTGAAGCCTTTGCCGGTGTCGACAGGCGCTTCAGGCAGCTTGAACAGGTCGGTAGGGCCCAGGCCCAGCTCAGCGCGGGCCTTGTCGGTCAGGCCGCGACCGATGATCAGCGGGATACGGCCGCCGGCACGAACTTCGTCCAACAGCACCGGGGTCTTCATTTCGAAGGTGGTGATGACTTCGTCGGTACCGTGCTTGCAGACTTTGCCGGCATGCGGGTAGAGGTCGATCACGTCGCCCATGTTGATGTTGGAGACGTCGAACTCGATGGGCAGTGCGCCCGCGTCTTCCATGGTGTTGTAGAAGATCGGAGCGATTTTGCTGCCGAAGCAGAAACCGCCGGCGCGCTTGTTCGGCACGTAGGGAACGTCGTCGCCGAAGAACCACAGCACGGAGTTGGTCGCGGATTTACGCGAGGAACCGGTACCGACCACGTCGCCGACGTAGGCGATCGGGAAGCCTTGGCCGCGCATCTCTTCGATCTGCTTCATCGGGCCGGTCTTGCCTTGCTCGTCCGGCACGATGCCTTCACGGGCCATTTTCAGCATGGCCAGGGCGTGCAGCGGGATGTCAGGACGGGACCAGGCATCCGGCGCAGGGGACAGGTCGTCGGTGTTGGTTTCGCCGGTGACCTTGAACACGCGCAGGCTGATTTTGTCGGCCAGGGTAGGGCGGTTGCGGAACCACTCGCCGTCAGCCCAGGACTGAAGCACGCCTTTGGCGTGTTCGTTGCCGTTCTTGGCTTTTTCGGCGACGTCGTGGAACGCGTCGAACATCAGCAGGGTGTGCTTGAGTTGGGCGGCGGCGACCGGTGCCAGTGTGGCGTCGTCCAGCAGCTCTACCAGGGTCACGATGTTGTAGCCGCCTTGCATGGTGCCAAGCAGTTCAACAGCGCGTTTCTTGTCGATCAGGGGGGAAGTGGCTTCGCCCTTGGCCAGGGCAGACAGGAAACCGGCCTTGACGTAAGCGGCTTCGTCAACGCCTGGTGGAATGCGGTTGGTGATCAGGTCAACGAGGAATTCTTCTTCGCCAGCCGGAGGATTTTTCAGCAGCTCGACCAGGCCTGCGGTTTGTTCGGCGTTAAGCGGCTGGGGAACGATACCCAGGGCTGCACGCTCTTCGATATGTTTGCGGTAGGCTTCAAGCACAGTTATTACCCTCATCAGTGGTCCCACGGGACGCTCATCCAGAAATGAACGGCACGCATGCGCTCGGGGGCTTTTTGGGCCGCAAAGCCAGCGCTGCCGGCATTCCTCACAGAAGCTGCTTTCAAAGTTTTACGCCTGCAGAACGGAGCTGATGAGGGTTGGCGAGGGCTCTGACCTACCAAGTCATTAACCATCGCCAACACCGTTCTGAAGGAACGACTGTGCTCGTGACGCTTTGAAAACAGCTTCCAGCGGATTATTGGCGCCTTACAAGGCCGGATGATTCTACGGCAAAAAAATTCTAAAGGTAAGTTGCCTCGCCAAGTTTGCAGGGTGATGAAGGTTAGACAAAGGGCTAACATGGCGCATTGTTTCGCTGATCTGCGTGTTGTTGCCCATGTCCAACCAAACCATCAAGACCCCCTGCGTCGGCCTGTGCTCCACGGTCTACGGTGATCTCGTGTGCCGTGGCTGCAAGCGCTTCCACCACGAAGTGATCCTGTGGAATGGCTATAACGAAGAAGAAAAACGCGCGGTCTGGCTGCGGTTGGAGCAATTGTTGGTGCAGGTTATGGCCGGAAAGCTCGAAGTTTTCGACCCCAAGACCCTGCGCGGCCAGCTGGAACAGCGCAAGATCCGCTTCGTGCCGCACCAGTCCGAGTACTGCTGGGCCTATCAATTGATCGCGCGGGGGGCGCGGGTGATCAATAACCTGGAGGCCTACGGCATGGTGCTGTTGCCCGAATTTCGTGACTGGGCCTTGCCGGAATTACGCGATGCCATTGATCGGGAGTTCTTTATCCTGTCCGAGGCGCATTACCAGCGCTATATCGCACCGGGTTTCCTGCGCGATGCGTTTTCCAACTGACAACGGATAACCCCTGTGGGAGGGGGCTTGCCCCCGATGGCGGCGTGTCAGCCCAGGATTGATCAACTGACACGCCCTCATCGGGAGCAAGCCCCCTCCCACATTTTGATCTCCATCGTTCATAAGGTTGGATCAGGGCTTGCTGGCGAGTTCTTGCAGGTGATCCATCAACGCCTGCGGCTTGAGCACCAGCACATCACTCTCCACCGCATCCAGTATCACCTCTGCCGTATTGCCGATCAGTGCCCCGGAGATTCCGGTGCGCGCCACGGTGCCGATGATCGTCACCGCCGCTTGCAGGGTGTGAACTAGATGGGGGATCAACACATCCGCCGGGCCTTCCTTGATATGCAGGTGCGATTCGTCCACATCGAACTCGGCCTGAAACGCCTTGCATTGCTCGCGATAGCGCGCCTCGATGGTTTCCTTGAGCTGGAACGTCGGGTCCGCCGCCGACAACATCGGCGACGGATGGGCGCTGATCACGTGCAACTGCGCCTTGGCCAGGCTGGCGATATCAAAGCCATGGTCGATGATCGAAGTGTGCAACGAGCGGTGCTCGCCATCGGTATTGCCCACATCGATCGCCGCGAGGATCACGCCGCCAGCCCACGGCGTGGCTGTCTTGACCAGCAACACCGCCGTTGGGCAATAACGCAGCAGCTTCCAGTCCGCAGGCGTCAGCAGGGCTTTTTTCAACGGGCTGTCCGGGAAGTGCTGCTTGATCACCAGCCCACAGCCCTCGGCTTGCTGCACGTCGATAATGGTGTCATGCAGGCTGTCATTCCACGCCTGCTCGGTGGTGACGCTGTAGCCGTCCTCCTGCAAGCCCGACTTAAGCAGGGCCAGCAGCGCCGAGTGCTCATGCTTCTTGTCGCAGACCAGTAAATGCAGGTGTGCGCCGGTGACCCCGGCGATCAGCTTGGCACGCTTGAGGGCCAGGCTTTCCGAATGCTCGGGCTCGATGACCACCAGGATGCTGCGGATGGCTTGCATGATCGGGATCTCCAAAAAGGGTGGGGGCTGCAACAACTATAGTTGCTGGCTGGCGCACGTCATGTTGATGCACATCAAGGCCGGTGGCTGGTGGTCTGCGGCGGGGTCGGTATAATCGCCGGCCTTTTGTGATCCTTTTGCCCGTGAGCCCGATGAACCTGCCAGAAATCCACGAATTCCTCGGTTGCCGCACCCCTGATGCCTGGGTCCAGGCCGCGCTGGCCGATCAGGACACCCTGCTGATCGACCACAAGAATTGCGAATTCAAAGCCGCCAGCACCGCCCTGAGCCTGATCGCCAAGTACCACGGCCATGTCGACCTGATCAACATGATGTCGCGCCTGGCCCGCGAAGAGCTGGTGCACCACGAACAAGTCATGCGTTTGATCAAAAAGCGCAAGGTCGAGCTGCGCCAGCTGCACGCCGGGCGCTATGCCTCCGGTTTGCGCAAAGTGGTGCGCAGCCACGAACCGGTCAAACTGGTGGATACCCTGGTGGTCGGCGCCTTTATCGAAGCGCGCAGTTGCGAGCGTTTCGAAGCGCTGGTGCCGCATTTGGACGAAGAACTCGGCAAGTTCTACTTCGGCCTGCTGAAAAGCGAGGCGCGGCACTTCCAGGGTTACCTGAAGTTGGCGTACCAGTACGGTGACGCCAAGGACATCGCCCTGGTGATCGAGCGGGTGAGGGCGACCGAGCAGGAACTGATCGAGTCACCCGACATCGAGTTCCGCTTTCACAGTGGCGTGCCAGCCTGAGGCCACGGCTACGCCGATCAAGGCGGTGATCGCGGCCAGCAGCAGGATCACCGTCTGCGTGCCCAAGGGCGCCGCCAGCAGCGCCACCGCCAGCCCTGCCAGGGGCTGCGGCAGGTTATTGAGCAGCGTGATCACGCCCACGGTCTTGCCAAAGTCCTGCACGGGGATGACCCGCTGACGGGTGCTGCGCAGGTAGACGTTGAACATCTTGTCGAAGCCGGTGACCAGCAGGAAGCCCACTACGTATAGCCACACGTCGGGGCTGATCGCCATGATCACTGCGCCCACGCCGATCATCGAATAGGACAGTCCGCCGAGCACCTTCAGGGGCAGGCCGGCCCGTGCCAGATAAAACAGAATGCCGATGGTCACCAGCGCGCCCGCCGCCTGGAGCAGGGCATAGGCGTCCTTGCCCGCCGCAAACTGGCCGGTCACCATGGCCGCAGAGGTGGCCAGCGTGACGCCAATGATCAGGTTCACACCCACCGCCAACGTGATGACCCGCTTCAACTCCGGCAGGCGGCGGATATGTCCGAAGGCAATCTTCAGCGGTCGCAGCCAGATATCTCGATGTTGCTCGAAGGTTGCCAGGCTGGCCGTGCTGGAGCGTTGCCACACCCGCATCGCCAGGTCTGCGAGCAGGAACAGCCCGGCCACGCCCAGCACCACCCAGTGCCACGCCCATACCTCAAGCATCAGTGCGGCCACCAATGGCCCCAGCACCAGCCCGCTCTGGTCGGCGATCTGCGAATAGGAGAGGGTCTTGGCATAGCTGTACTGCGCGAAGATATGCGGCATCAGCACTTCTCGCGCCATGATGCCTTGGGTGGTCAGTACCCCGCACACTGCTGATAGCAGCACGATCCAGTAAATACCGTCGAACACCCCGTACAGGGCAACCGCCAGCACACAGGCCAGCGCCCGGTAAACCTGGCTGATATGCAGGATGCGCACCGGCGCGAACGTGTCGCACACTGCGCCGCACACCGGGAACGCCAGGTAGCGCGGCAGCGACTCGACAAAGAACGCCAGCCCGGCCCAGGCCACACTTCGAGTGGTCTGAAACACGATCAATGGCACGATAAACAGCAGGATCTGGTCCGCCAGCCGTGACAGGAACAGCGAAACAAAGAACGCCAGGTAATCCTTGCGCATACAACTCCCTGTACATGGCGTTAAAGATTGCAGCTTATTTGTTAAAAACTCTTAAAAGCATGAAGCTTCGTCGGCCGGTGCTGACCAACGGCTTTAGTTGCCCAGCTTGCCACCTATAATGCCCGCTCTTCAATCCGCGTCTGCACATTGGGAACTTATGGAAAACCTGGGGCTGGGCAAGGTCTTGCTCGTTGAGGATGACGAGAAACTGGCGGGGCTGATCGCGCACTTTCTGTCGCAGCATGGTTTTGAGGTGCGCGTGGAGCACCGGGGTGACAAAGCCCTGGCGGCGTTCCTGGAGTTCAAGCCAAAGATCGTCGTACTCGACCTGATGCTGCCCGGCCAGAGCGGCCTGCACGTGTGCCGCGGGATTCGCACGGTGTCCGACACGCCCATCGTGATCCTCACCGCCAAGGAAGACGACCTGGACCATATCCTCGGCCTCGAGTCCGGTGCCGACGATTATGTGATCAAGCCGATCAAGCCCCCCGTGCTGCTGGCACGCCTGCGCGCCCTGCAACGGCGCCAAGCCCCGGAGCCGACGGTGCGCGGGGCCCTGGCCTTCGGGCGGCTGGCCATCGATCGCAGTTGCCGCGTGGTCAGCCTGGGGGACGAACAGATCGACCTCACCACTATGGAATTCGAGCTGCTGTGGCTGCTGGCCAGTAACTCGGGCACGATCCTGTCCCGCGATGACATCCTCAACCGCATGCGCGGCATCGCCTTCGACGGCCTTAACCGCAGCGTCGATGTGTACATCAGCAAGCTGCGCGGCAAACTCAACGATAATCCCCGCGAACCGGTGTGCATCAAGACGATCTGGGGCAAGGGCTACCTGTTCAACCCCTTCGCGTGGGAGGTCTAGATGCTGCGGCTCTACATCCGCCTGTACATCATCCTGGCGCTGGGCCTGGCGGGGGCGATCTGGCTGGTCAACTACACCTTCGATGAGTTGCTGCCCGAGGCCAATGAAACCTATAACCGCGAAGCCCTGCGCGGCCCGGCTTATGGCTTGGTGGAACAATTGCGACCCTTGCCGGGCGATGCCCGCGCGGCGCGCCTGAGCGAGCTGCAACCCCACTACGGCCTGCACCTGAAACTGGTCCAGCGCGATGACTTGGCGCTCGACCCGCGTGAACGACAGTTGCTTGCCGCCGGAAAGCTGGTGGTACGCGGCGACTTCATGGAGTTCATCGCCAATATCGATGGCGGCCCGCAGCTGCTTAATATCAAACTGCCCGAAGAACCGAAATGGCTGTACCTGTGGGCCTATTGCCTGCTGGGATTGAGCCTGGCGATCGTGCTGTATTTCTGGGTGCGCCCGCACTGGCGTGACCTGGAACATATTCGCCTGGCGGCACAACGTTTCGGTGACAACGACCTCGGTTCGCGCATTCTGCTGCCACGCCGTTCCACGGTGCGTGAGCTGGCCGGGCACTTCAACCAGATGGCCGAGCGCATCGAAAGCCTGATCGCCAACCAGCGCGAACTGACCAACGCCGTGTCCCACGAACTGCGCACGCCGATTGCACGCCTGTCGTTCGAGCTCGACCAGTTGAAACAACAGACCGACCCGCGCCAGCGCAGCGAATTGATCGCCGACATGTATGCCGACCTGGGCGAGCTGGAAGAAATGGTCTCCGAACTGCTCACCTACGCCAGCCTGGAGCGTGGCGCCACCCAGGTCACCCGTGAGCGCATCGAGGCCCACAGCTGGCTCGACAGTGTGATCGGCAGCGTGGCCCTGGAGGCCGAGGCGGCCGGCATCCAGCTGTCGTTGCGCACCTGCGAGGTGGACGTTATCCAGATCGAGCCGCGCTTTATGGCGCGAGCGGTGATCAACCTGCTGCGCAACGCCGTGCGCTACGCCGAGCGCCGCGTGGAAGTGTCGCTGGTCAAGTTCGGCAGCGGCTATGAAGTGCGCGTGTGTGACGATGGCCCCGGCGTGCCGGAGGAAGGCCGGGCGAAGATCTTCCAGCCGTTCACGCGCCTGGACGCCAGCCGCGACCGCCGCACCGGCGGTTTCGGCCTGGGCCTGGCGCTGGTGCAGCGGGTGTCGCAATGGCACGGCGGCCAAGTGCAAGTGCTGGATTCGGAATGGGGCGGGGCGTCGTTCCGGATGACCTGGGCGTATGCCGAATAACGAGCTTGAAAGCAAGACAGATCAACTGTGGAAGGGAGCAAGCCCCCTCCCACATTTTTAATTCGGTTCTCAGGTCAGAAGCTGTGTGCGAGCAAACACACTGAGGTAAGGGACAGGCACAGGTTTTTGCAACGCATCAGGGGTTTCATGGGGTCAGAAACTCAGGGGGGGATGGGTACGTTTGAAGGCGTCGCCCGAGGCGCTCATGCCATTGGGCGATGGACTCTTCGGGGTACTCATCGAACTGCAGATCGCCTTGGCGCAACGTCACTTCCACCCACGGCGCCTTCGAGCCCAGCATCAGGTGCGTATGTTCCGGCGGCACCGGCAATGGCGTGTCGATGGCCGAGGCAAACGGGTGGATCAACGCCGGCCACTCGGGGCTGAACAGCCACAAGGCGCTGCCGCATTGCGAACAGAAGTGCCGTTCAGCGCTGCTCGCATGGGCCCGGCTGGCACCCTCGGGCTTGAGCCTGGCGTGGTAGATCGAAATCAGTTTGCGCCCGCGCACCTTCAAACTCTGGGCATCGCCAGCCAGGTTGATCGCATAACCGCCACCGCCCTGGGTCTTGCGACAGATCGAGCAGTAGCAACGCTGGTAAGGGTAGGGGTGGGCACTGGTGAGGCTGAACGTCACGGCGCCGCAATGGCAGGATCCTTCAAGCTGCATGGGTTGACTCCTGATATGAGTATGTAACAACGCTTTGCTAATACCTTAGCCTCAGGCAAGATTCCCCGCTTTGGTTTCAGGGAAGACACCCATGATTGCTCAGTTGCAGAGCGCTGCCGCGCAAATCCGCCACGCCGTGCGTGCCGCTACCGAAGGCTTGGTCGGGCGCGAGCAACTGGCCGAATTGATTGTGCTGGCAGCCGTGGCCCAGGAGCACATCCTGGTGATCGGGCCGCCCGGCACTGCAAAAAGCGCGGTGGTGCGGCGTGTCGCGCAGTCCATGGGTGGGCGTTACTTCGAATACCTGCTCGGACGTTTCACCGAGCCGTCCGAACTGTTCGGCGCGGTAGACCTGAAAAAGCTGCGCGAAGGCACGGTGGAAACTGACGTCAGCGGCATGCTGCCGGAAGCCGATATCGTGTTTCTCGACGAAGTCTTCCTGGGCTCTACCGCGATCCTCAACACCTTGCTGGGCGTACTCAACGAACGCCGATTCCGTCGTGGCCATACCCAGGTGCAATGCCCGCTGCGCGTGTGCGTCGGCGCCGCCAACGGCCTGCCGGATGATGAGGCGTTGGCGGCCTTCGGTGACCGTTTCCTGTTGCATCTGTTTGTCGAGTCGGTGCCGGACAATCAATTGGAAGCCATGCTGGCCGGCGGCTGGCAGTCGGAGCAGCGCCCGGTGCAACAGTTGCTCGGCCTTGCGCAACTGGACACGCTCGGCCAGGCCCTGAAACACGTCGACCTGACCGCTGTGCGCCCAGCCCTGGCCCAAGCCATTCGCCGCCTGCGCGAAGCCGGGATCCAGTTGTCTGACCGGCGCATCGTCAAGTCCCAGCGCTTGATCGCGGCCGCTGCATTGCTCAGTGGTCGCCTGGAAGCCAGCGACGCCGACTTGTGGCCGCTGCTGTACGTGTTGCCGACCCAGGCTACCCAGCAACACGGCCGCGAAGTATTGCGCGACCTGTTTGCTGCCTCCAGCAACAGCCATTTGTTCAGCGCGGTGGAAGAGGCGACGTTGCAGCCGATGTCACGTGTGAATCGGCTGCTGGAAACCGCCGAAGACTACCTCTCCCGTGCCGAGCCGCCGGCCAGTAGCGTGCTCGAAGGCCTGTTGCGCGAGATCGATGCCAATTTCAATAGCCAGACCCTGCCCGAACCTCTGCAGCAGGCGCGGGGACAACTCACTCGATTGCTGACCCCCAGCGAATGAGTGCGCTGACCCAGCCTTGGGCCTGGCGTTCACGGCCAGTGCCCGCCGAGGCTCAGGCCGCCGTGGCCTGGGGCGATGCTGCCCGGCGCCTGCACGCACGCCTGGCGCTGCTCGCGGCCGACCATGCGGCGCGGCTGCAAGCCACTGCCAATGGTGATGTACTGGTGGTGACGGGCGTAATGGCTGACCTGCCTTGGGTCGACGGTGTTGCTTACGCTGCGCCCAGCACCAGCGCGCCGCACCTCTGGCTGCCGACCAGTTGGGAACCGCAGGTGCCACAGGACCTGTTGGGGCAGGCTTTGTCCGCTCGCTTCAAACGCGCGCCCTTGTTGGTGTGGCACGACCCGCGGGCGGTGATCCCGCTGGACCGCCTGCTGGCCGTGTCGCCCGCGCATCTGCAACGTATCGCCGCCTATTGGGGAGTCGCCCATGCAACTGCCTGAGGCGCTGCAACCCTGGCGGCAGTGGCTGGAGTGGTTTGCCCCGCAACACCTGCCCCTGTTCGCCGACCTGCTCGGTCGACTCAACCCTCTGCTCGGACCGCTGCGCGGCCTGCACCAGGGCGGAGTGCCGGAGCCCGATGGCCTGGGCGACCTGCATCGGCGCGGCCCCTATGAGCGACTGCTGTCCAGTGAATGGCTGCTGGCCGATGAAGTGCCTGACGAGTTCCTGCGCCGGGCGGTCGGCGGTGAGCATATGTTCCTCGCCCCGCACTACCGTGCCCGTGAAGCGAACCGCCTGATTGTGGTGCTGTTTGATGCGGGCCCCTTGCAACTGGGGGCTGCGCGCCTGGTGCACCTGGCGCTGTTGATGCTGCTGGCGCGGCGTGCCGAAGAGGCGGGGGCGCAATTGCGCTGGGGCATTCTGCAAGCCACGCCCGAGTTGCATGAGCTGGACTCATCGGCGCAGCTCAAGCGCCTGCTCGACGCCCGCACCTACGAGGTCGTGAGCGACGACCATTGGCTGGCCTGGCGTGACGCGCTGGCCGACCACGCCGTTGGAGAATGCTGGGTGGTCGGCCAGCGCTTGCCGCCCACGGATCCCAAGGTCTGCACCCACCGCGTGCAGATTACGCGCAACCTGGATGGGCGCAGCCTGACGTTCGCCTTGCAGTCGCGGCGCGTGTCGCTGCCGCTGCCGGAGGAGCAGCAGGCCGTGCGCTTGCTCAAGGGCCAGTTCGATAACGCCGTGCACACGCCGGCACCGACCGCTGCCGGCCGGGTGGCGCGGGTTGCATTGACCCTGCCGCCGGTCATCTCCGGTTCCGGCAACTATGTCGCCCTGCGCTTGCTCGATGAGCACGGCATGGTGGTGATCAAGTTGCCGCACAAGAACCAGAAAAAAAACCTCGAAGTGCGACGTCGCCTATGGGGCAAACATCAGCACGTGCTCGCGGCCACCTTTAACTACCGCAGCCTCGGTGCGGTGCTCGGTGATGGCAATATCCTGACCTTCTGGAACATCCCCAATCTCGTTTCGGTGAACAAGCCCACACGCGAAGAAATGCACCTGCCGCCGGGCACTGCGACCTTTCTGCCCGCAGTGTGGCTGCGCGGCGAACAGGCGGAGCGCCTGTATTTACTCGATACAAACGGTCACCTTGCTCACTGGCAGCGGCCTGGCCACGCGCCGAGGGCAGAATGTTTCTCGGTGACGGACAATGTCATGGGGCTGGCGCAGTTGGATGCCTTATCGTTGGTCTACGCCCGCATCGAGGGTGGGCAACTGGTGGCTTACCCCGCGACGTCCTCCGGTGCCCGCAGTCACGGTTATGCAGTCGGTGCGGCTGCCGGTGTGAGCCAGATACTGTTCGCCAGCACCCCGCATTGGAAGTACGCCTTTGGTGGCTGCGCATTACTCACTCACCAAGGTGGCCGCCAGAGTTGGCGCCTGGTGACCCACGAGAGTTTTCCCGCGAAAAAGGTACAGATCGACTTGACGCCCGGCTGGAGCGCCATCGGTCTGCATCACCACGTGGCGGCGCAGGAACGCTATTCGCTGGTACTGCTGGGGCCGAACCAGCACACCGTTGGCCTGTACACCGAGGGCCAACAACAGACGCTGTTCACCACGACGGCACCGATTGCCCGTGCGAGTTTCTGCCCCATGAGCGGCCTGGTGGCGGTGCTGACCACTGCTCGGGAATTACTGGTGTTCAACGTTGCCGAGCGCGCCATGCGTTTGCAAGTGATGTGTGACCTGAAACATGAGCCTGCCCATGCTTGAGCAAGAATCCCCGTTGATCCGCCGGCCGTTGTTGACCGGGCATCAATCCATCGACGGCATGTGGTTGCCCGCCGAGCGCTTTGCGCTGCAGGAACGGGCTCGCTTGATGCTGGAACACTGGCGCACGGGCGCGATGGCCTACCGTTTTGCCGACGGCGATTTAGTGCAATTCAGCTCGCCGGTCGCGCTGGATTGCCAAGCCCTTGCCGGCTGGCCGCTGGTGCGTCAGGGCCGTGGCCTGTGTTCGGCCCAGCTGAGCGCCGAGGAGCTGCGCGCTTTACCGGCCGCCGACCTGTGGCTGGTGCGCGGCAGCCAGGTGCACGCTTTGCAGTTGCGCGATGCCCAGGCCCTGGAACCTGGGCAGTGGCTTGATATCAGCGCCTACACCTTGCTCGATACCTTCGATTGTCATGCGCCCGTCGTGCCGGCCCTGCCTGAGCCGGTGATCACCGATGTACGCGAGATCCTGGGCGGATTGGCGCCGGTCAGCCCCGAGCAGGAGGGCGTGATCCGGGCCTTGCTGGAGCGGCAATCACCCGCACCGAAAGCCCCGCCCCCCAAGGCTGCACGCCAATGGGGCAGCGAGGAGTCCGCACCCTATCCGGCGTTGAAACTGGGCGTCACCCTGGCCCTGGTTGCAGGGTTGATCTGGATGGCCACCCAGGGCCAATCCGTGCCGTTGACACCGGTGTCTGCCACGACCACCGAAGACATCAGCGGCGTGATCCTGGGCATGTTGCTGAGCGCCATTGTCTTCACCGCGTTGCTGGTAGCGCTGAACACATTCCTGCGCCGCGGTGCGCGGCCTACCGGCGCAGTGCCGCAAGCCCCGGACACCCCAAGCATTCCCCAGCGCGCCAAACCGGCTCGTCATAAGCCGGCGGCCTGGCGCCGCTGGCTGACCCGCCTGACCGAGCATTCAAAGCTGTCCAGGCTGTACGGCAAGCGCCAGGCGGCTTACATGCAGCGCATGCTGGAGATGTTCGAGGACGGCGATTTCGCCGAAGCGTTGCGCCATGCCATTCCCTTGGGTGACCAGCACTCGAATGCTGAACAGCACTTCGGTACGCCGCAGCGGCGCCAGGACCTGACCCTTAGCCAACAGCACGGGCCCAGCCGTACCTACCGCTTCGAGGAAGGGCTGACCGAGCACCTGCGTCAGATCTACCGGCGCTCCTATGAGCGCCTGGCCCGCGAAAACCGTATCGAAGAAGCGGTATTCGTACTCGCTGAACTGCTCAAGGAACGCCAGGAAGCCCTCGATTACCTGGAAAAGCACGCGCGCTACCAACAGGCCGCCGACCTCGCTCTGGCCTGGGACATGCCGTCTGCGGTCATCGTGCGCCTGCTGTGCCTGGCCGAGAACTGGCAGCGCGCCTTGCTGGTGGCGCGTCGTGATGATGCATTTGCCGATGCGGTGGTGTTGCTTCAGGCCAAGCAGCCGCAGATCGCCGACCGTTTACGCCTGGAGTGGGCCGAGTCGCTGATCGCCAAGGGCCTGTGGTTGCAAGCCGTCGAGGTGGTGTGGAGCTTGCCGCAAGAGCGCCCGCGCGCCGCTCAATGGCTGCTCGATGCCGAAGCGGCCGGTGGGCGCCTGGCGATTGGCGCCTTGGTAAAGCGCGCCATATTGCTGCCCCAAACCCTGGAAGCTTACGGACCCTGGATCGAACAGCTGCGTGACGATCCCGGCCGTTGCGCCGAGCGGGATGCCCTGGCGCACACGTTGTTGGCGCACAAGTCCGACACCGTGGCCCTGGCCTGGCTCGCCGGTGCCACCGTGCACGCGGTGCTCGCCGACCAGCTCAGTGGGCGCGGGGGGCTCAACTTCAACCAACTGCAGTCGCTGGTCAAAATGAGCCGGGACAAATGTTTGCAGGCGGACTTGCCTGGCCAGTCACTCAAACGTCCCGCCGTGCGCTCGCTGGAGCGCGCGGGCGAGGCATTGCAGTGGTCAGCCCCGGTCCAGGGCAGCCGCTCCGTATACGATGCGGTGTCGCTGGATGACGAGCGTTATCTGGTGGCACTGGGCGAGGCCGGTGCGGTGGTGACGGATGCCAGCGGCACGCCGCTGTTCCATTTCGCCGTGCCGGCCCAGCGGATTGTCTTGGCGCACAGCCGGCAAATGGCGCTGGTGCTGACCCGGCGCGACACGGTGTGGCGCATCAGCAAGTTGGACTTGGTCAACCGTGCCGCGACCGACTTGGGCGTGCAGGTGCTCGATGTATTCGCCGATCAGTTTGATGGCAGCACCTGGACCCTCGGCCAAGGCCGGCAACTGCGTGTGGTGGACGTGGATCGCGGCTTTGAAACCCTGTGGCACGTCAGCGACTTGCCAGGCTCGGTTCGCGCCCTCAAAAGTGATGAACGCAATGAGTTCCTGTGGCTCCATAACCCGCTGGAAGGCTTTGAGCGCTGGCATTATCGCCTGCCTGAGCGGCGGTTGGCGGGGCGTGAGCCGGCGTCGCCGCAGTCAGAGGAAAGCCACGCGCTGTTCTGTGCACTCGATCAAACCGTTGAGTACCTGATCCGGTACAGCGACGACGAAGAGCCCGTGCTGATCCTGGATGTCGACGGCAACCGCAAGGGGTATCGCCTGACGGGCTGTGATGAAGGGTGCTTCGATAGCGACCCGGTGCGCATCGTCGTCGACGCGGATTGGTTGGTATTCGGCTATATCGCCAGTGACCGCGACACCCGCTGGCACTTTATCCATCGTGGCAGTGACACCGTGTGTGCTGTGCTGCATTGGCCGCGCTACGAGGTGAATATCCGTCGCACCGGCGATGGCTGGTTGTTATTCGATGACCAGGGACGTTTGAGCCACATCACGGTGGAAGACGCCCGCCAGCGCAACCTCAGCCTGCATTGACCGAGTCCGGCATCAACGTGGCGATCAACGCACGAATGGTGCCGGGCAACGCCTCCAGCTCCCGCACCAGGATGCTGCGTTCGCGAATCGCCCACGGCTCATCGAGCTTCACCGCCACCACGTGCATGGTGCGACTGTGGCGCACGGCGGCGGACTCCGGAATGATGCCGATGCCCACACCGGCTTCGACCATCCGGCAGATCGCCTCGAAACTCGACACCTGGATACGCAGCGACAAGTGCTTGCCCAGCCGCTCCACGTGTTCGCGCAAAAAACTCAATAAGGTGCTGCCTTCATGCAGGCCGATATGCTGGTAGGCGAGGGTCTGTTCCAGGGTGACTGACGGTTGCGCTGCCAGCGGGTGGCCGACCGGCACCATCAATACCAAGGTGTCTGTGCTGAAATGCAGCACCTGCAAACCCGCCGCTTCCACGGGGCCGGCGATAATGCCCATGTCGCTGGTGCCATCGAGCACGCCGCGCAAGATGTCGCGGGACAGGCGCTCCTGCAGGTCGACGGTGACGCCAGGCCTTTGTGACAGGAACCCCGCCAGCACTTCCGGCAAGAATTCGGTGACCGCCGTGGTGTTGGCGAAGATGCGGATATGCCCGGCCGAATCCACGCCGTATTGGGTGAATTCGCTTTTGAGGTAGTCCACCTGGCGCATGATCAGCCGCGCATGGTGCAGCAAGCGTTCACCGGCCGGGGTGATCTCCACGCCACGGCTGTCACGGTACAGCAGGCGGGTGTCGAGCTGGCCTTCGAGGGCCTTGATCCGTGCACTGGCGGCGGCCGGCGAAAGAAACGCACGCTTGGCGCCCTGGGTCAGGCTGGGGGATTCGGCGATGTGGATAAACAGGCGCAGGTCGGCCAGGTCGAAGTGCATGCAAGACTCCCACAGGGGTATGCGGTATTTTCAGTGAATTGGCGTTCAGCATAGCCGAACGCTGGTTTATTGAAATGCAAATTCTCAGAACGGGCGGGCGCTTGCATGATCCGGGGCAGACACTCACTGCCTGAGGAACTGCACCCGATGAGCGCCACTGACTGGATCGGCCGAAGCGAAACCGCTCACGACCACCTGAGCCATAACCTGCTCAAACGTATCGCCGCTACGTTCGGCGAGGCAGTGCCCGAGGACGGCGCGGACCTACCGCCGTTGTGGCAGTGGTGCTTCTTCCAGGACCCGCTGCCGGAAACCGCCCTGGGCAGCGACGGCCACCCGGCGCGTGGCGGGTTCCTGCCGCCGGCCGACAACCGCAACCGCATGTGGGCCGGTGGGCGTATCGAGTTTCTGCACGCGCTGCGTGCCGGGGCGGCGGCGACCCGCGTGTCGACCATTACTCAGGTCGAAGAAAAGAACGGCCGCACCGGTTCGCTGTTGTTTGTCACCGTGCGCCACGACTATGCCCAGGACGGGCGCCTGGCGATCCGCGAAGAACAGGACATCGTCTACCGCGAACCCACGCCGCCCAAGGCCGGCAGCGCAGAGGCGCTGGAGCACGGTGAATGGCACGAAGCGATCGATCCCACGCCGACCCTGCTGTTTCGCTACAGCGCCGTGACCTTCAACGGTCACCGCATTCACTACGACTACCCCTATGTCACCGGCACCGAAGGCTACTCAGGCCTGGTGGTGCATGGGCCGTTGATCGCCACCCTGAGCCTGCGCGCGTTCTGCCGTGCCCACCCCGAAGCCACCTTGCGCCGTTTTGCCTATCGCGGCGTGCGCCCGTTGATTGCGCCGCAGCCGTTTGAAGTGGCGGGCCGCGTGACTGAAACCGGCGTGGCGCAGCTGTGGGCCGGTAACGCTGACGGCCTGGCGCAGCAAGCCCAGGTGCATTTCGAATAATCCAAGTCGAATAATCCAAGAACAACAGGCGGAGAGCCGTTAATGAACCCGAATGACAATGAAGAACTCAATGCCATCCGCGAAGGCGTGCGCGCCTTGTGCGCCGAATTCGATGCCGCCTACTGGCGCAAGATTGACGAGCAAAAGGGCTTCCCCGAAGCCTTCGTCAAAGCGCTGACCGACGCCGGCTGGCTGTCGGCGATGATCCCCGAAGCGTACGGCGGTTCCGGCCTGGGCCTGGCCGAGGCTTCGGTGATCCTCGAAGAAGTGAACCGCTGCGGCGGTAACTCGGGCACCGTACACGGCCAGATGTACAACATGTTCACTTTGCTGCGCCACGGCAGCGAAGCGCAGAAACGCTTCTACCTGCCCAAGCTCGCCAGCGGCGAATTGCGCCTGCAGTCCATGGGCGTGACCGAGCCCACCACCGGCACCGACACCACCAAGATCAAGACCAGCGCGATCAAGCGCGGCGACAAGTACGTGATCAACGGCCAGAAGGTGTGGATCTCGCGCATCCAGCATTCCGACCTGATGATCCTGCTGGCGCGCACCACGCCGCTGGCTGAAGTGAAGAAAAAGTCCGAGGGCATGTCGATCTTCCTGGTGGACCTGCGCGAGGCCATCGGTCATGGCCTCACCGTGCAGCCCATCGCCAACATGGTCAACCACGAAACCAATGAGCTGTTCTTCGACAACCTCGAGCTGCCGCTGGACAGCCTGATCGGCGAAGAGGGCAAGGGTTTCAAATACATCCTCGATGGCCTCAACGCCGAACGCACGCTGATCGCCGCCGAATGCATCGGCGACGGCCGCTGGTTTATCGAAAAGGCCAGCGCCTATGCCCGCGACCGCGTGGTGTTTGGCCGGCCTATCGGACAGAACCAGGGCGTGCAGTTCCCGATCGCCGAAGCGCATATCGAGATCGAAGCGGCGGACCTGATGCGCTGGCGTGCCTGCGAGGAATACGACAGCGGCAAAAATGCCGGGGCCAGTGCCAACATGGCCAAGTACCTGGCGGCCAAGGCGTCCTGGGAGGCAGCCAATGCGTGCCTGCAGACCCACGGCGGCTTCGGGTTTGCCTGCGAATACGACGTGGAGCGCAAGTTCCGCGAGACGCGCCTGTACCAGGTGGCACCGATCTCCACCAACCTGATCCTGTCCTACGTGGCCGAGCACTTGCTCGAACTGCCACGCAGTTTCTGAGGGCCTGACCGTGAGCCATACCCAAGCCCTGTGTCGGTTCCTTGCCGAGCTGAATCACACGCACCTGCCGGAAGACGTGCTGGCGCGTACCGAAGACCTGTATCTGGACTGGCTGGCTTCGGCGCTGGCGAGCCAGGGCGCGCACCCAATCCCGTTATTCGAGCGTTATGCGCAGAAAATGGGGCCAAGCAGCGGCCCGGCGCAGGTGATCGTCAACGGCGCCAGCACCAGCGCGTATTTCGCCGCGCTGGTCAACGGCGCTTCCTCCCACCTGGTGGAGCAGGATGACCTGCACAACAGTTCCGTTTTGCACCCGGCGACCGTGGTGTTTCCCGCCGCGTTGGCGGCCGCCCAGGACCTGGGCAAATCCGGCCGCGACTTGCTGCTGGCCTCGGTGGCCGGTTATGAAGCCGGTATCCGTATCGGCGAATTCATGGGCCGTTCCCACTACCGCATCTTTCACACCACGGCCACGGTCGGCACCCTGGCGGCGGCCGTTGCGGTGGGCAAGCTGCTGGATTTCAACCAAGAACAATTCATCAACCTGCTCGGCAGCGCCGGCACGCAGGCTGCCGGGCTGTGGGAGTTCCTGCGCGATGCCGCCGACTCTAAGCAATTGCACACGGCCAAGGCGGCGGCGGACGGTTTGCTCGCCGCGTACCTGACGGCGGAAGGGCTGACCGGTGCGCGCAATATCCTTGAAGGCGACCAGGGCTTGGCGGCGGGGATGTCCAGCGATGCCGAGCCGAGCAAGTTGTCCGCCGACCTGGGCAGTCGCTGGGCGCTGCTGGAAACCTCGTTCAAGTTCCACGCCTCGTGCCGCCATACGCATCCGGCGGCCGATGCGCTGCTGGACCTGATGCAGCGCGAACGCCTCACCGCCGCCGATATCGCCCATGTGGAGACGCGGGTGCATCAAGGCGCCATCGATGTGCTGGGGCGCGTGACCGTGCCGACCAGCGTGCACCAGGCCAAGTTCTCCATGGGCACCGTGCTGGGCTTGATCGCCGTGCATGGCAAGGCCGGGCTCACGGAGTTCCACGAACGGGCGCTGACCGATCCGGCCGTCTCCAGCTTCCGCGACAAGGTCAGTATGACCCTCGACGCCGAAGTCGACAGCGCTTACCCCCAGCGCTGGCTCGGCCGCGTCACCGTCACCACCCTTGACGGCCGCACGCTGCACGGCGCCATCGACGAGCCCAAGGGCGACCCGGGCAACACCCTCAGCCGTCGAGAGCTGGCGGATAAATTCCAGCGCCTCGCCCAATTCAGCGGCGCCCGCACGCCGCTTGAGGCCCATGCCCTGATTGAAAAGGTCTGGGACTTACGCAACACCGCATCCATGGCCCATTGGCTCTGAGGAACCGTCATGACTCACCAACGACCGCTGGACGGCATCACCGTTGTCAGCCTTGAACACGCGATTGCCGCGCCTTTTTGTACCCGCCAGTTGGCCGACCTGGGCGCCCGTGTCATCAAGATCGAACGCCCCGGCAGCGGCGACTTTGCGCGTGGCTATGACGAGCGCGTGCGCGGCCTGGCCTCGCATTTCGTGTGGACCAATCGCTCCAAGGAAAGCCTGACCCTGGACCTCAAGCAAGGCGAGGCGGGCGCTATCCTTGACACCCTGTTGGCCGATGCCGATGTGCTGGTGCAGAACCTGGCGCCCGGTGCGGCGGCGCGCATGGGCTTGTCGTTCGAGGCACTGCAGGCGCGTTTTCCACGCCTGATTGTTTGCGACATTTCCGGCTACGGCGAAGGCGGGCCCTACGAGAAAAAGAAGGCCTACGACCTGCTGATCCAGAGTGAGGGCGGTTTTCTCTCGGTGACCGGCGGCCCCGGCGAAGACCAGATGGCCAAGGCCGGTTGTTCCATCGCCGACATCTCGGCGGGCATGTACGCCTACAGCGGCATCCTCTCGGCACTGCTGCTGCGCGGCAAGACGGGGAAGGGCAGCCGCATCGACGTGAGCATGCTGGAGAGTCTGGTGGAGTGGATGGGCTACCCGATGTACTACGCGTTCGACGGCGCATCCCAGCCGCCGCGTGCCGGGGCCGCGCATTCGACGATCTATCCCTATGGGCCGTTTCCCACCGGCGACGGCGGCACGGTGATGCTCGGGTTGCAGAACGAGCGCGAATGGGCGGCGTTCTGCGACAAGGTGCTGCTCACGCCGACACTGGCGACGGACGAGCGTTTCGCCGCCAACTTCAAGCGCTCGGCCAACCGTGAAGCGCTGCGCCAGATCATCGTTGACAGTTTTGCCCAGCTCGATGCCGAAGCGGTGATCCAGCGCCTGGAAACCGCGCAAATCGCCAGCGCCCGCGTCAACGATATGCAAGGCGTGTGGGACCACCCGCAGCTCAAGGCGCGTGACAGCTGGCGCGAGGTCGACAGCCCGGCCGGCCCGTTGCCGTCGCTGCTGCCTCCGGCGCGCAATGCCGCGTTCACCCCGCGCATGGACGCGGTTCCAGGGTTGGGGCAGCACAGCCAGGGCATCCTGGATCAGCTGGGTTACTCGGCAGAGGCCATCGACGGTCTGCGTGCGCGCGGTGTTATTTAACACGTTATCAATAATAAGGAACTCAACAGATGCCAAGGCCCTTGGTTCGTTCGGCGTTGTTTGTGCCCGGTAGCCGACCGGAGCGATTTTCCAAAGCCTTGGCCAGTGGTGCCGATGCGGTGATCGTGGATTTTGAAGACGCGGTGGAAGAACCGCTCAAGCGCCAGGCGCGGGATAACCTCGGGGGGTTCCTGCAGGCGCATCCCGAGGCTCAGGTGTGGGTACGCATCAACGCGCCGGAGCACGCCGAGCATTTCGAGGATGTGGCGTTCTGCAAAGCCCATCCGAACGTGGCGGGGGTGTTGCTGCCGAAGGTCGAAAGTGCGGCCCAGGTTGCTGTGGTAGCGGCTACCGGCAAAGTCATCTGGCCGATTATCGAAAGCGCACGGGGTTTGCTGGCCGTGGCCGAGATCGCCCAGGCGCCGCAGGTGGAGCGCCTGTCGTTCGGTGGGCTGGACCTGGCACTGGACCTGAACCTGAGCAGTAATTCCCCGGCCGCGCAGTTCGCCCTGGACCAGGCGCGGCTGGCGCTGATTGTGCATTCCCGCGCCGCCGGCCTGGTAGCGCCCCTGGACGGCGTGCACCCGGCCATCGATGACCCCGAGGGCCTGCGCCGTTCGATCCGGCATGCCTATGAAATGGGGTTTGCCGGGGCGTTGTGTATCCATCCCAAGCAGGTGCCGGTGATCCATGAAGCGCTGGCGCCGAGCGCCGAGGACCTGGCCTGGGCCCAGCGCGTGGTAGACGCCGGCGCGCATGGGGCAGGGGCCTACCAGATCGACGGGCAGATGGTGGATGCCCCGGTGTTGCTGCGGGCACAACGGTTATTAGCTGCCGAGTAAACCTGTGGCGAGCGAGCTTGCTCGCGTTGGCGTGCGCAGCGCTTCGGTTTTTCCTGGGGCCGCTTCGCAGCCCAACGGGAGCAAGCTCACTCGCCACAAGGGATCGAACCGGTTTTTGGCGTTCGGCTTGGCCGAACGCAGGTATCTAGAATTCGAAATTCACTACACGCCTGACATCAGGCACCTTGCCTGACAACACAACAATAAGAAGGTGATTTTCCATGCTCAAGCTCTCCCGGGCGCTGCTGTGCGCCGCCACCTTGTTTGCCGCGGGCCTGGCCCAGGCGGCGGACCCGATTGTCATCAAGTTCGCCCACGTGGTCGCCGAAAACACCCCCAAAGGCCAGGGCGCGTTGTTGTTCAAAAAGCTTGCCGAAGAACGCTTGCCGGGCAGGGTCAAGGTCGAGGTGTACCCGAACTCGTCGCTGTTCGGCGATGGCAAGGAAATGGAAGCGCTGCTGCTGGGCGACGTGCAGATGCTGGCCCCGTCCCTGGCCAAGTTCGAGCAATACACCAAGCAAGTGCAGATCTACGACCTGCCGTTCCTGTTCAACGACCTTGCCGCTGTCGACCGTTTCCAGGCCGCCCAGGGCAAGGAACTGCTGACGTCCATGCAGGACAAGAACATCCTCGGCCTGGCCTATTGGCACAACGGCCTCAAGCAGCTTTCTGCCAACAAAGCACTGCATGAACCCAAGGATGCCCGTGGCCTGAAGTTCCGCGTGCAGGCCTCGAGCGTCTTGGAAGAACAGTTCAAGGCGATCCGCGCCAACCCACGCAAGATGAGTTTTGCCGAGGTGTACCAAGGTCTGCAGACCGGCACCGTCAACGGCACCGAAAACACCTGGTCGAACTATGAAAGCCAGAAGGTCAACGAGGTGCAGAAGTATTTCACCGAGTCCAACCATGGCCTGATTGACTACATGGTGATCACCAACGCCAAGTTCTGGACCGGCCTGCCGCCGGATATCCGTAGCACCCTGCAGCAGATCATGGTCGAGGTCACGGTCGAGGTGAACAAACAGGCTGAGGCGCTGAACCAGTCGGCCAAGCAGAAAATCATCGACGCCAAGACCAGCGAAATCATCGAACTGACCCCCGAGCAACGCCAGCTCTGGCGCGAAGCCATGCGCCCGGTGTGGCAGAAGTTCGAGGGTGAGATCGGGGCTGATCTGATCAAGGCCGCGGACGCCTCCAATCGGTAACCCCCCAATGTGGGAGGGGGCTTGCCCCCGATTGCGGTGTGTCAGCTTGCCCATCTGTCTCTGACCCACCGCTATCGGGGGCAAGCCCCCTCCCACATATCGATATCTCATTTGCTTTCGCGAGGTTTTGCCATGCAAACGCTAAGGCGCGTCTGGGAGCACCTGGAGGAAGGCTTTATCGCTTTCCTGCTGGCCGCCATGACCCTGGTGACATTCGTCTACGTCATGCTCAACAACATCTACACGCTGTTTTTTGCCCTGTCCGACAAATGGGCCTGGAGCAGCCAGTTCTTCGGCGCGCTGGGTGACCACACCATGACCTGGGCCCAGGACATGACCTGGAGCGTAGCGCTGACCAAGGCCATGTTCGGCTGGCTGATTTTCTTTGGCATTTCCTACGGCGTACGCACCGCCGGCCACCTCGGCGTGGATGCACTGGTCAAGCTGACCAAACGCCCGGTGCAGCGCCTGTTGGGCATGCTCGCCTGCCTGTGCTGCCTGGCCTACGCCGGGTTGTTCATGGTCGCCAGCTACAAGTGGGTGAGTGCGGTCATGGGCGCGCATATCGGCGCCGAAGACCTCGATCAGTACGGCATCGATGTCGGTGACATCGTGGTGATCGTGCCCATTGGTTTCGCCATGGTGTTCATCCGCTACCTGGAAATTTTCTACCGCATCTTTACCCACCGCCAGGTCGGGTTGGGGCTGGCCGACGAGGCCGGTGAGGCCAGCAAATTGGCCGGCAGCCATGAGGAGCGTCACTGATGGCCGTGCTCTGTTTATTCCTGCTGTTATTCGTATTCATGTTCCTGGGTGTGCCCATCGCGATTTCCCTGGGCTTGTCCGGTGCGGTGTCGATCCTGATGTTCAGCCAGGACTCGGTCAGTTCCCTGGCGATCAAGCTGTTCGAAACCTCCGATGCCTATACCTTCCTGGCGATTCCGTTCTTCCTGTTGTCGGGTGCGTTCATGACCACCGGCGGCGTGGCGCAGCGCTTGATCGACTTTGCCAACGCCTGCGTCGGCCATATCCGTGGCGGCCTGGCGATTGCGGCGGTGCTGGCGTGCATGCTGTTTGCGGCGCTGTCGGGTTCGTCACCGGCGACGGTGGCGGCGGTGGGTTCGATTGCCGTGGCGGGGATGGTGCGTTCCGGTTACCCGAAGGAGTTCGGTGCGGGGATTATCTGTAATGCGGGGACCTTGGGCATCCTGATCCCGCCGTCGATCGTGATGGTGGTGTATTCGGCGGCGACTGAAACCTCGGTGGGCAAGCTGTTTATGGCGGGCGTCATTCCGGGGCTGCTGCTGGGCCTGATGCTGATGATCGCGATCTACATCGTCGCGCGCATCAAGAAGCTGCCGGCGCAGCCGCGAGCGACCTTCCGCGAGTGGCTGACCTGCGCACGGCGTGCTTTCTGGGGCCTGTTGCTGCTGGTGATCATCCTCGGCGGCATCTACAGCGGCATGTTCACCCCGACCGAAGCGGCGGCGGTGGCGGCGGTTTATTCAGCGTTCGTCGCGCTGTTCGTCTACAAGGACATGAAGCTGCGCGACTGCCCCAAGGTGCTGCTGGAATCCGGGCGCCTGGCGATCATGCTGATGTTCATCATCGCCAACGCCATGCTGTTTGCCCATGTGCTGACCACCGAGCAGATCCCGCAGGAAATCACCGCTTGGGTGCTCTCCGAAGGCCTGACGCCGATTGGCTTTTTGATCATGGTCAATGTGGTGTTGTTGATCGCCGGCAGCTTCATGGAGCCTTCGGCCATCGTGCTGATCCTGGCGCCGATCTTCTTCCCGATTGCCATGAAGCTGGGCATTGACCCGATTCACCTGGGTATCGTGATGGTGGTGAATATGGAGATCGGCCTGGTGCACCCGCCGGTGGGGTTGAACCTGTTTGTGACGTCGGCGGTGACGGGGCTGACGCTGGGGCAGACGATCCGTGCGGCGTTGCCGTGGCTGATGATCCTGTTGGTGTTCCTGATCATGGTCACCTACTTGCCGTTTATCTCGTTGGCGTTGCCGCACTGGTTGGGTATGTAAATCCCGCCAATACCGCAATACCTTGTGGGAGCCGGGCTTGCCCGCGATGGCGGTGTGTCAGTTGCCAACTGTGCTGGCTGGCACACCCTCATTGCGGGCAAGCCCGCTCCCACGGGGGGTATGTGCAGTCTTTTTAATGGTCCAGTGCACTCAAGATCGCATGGGCCACCTTCACGCGCTCGGCATTCGGGTAATTCTTGTTGGCCAATATCACCACGCCGATGTCCCTGCTCGGCACATACGCCACGTAGGCACCAAAACCACCGGTTGAGCCGGTTTTGTTGTACAGCACGTTCGCCGGTTGCGCCTGAGCCGGGTTCAGCCACTTCACGTTGTGCGGCTCCATCGCCATCGGTGTGGAGTTGCCATCCATCAGCGCTTGCAGGGTGATCGGGTAGGGGTAGGACTCCCAGCCCAGGCCTTGGGTCATACCGTTGACCGTGTAGTAACCGGTGTGCGTGGTGGCGATGGCCTGTTGCAGCGGTTTCTCCAGGGTTTGCGGGCGCATGTTCACCATGACGTAATGCGCCAGGTCCTGGGTGCTGGTCTTGATGCCATAGGCTTCGCCGTCCAACGCGCCGGGGCCGACGCGTACAGGTTTGTCCTGCTTGTCGTAGCCCTGGGCGTAGGCGTCGGCTTTATCAGCAGGCACGCTGACATAGGTGTTCTTCAGGCCCAACTTGGGCAGCAGGGTTTTCTCCATCGCCGTGTTGAACGGCTGGCCCAGGCTTTGGGCGCTCAGGTAGCCGAACAGGCCAATGCTCGGGTTGGAGTAGAGACGCTGCGCACCGGGCGCGTAGGCGGGTTTCCAGTGCTGGAAATAGCCGATCATGGCGTCGGCGTTGTCGGCGGCGTCCGGAAACTGCAGCGGCAGGCCGCCGGGGGTGTAGGTGGCGAGTTGCAGCAGGCTGATGCGGTCGAAGGCACTGCCCTTGAGGGCTGCAAGGTGCTGGCTGGCCTTGTCCGAGAGCTGGAGCTTGCCGCTGGCCTCGGCATAGCCGCCTAGGGTGGCGGTGAAGGTTTTGCTCACCGAGCCGATCTCGAACAGTGTGTCTTGAGTCACGGGCTGCTGTTTGTCTTTATTGGCGACGCCGTAGTTAAAGTATTGCACCTTGCCTTTGTTGACGACGGCCACCGACAGGCCGGCAATGCCTTGTTGCTGCATCAGGGGCCCAACATGACTGTCCACGACCTTGCGCAAATCGGTCGCCGCCATGCTGGTGCCGGAGACGAAAAATAAGGCCGAAAACAGGAAATTTCGTACGCTGAAGTTCATGATTACTCGCTTCCATGTAAATGATGCGCTGACGATCAGAGCCTGCGCAGGCGTCGCAAATCTAGTGAGGTTCCGTCCCTTCGACAAACGATGATATCTTGCATCTGCCATTAGAAAATCTAGGGTAAAGCATGCTGCGTTCCCATTTGCCCCTCAATGCCCTGCGCGCATTCGAGGCGTCCGCCCGTCACTTGAGCTTTACCCGTGCGGCCATTGAATTGTGCGTCACCCAGGCGGCGGTCAGCCATCAGGTAAAAAGCCTGGAGGCGCAACTTAATGTCACATTATTCAAGCGCCTGCCACGGGGCCTGATGCTGACACGCGAAGGTGAAACCCTGCTGCCGGTGGTGCGTGAATCCTTTGACCGCATCGCCCACACGCTGGGCCAGTTTGAAGGCGGGCACTACCGCGAGGTCCTCACCGTGGGGGCCGTCGGCACGTTTGCGGTAGGGTGGTTGCTGCCACGCCTGGCGGATTTTCAACGCGGCTATCCGTTTATCGACCTGCGCCTTTCCACCCACAACAACCGCGTCGATGTGGCCGCCGAGGGCCTGGATTACGCCATCCGTTTTGGCGCCGGTGCCTGGCATGGCACGGATGCCTGCGAACTGTTGGCTGCACCATTGACGGTGCTCTGCGTACCGCAACTGGCCGAGCAACTGCACGCACCCGCTGACCTGCTCAAACACACGTTGCTGCGCTCCTACCGCACCGATGAGTGGAGCCTGTGGTTCCAGGCGGCCGGGTTGCCCGCCGACACCCTGGCCCCGCGCAGCATCGTGTTCGACTCGTCATTGGCAATGATGGAGGCAGCCTTGCAAGGCATGGGGGTGGCGTTGGCACCGGCAATGATGTTTGCGCGGCAACTGGAGAGCGATGTCATCCGCCAGCCGTTCGACGTCGACATCACCACCGGCAGCTATTGGCTGACGCGCTTGCAGTCGCGGACGGAGACCTCGGCGATGCTGGCGTTCAAGGGCTGGTTGCGGGACATGGCGCAGCCGGGCTGAACGCTTTTTTTGAAACATAATGAAACATTTTCCGAGGGCCAGCGCTCTACCGCAACACCTGCACTGAGTGATTCCATGAAAATACCGCGCCCCTCCGCCCGCATGCCTCGCCTGATCCAATTGCGAAACCTGAAGATGGCGCGCTCCGCCCACGCTTACGTACGCGGCAGCACGGTGCAGTTTTATGAGTGGCTGCACAGCCAGACTGGCCGCCGCTTGCCCCACGGCCCGGCCATCTGGATCTGCGGCGACTGCCACGCCGGTAACCTGGGGCCTACCGGGGACACCAACGGCCGCATCGATATGCATATCCGCGACCTTGACCAGACGGTGATCGGTAATCCGACCCACGATCTGGTGCGCCTGGCCTTGTCCCTGGCGACCGCTGCACGCGGCTCGGACCTGCCCGGCGTTACCACCGCACGTATGCTCGAAGAAATGATGCTGGGCTACGAACAGGCGTTCAAAGACAAACCCGACCAGGTCCCGCCGCGTCCGTCCCAGGTCAAGGCAGGCATGCGCAGCGCGGTGGCGCGCACTTGGAAAAACCTCGCGCGTGAGCGCATCGAAAGCGCCCGGCCGACCATCCCCTTGGGCAAGCATTTCTGGTCGTTATCACGGGCCGAGAAAACCGCATTGCAAACCCTGTGTGCCTCGGATGAAATCCATCAATTGGTCACCTCGCTCAAGGGGCGGCCCAAGGATGCCAGGGTCGAACTACTGGACTCGGCCTATTGGGTCAAGGGCTGCAGTTCGCTCGGCTTGCTGCGGTATGCCGCCTTGCTCGGCGTGGGCGACGACGATGATCAAGAGTATTGCCTGATTGATATCAAGGAAGCCGTCGGGGCTGCTGCACCCCGTGCGGCGCGGGCGAAGATGCCGAGGGATAACGGTCGTCGCGTGGTGGAGGGTGCACGCCAGCTGTCACCGGGCCTGGGTGAGCGGATGGTGGCCACGCGTTTTCTGGATCACGGGTTTTTTATCCGTGAACTGCTGCCCCAGGACATGAAGCTGGAGCTGGACGAACTGAGCGAGATCGATGCCATGCACGCCGCCGGCTACCTCGCGCGGGTGGTCGGTATCGCCCATGCGCGGCAGATGGATCGCGACACGCGCAAGGACTGGATGGCGGTGTTGCAGGAGAACCGCTCCAAGCAGTTGGACGCGCCGTCCTGGCTCTGGACCAGTGTGGTGCAACTGGTGGTTAGCCATGAGCAGGGTTACCTCAACCATTGCCGCCGGTATGCCTTGGAACACTGACCTCGATAACGCAGTGGATCTAATGGGGGAGCAGGCAAGCCAGCTCCCACAGTTAAGGGGCGTCTAGGCCAAATATTTATGGAACCAGTCGAGCGTTCTTTTCCACGCCAGATTTGCCGCCGCCTCGTCATAACGCGGCGTTGAGTCATTATGGAAACCGTGGTTGGCACCCTTGTAGATATATGCCTCATAGGGGGTGCCTGCCGCCTTCAACGCCTGCTCGTACGCCGGCCAGCCTTCATTGATCCGCGTGTCCAACTCACCGTAGTGCAGCATGATCGGCGCCTTGATCCGTGGCACATCCTTGGCCTCCGGCTGGCGTCCATAAAACGACACCGCCGCACCCAGTTCGGGGTAGGCCACCGCTGCGGCATTGGTCACGCCGCCGCCATAGCAGAAGCCGGTGATCCCGACCTTGCCGGTGCTGCTGTCGTGGTGCATCAGCCATTCAATGGCGGCGAAGAAGTCGTTCATGAGCTTGGTCGGGTCGACTTTCTGTTGCAGTTCCACGCCTTTTTCATCGTTGCCGGGGTAGCCGCCGACCGAGGTCAGGCCGTCGGGCGCCAGGGCGATAAAACCGGCCTTGGCCAAGCGTCGGGCGACGTCTTCGATATAGGGGTTGAGGCCCCGGTTTTCGTGGACCACCACCACCGCCGGCAGCTTGCCCGCCGCTTTGGCCGGGCGCACCAGGTAGCCGCGTACGTTGCCGTTGCCTTTGGGTGAGGGGTAGGTGATGTAGTCGGCGACGATGTCCGGGTCGGTGAATTTCACCTGTTCGGCCAGGGCGTAGTTGGGGCTCAGGGCCGCGAGCAAGGCCGAGGCGGTGAGGCCGCCAAAGGTGAACAGCGCGGCGCGGTCGAGAAATTCGCGGCGGTTGATCTTGCCGTGGGCATAGCCGTCGTAGAGTTCCAGCAGTTCGGGCGCAAAGTCTTTCGCGGTGAGACGAGTCATCGGTGCAATCCTCGATTAGCGGTGGCAGTCAATGTAGACCAGGATCAGCCCTCACGGCCATGGGCGGCGGCGGCCAGTTGGCCGGTGTCGACGCGTACGAAGATCGAATCGCCCACTGCGGTCAGCACGTTATCGGCGTACACCTCGCAGATCACGCGGGTTTTGCGGCCCACATCGCCTTCAGCCCGCGCGCGCAGGGTGAGGGTGACGCCCAGGGGCGTCGGCTTGATGAATGTGATGCCCAGCTTGCCGGTGACGCAGTCGATGCGCGGCCGGCTGCCGGGTTCGCGTTGCTCGGCGCGGTAATGGTAGGCCATGGCGGTCCAGTTGGAATGGCAGTCCACCAGCATGGCAATCAATCCGCCGTAGACCAGGTCGGGCCAGCCGCTGTATTTTGCCTCGGGCAGGTGCTCGGCCACGAGGTGGGTGCCATCCGCGTCCCAGCGGCTCTTGATGTGCAGGCCGTGGGGGTTGCTGCCGCCGCAGCCGTAGCAGATGCCTTCCGGCGCGGTGGTGTCCTGGAGTGAAGGGGCGTGCATGCAGAATCCTTGTTGTGCTTGGGCGACTACTCTGTTTAGCAGGACAGACGCTTGATTGGAATAAATCCCTGGTATGACCTACCAGCTCAGTACCTGTGTCGTTACTTCCAGCGGAGCGTTGCATGAAACGTCGAATGTCCCCGGTCGCTTTACTGGCTTTGATCCTTGCCTATGGCGCCAGCGCCCAGGCGGTGGAGTACAAGGACGTCAACCGCACCGCCAGCCAGATCAGTTTCACTTATAAACAATTGGGGCAGCGGGTGTATGGCACCTTCAGCGAGTTCGAGGGCAGCTTGACCTTCGACACGCAAAAACCTGAAGCCGGGCATGCGTTGCTCAAGATCCAACTCGCGAGCATCGACGCCGGCAGCCCCGACGCGAACGATGAACTGCAACGTGCGTCCTGGTTCGACACCGCGACGTATCCGGTGGGCGTGTACGAGTCCACCGGTGTCACGGTCCTGGGGGACAACCGCTACACCATCAGCGGCAACCTGACCCTCAAGGGCATCACGCACCCGGTGACGGTCGACGTGGTGCTCAAGGAGCAGGGCGGTATCGGCGTGTTCGACGGTGAGTTCATCCTCAAGCGCGGCGACTTCAAGATTGGCGAGGGCGAATGGGCGGGCAATCGCGTGGTGTCCAATGACATCAACATCAAGTTCAAGATGGTCGCGCCGCAGCGTTAACGCGCGAACCGCTTTGCACCCGCCACGCAGCCGATCACCGCGACCGTCACCAGTACCATGCCCAGGCTGACCGGCTCATGCAGCAGGCCCGCCGCCAGCGCCAAGCCGAAAAACGGTTGCAGCAATTGCAACTGGCCCACGGCGGCGATGCCACCCTGGGCCAGGCCGCGGTACCAGAACACAAAGCCGAGCAACATGCTGAACAACGCCACGTAGCCCAGGCTCAGCCAGGCGGGCAGGCTGATGCCGCTGAAACTCGGCGGCGCCAGTACCAGGCTCAAGGGCACCACCACCGGCATCGACACCACCAATGCCCAGCAGATCACCTGCCAGCCGCCCAGGCTGCGCGACAGCTTGGCGCCTTCGGCGTAACCCAGGCCGCAGACCAGCACCGCCAGCAGCATCAGCAGATCGCCGGCCGGTGCGGCGCTCAGCCCCTGGGCGACGGCATACCCCATCACCAGCCCACTGCCCAGGATCGAAAACACCCAGAACACCGGGCGCGGGCGCTCGCCACCGCGCAGCACGGCAAATACAGCGGTCGCCAGGGGCAGCAGGCCGATAAACACGATGGAGTGGGCGGACGTCACGTATTGCAGCGCGAGCGCCGTGAGCAAGGGAAAGCCGATCACTACCCCCAGAGAGACGATCGCCAGGGGCAGCCACTGATGACGTGCGGGGCGTTTTTCCTTGAACAGCCCCAGCAGGAACAGCCCCAGGGCGGCGGCGATGGCCGCGCGGAGCATGGTCAGGAACACCGGGTCAAACTCCATCACGGCCAGGCGTGTGGCGGGCAGGGAACCGCTGAAAATCACCACGCCGATAAAGCCGTTGATCCAGCCTTGCGTGCGGCTGTCCAGGGTGTTGAAGGGGGATGTACGTTCCATGAAGGGTGCCCTGAAGAAAGGAGAGGTTGCGATCAGGCCATCCTAGGGGGCAGCATTAAGACAATCAAAAAATTGTCATGGATACAGTGTCTATGCCTCGCGCCCGCTACAAGTCCCTGGTCGACCGCTTCGCCGCAGATATTCGCAGCGGGATAATGCCGCCCGGCACACGCCTGCCGACGCACCGGCAACTGGCCGCCGATCATGGCCTGGCCCTGGTCACCGCCAGCCGGGTGTACGCCGAGCTGGAAGCCATGGGCCTGGTCAGTGGGGAAACCGGGCGTGGCACGTTCGTGCGCGAGATCGCGTTGCCGCCGGGGCAGGGCAGTGGGCAGATGACGGTGGCGGCGGGGATGCTGGATCTCAACTTCAACTACCCGTCGCTGCCCGGCCAGGCGGACCTGCTGCGCACGGCGTTACGCCAATTGGCATTATCCGGCGACCTCGAAGCGTTGTTGCGTTACCAGCCTCACGCCGGTCGCCTGCACGAGCGTGCTGCGTTTGCGCGGCATGTGCTCAGCAGGGGGCTCAGCGTGGAGGCCGACCAAGTGCTGCTGGTCAGCGGCGCCCAGCACGGCTTGGCGGTGACGATGATGGCGTTGCTCAAGCCCGGGGATGTGATCGCGGTGGATGCGTTGACCTATTCAGGGTTCAAAGTGTTGGCCGAGACCCTGCACTTGGACGTTGTCGCGATCCCGGTCACGGCGGCCGGCCCGGACTTGGACGCGCTGCAGACCCTGTGTCGCAAGCGCCCGGTGCGTGCCGTGTACAGCATGCCGACGCTGCACAATCCGCTGGGCTGGGTGCTGAGCCTGGACCAGCGCCAGGCGCTGGTGGCGATCGCCCGGCAGCACAACCTGATGATCATCGAGGACGCGGCCTATGCGTTTCTGGTCGAGGACGCGCCGCCGCCCCTGGCCACCCTGGCGCCGGAGCGCACGGTGTATGTGGGCGGGCTTTCGAAAAGCGTCGCGACCGGCCTGCGGGTGGGGTTTGTGGTGGCGCCGCTTGAATGGGTCAAGGGCCTGGAACGCAGCATCATGGCCACCACCTGGAACGTGCCCGGCGTGATGAGTGCTATTGCGGTGGCCTGGATCGAGGACGGCACAGTGGCGCAGTTGGAAGCGCAAAAGCGCCGTGATGCCCAGGCGCGCCAGGCCCTGGCAGCCCAGGTGTTGAAGGGCCTGGCGTACACCCGTCATCCCTGTTCGTATTTCTTGTGGCTGCCCTTGGCGGAAGAGGCCCGCGCCGATCAGGTCGCCATGGCCTTGCAGCGCGAGGGCATTTCCGTGTCAACCGCTGAGCCGTTTTCCGTCTCGGCCCATGTGCCCCACGCACTACGGCTGGCCTTGGGGTCGGTGGACATGGCGGCGTTGCGCGAAGCGTTGCTGACGGTGCGCAAGGTCGTGCAGTGGTGAGCCAGGCGGCTCACCGCTAGCCCTCAGAATTTAAACGCCTGGCGACCGATCAGCAGCCAGTGGCCTTTCTGCTTTTGCCAGATCTGGAAGTTCTCGATTTCGGTGGGCACTTCTTTGCCGCTGTTCACTGCCAGGGCGGAGAAGTGGTTGCGGACCAAGGCGGTATCGCCACTCAAGGTGATGGTCTGTTTCTGCATTTCGAGGGTCTTGAAGCCGCTGCGACCGGTCTCGATATCGGCGATGAATTCCTGCTTGTTCTGGATCTTGCCGCTGGAGTGGCCGTAGGTAAGGTTCTCGGCGGTCAGGCTCTGGAGCTGCTTGAGGTCTTTATGCAGCATCGCTTGGGTCAGGTGGTCGACCGCTTGGGCGACGTCTTTATCGGCGGCGGGGGCTGCGGCCACGTAGCCGCTGAACAGGCACAGAAAACCGATCAGCACTTTGACTTTTTGCATGGGTGTTTCCTTATTGTTGTTGGGGGTGGGACAACACGTTACCGCTTATGTCGTCGTACAACATTGCAATACTCTTGTGCCGTTTGGAAAGTAAAATTTCGGATATTTACACGGTGCTGAGGGTTTGCTCGGGCTCGAGATTTCATTGTTCTTGTACGATGTCTCATCACTGGTTAAAAATGGCGTCCCGTCTAACAATAAAATAACGGAGACACACCATGGATTCTTCCTCTTCGCCTGCCCGGACCGACCACAGTCGCCGCGTTTTCCTGCAACGTTCCCTGGCGGTTTCCGCCTCCGTGGCAGTGCTGGGCAACTTGCCGCGCCTGGCAGATGCCGCTGAGCCATTGAGCCAGCGATACCCAGACCCCTTGGTGAAAGTGCTTGATGACAGT
The DNA here is from genome assembly GCF_020093335.1 of Pseudomonas fluorescens group sp. Classification (NCBI taxonomy): domain Bacteria; kingdom Pseudomonadati; phylum Pseudomonadota; class Gammaproteobacteria; order Pseudomonadales; family Pseudomonadaceae; genus Pseudomonas; species Pseudomonas fluorescens group sp. Next base: position 80,806 of record NZ_JAIOKW010000002.1, on the reverse strand, counting down.
TTCCTGGAATTACGCCTGTTCAATGCCAGTGTCGAGCGACTGGCGACCGGCTTGCGTTGGGCCGAGGGGCCGGTGTGGATCGGCGATGGCCGCTACCTGCTGCTCAGCGATATCCCCAACAACCGCATCGTGCGCTGGGACGAGGTGACCGATAGCCTGTCGGTGTACCGCGAAAACGCCAATTTCTCCAACGGCATGTGCCGTGATCGCCAAGGCCGGCTGCTGGTGTGCGAAGGCTCGACCACCAGCCAGGAGGGCCGGCGCATCACCCGCACCGAGCACAACGGCAGCCTCACCGTGCTGGCGGACAGCTTTGACGGCAAGCCCTTCAATTCGCCCAACGACATCGTGTGCAAACGGGATGGCTCGGTGTGGTTCACGGACCCGCCGTTCCAGACCGGCAACAACTACGAAGGGCACAAGATCACGCCCACCCAGCCCCATGGCGTCTACCGCATCGACGGTGACAGCGGCAAGGTCACGCGGGTGATCGACGACCTCAACGGCCCCAACGGCCTGTGCTTTTCCCCGGATGAGAAACTGCTCTACGTGGTCGAAGGCCGGGCCAAGCCCAACCGGTTGATCTGGGCCATCGACGTGAATGACGACGGCACACTTGGCGCCCGTCGCAAGCACATCGAAGGCCTGGAGTACGCGGCCTTGGACGGCATCAAGTGCGACGAGAGCGGCAACCTCTGGTGTGGCTGGGGCGGCAACGGCGACCCCAAGGCCGACTTGGAAAAACTCGATGGCGTGCGCGTGTTCAATCCGCAGGGCAAGGCTATCGGGCATATCTCGCTGCCGGAACGCTGCCCCAACCTGTGTTTTGGCGGCCGTGAGGGTAACCGCCTGTTCATGGCCGGCAGCCATTCGATCTATGCAGTGTTCGTCAACACGCGTGGCGCCGATTTCGGCGGCTGACCGCAAAAAAAACCAGGGTGAGCGTCGGTCGAGCGGCGCCCATCTTGGCATTTTGGCGCTATGCTGCGGGCTCCTGAGGCGTCAGAGCGTCAAGCAAATGGACTTCAATTGGCACAGCGACCCCATCACCCGCAACACGCCCGTTACCCCTCACTACAAAAACACGCAGAACGTACGCCGCTTCATGCTTGAGCACTGTGGTCCGGCATTCACGTTCGACCGGCCCTTCATGGCCTGGATTCGCAACGCTGAGCCCAAGACCCTCGGTGACGTGGTGGACGAGTGGCGGCGCCGACACGAGGATTCACGCCCATGACCCGCGACGAAAAATACCAGGCCGCGCAACAACGCCTTGGCTACCTGATGGACGAATTCAAGGTCGGTGGCAACTACACGCCCCTGGTCCGGGACGGCAACCACCTGTACATCAGCGGCCAGATCCCGCGGGTCGGCGATACCATCGTGCTGCCGGGCAAGGTCGGTGAAAACCTGACCCTGGCCCAGGCACAAATCGCCGCCGGCATCAGTGCGTTGCGCTGCCTGGGGTTGCTCAAGCAGGCGCTGGGTTCGCTGGACGCGATCAAGGCGATCCCGCGCATCACCGTGTACGTGCGCAGTGCCGAGGACTTTGATCAGCAAAGTGAGGTGGCCAACGGTGCGTCGGACCTGCTGCACGAGATCCTCCGTGAAGCCGGGGTGCATACGCGCACCTCGGTGGGGGTGATGCAGTTGCCGAAGTCGGCGGCGGTGGAGATCGATATGATCGCGGTGGCGCACGGCTGAGCGACCCATGATTACCCAAGGAATGGCAGTACTGATCAATTACGCCACGTATCTGGCGCCGGGCCTGCTGTTGTTCGGCCTGTGGTTTGCACTCACGCCCAGGTCGCTGACGGCCCTGCGTATCCTGATTCTGCTGGCGGCGTTCGTGCTGATGCGCGATGTAATGACCCCGCTGGGCCTATGGTCGCTGGGCAGCGAAGTGCAGTTGGCGTTCACTGCCAATGCGTTTGTGTTGGCGGCGTTGGGCGGCTTGTCGTTGCTACTGATTGCCGTGCTGATGCGAGTGGCGCCAGACCTGTCGGCGCTGATCTGCTGGTCAAGGGGGCATCGAATCGGCGGCCTTGCGGTCGGCCTTGCCGTCGGATGCTTGATCGGTGTGCCGCTGCGCTTCTACCAGGCAATTGAAGCGTCAGCGATCCCGGGCTACTGGGCATGGCTGCCGGGTATGGTGGTGTTGGCCTATGGTGCCAATGCGTTGGAAGAGGTGCTGTTTCGCGGGTATTTGCAGGGGTATCTGGAACAGCAGGTGGCGCCATTGCGCGCGGCACTGATCAGCGGTGTGGCCTTTGCGGCTTGCCATACATTCCTGGCACTGAGCGTTACTCAGCTGGGCTGGCCGGTGTTGTTGTTTACCCTGATCGAAGGGTTGGCTTGCGCGCTGGTGCGCCTGCGTTACGGTGTGCTGGCGGCGACGCTGGCCCATGGCACGGCGATCCTGCTGATCGCCGTGCCCTTCATCACTTGATGTGAAATACCGACGCAAATGTGTGGGGCTTGCTGTGGTGGGGAGAGGTGCGACGATTTGACTTGTCCCCCGTCAGTATCACCGTAAGCCCAATGGGGCTGCTGCGCAGCCCAGCGCGGGGCAAGCCCGCTCACCACAGTAAGCGCGCTCACCACAGCAAGCTTGCTTCCACGGTAAGCCCTCTTGCATAGGGTTGACCGTGTTTAGCCAGCTGCTAACGGCGGCGTACGCGGCGGAATCTGGCGTTTGCTGCCGGTAGCTTCATACGCCGAGGCAAACCGCAGCAACGCCGAATCGTCATAGGCCCGCCCGGCAAACGTCAGCCCCACCGGCATGCCGATATCGGCCATCACGCCCATCGGTACGGTGACGGTCGGTACGCCCAGGTGGCGGATGGCGAGGTTGCCGTTGGCCACCCAGATGCCGTTGCTCCAGGCGATATCGGCGGAGGCTTCGTTCACATCGGCATCCGCCGGGCCTACGTCGGCGACGGTGGGGAACAGCACCGCGTCGAGGCCGAGCGTGTCCATCCAGTCTTCCAGGTCGATCCGCCGGGTTTGCTCCAGGCCACGCAGGCCGTCGGGCAAGGTGCTGATCTCGTTCCACGGGGTGATGCCGCGTTCGGCCATGCGCACGTATTCGTCCATGCCGGCGGCCAGGTCGTCCTCACGGTTGGGCAGGGTGCCCGGGTCGTGGGGGAAGATCTTCGGCCCGTCCACATCCGCCAGGCGGTTGAGCGCGGGGTCGTTGTTGGCACGCAGGAAATCATCGAAGGCCCAGGCGGACAGTTCCCACAGTTCATCGTGGAGAAATTCCTTGGACACCAGCCCACGGTTAAACACGGTAGGCGCGCCAGGGCGGTCGCCTTCGCAGTTGGACACCAGCGGGAAGTCCACCTCGATGACTTCGGCACCGGCGGCTTCCAGCGCCTGGCGTGCGTCTTGCCACAGGTCGATCACGCTGGCGCGGGTGTTGATCTTCTGCCCGGTAGGGCCGCCGATCCCAGGTTTTTCGCTGGTGCCGGCGTCCGGGTCGGCATTGATGTACATGCGCGGCACGCCAAAGCGCTTGCCGGCGAGGGATTCAGCGGGCACCGCCAGTTCAGCGTAGGACGCAGGGCGCACCGAAGCCACACTCGGAATCGGCACCCACGGCTGCAGGCGCCAGAGGTCGCCACGGGTGTCCGGGTCTTCGGCCACCACCACATCGAGGATTTCCAGCAGGTCGGCCATGGTGCGGGCATAGGGCACCACCACGTCCATGGTCGGTGTGAGCGGCCAGTTGCCGCGCACCGAAATCACGCCACGGGAGGGCGTGTAGGCGCACAGGCCATTGTTGGAGGCCGGGCCGCGTCCGCTCGACCAGGTTTCTTCTGCCAGGCCAAAGGCTGCAAAGCTCGCCGCCGTCGCGGTGCCGGCGCCGTTGGATGAGCCGGAGGCAAACGGTGCGGTCAGGTAGTCGGCGTTATACGGGCTTTCCGCCCGGCCATACACGCCACGCTGCATCCCGCCATTGGCCATCGGCGGCATATTGGTCTTGCCCAGGCAGATGGCGCCACCGGCGCGCAGGCGTTCGATGGTGAACGCATCACGCTGGGCGACCAGGGTGGCAAACGCCGGGCTACCGGATGCCGCGGTCAGGCCCTTGACCAGGTAGCTGTCTTTGGCCGTGTAAGGAATGCCATCCAATGGCCCCCAGGTTTCGCCTTTGGCCCGGCGGGCATCGGACGCCTCGGCTTCTTTCAGCGCATCGGGGTTGCGCACCACCACGGCGTTCAAGGCGGTGGCGGTCTGCGGACCGTCATAGGCATCGATCCGTGCGAGGTAGGCCTGGACCAGTTCAACCGCCGTGGTCTGGCCGGATTCAAGCGCGGCGCGCAATTGGGCAATGGAGACTTCGGTAACGTGCATCACTTTTTTTTCGCCGCCTTCAAGTGGGGGTATGGCGGCAGTCTACGTACAGATATTTCACAAAACCAGCGCCGCATACTCTGCATACGCGCGGCGCATCACTTGCCAAGTGGCCTCGTCAGCGGGAATCAGGTGTTCGATCCGCAGGGAGGTGAGGGTGATGTCCTGGGGCATGCCGAAGGTAGTGAACGTGGACAGAAAGCTCAGTTCACCTTGGGCTGAGCGGACGCGCGTCAGTACCAGCGGTGGCATCTGCGCGGGCAGTTCGGTGTGGGTCGGTGTCGGCAATGTCGTCAGCAACGTGGCCAATTCAGGATTGCCCAGCGCCTCACGGGTGGCACGCTGCCAGGCCAGGGTGCGTATCTCCTCGGCATTGACCAGGTGATCGCCCAGACCGCCCGATTGCAGCAGCGTGGTCAGCAGGTTCAAGCCCAAGGCTGCATCGGGCGGTATGCCCAGCAGTCCAAACAGCACGCCGGTACTGGCATTCGCCGACAGCACTTGCCACTGGCTGTCCAACAGGATAGCCGGGGCGGGATTGTTGGCGTGCAGCACATGGTTGACCGCTTCGCGGATCGCGGCCATGGCGGGCGAGGCGAGCGGGGTGGCGCTGTAGCGCGGCGCATAGCCGGCGGCGAGGAACACACCGTTGCACTGCTCCAGCGGGGTCTCCAGTGCCGTGAGCAGATTATGCAAGGTGCCAGGGCTCGGCTTGGCCCGCCCGGTCTCGATGCAACTGAGGTGGCGCTGGGAAACGCCGGTGATCAAGGCCAGGTCGAGCTGGCTCAGCTTGGCGCGCCTGCGCAGTTGGCGCAGCTGCTCGCCGGCGGTAGAAGGGGTGTCCATGGCGGGATCATGACCTCCGAGGTCATTGCGAGGGGCCGAACCTTATCACTAACGTGGGCCTTCATCACTCCAAGGAAGCGACCATGAGAAGACCCTATATCGCCCTGGCGGGCCTGCTGGGATTTTCGCTGTACACCCTGGCGACGATGCTCACGGCTGAGCAGTCGCTGCTGGCCTTTGGACGCGAACTGATGTCGCGGCCGGACACCGCGCAAGTGGTGATCGACCTGTACCTGATGGCGGTGCTGGCGTGCGTGTGGATGTACCGGGATGCGCGGCGGCGCGGGCGGTCGCTGGCGTCGGTGGTGCCGTATTTTTTGCTGACGGCGGTGTTTGTGTCGGTAGGGCCGTTGCTTTATCTGGTGGTGAACGGCGGCCGCGATGAGTGAGCGTTTGCAGGTCTATGCGCTGTGCGTGCTGGTGCTGTGCCTGAAGATGTTTGCAATTTCCTGTTATCAGGGTTTTTTCCGGATACGGGCGCGGGCGTTTATCAATCGGGAGGATGCGGCGTTCTTCAGCTGTGCTGCGCATGCAGGGGAATTGCCGCAGGTGGTGAGGGCGAGTAAGGCGTGGGCGAATGATCTGGAGAATATTCCGTTGTTCTTTGTGCTTGGCGGGTTGTGTGTGGTGCTGGGGACTCCCACGGGGGCGACTGTGGCGCTGTTTGGTGGTTTTACCTTGGCGCGCATGGCGCACACGCTGATGTATCTGGGTGGATGGCAACCCTGGCGCACCCTGGCGTATGCGGTTGGGATGGCGTGTCTGTTCGGGCTGGGTGGGTTGGTGATTTGTGGGTTGCTGTGAGCGTTTTACCACGGGTCAATGTGGGCGCTGGCTTGCGTGCGATGGGTATAGGCATCTATACACGTCTGGGTGTGGCGCTGTGGCGAGGGCGCTGGCCTGGCAGACCAGCGCCATCTAACGGTTAGGCTGCGATCTCAATGTGGGAGGGGGCTTGCTCCCGATAGCGGTGTGTCAGTCGATTCATCAGGTGACTGATTCAGCGCCATCGGGGCCTCGGTATCTACACCACTCTGGGTACGGCGCTGGACCTGTGGCGAGGGAGCTTGCTCCCGCCGGCTGCCTGACAGCTGACTACAATCTAACTGTCACCCCGCGATTCAAATGTGGGAGGGGGCTTGCCCCCGATAGCGGTGTGTCAGTCAATTCATCAGGTGACTGATTCAGCACCATCGGGGCATAGGTATCTACACCACTCTAGGTCCGGCGCTGGACCTGTGGCGAGGGAGCTTGCTCCCGCCGGCGGCCTGGCAGACGACCAGGATGTTGGATCAGACCGGGTACATATCCGTTATTTAGGTAACGGCCGCTATGGGTTCCGCCCTTACGGCGGCTCACTTTTGAAGAGCGCAAAAGTAAGCAAAACGCTCTTGCCCCAACACTCGGCACCTCGCTCACGCTCGGTGTGCCCGTAATCCGACAGGAATTTGGGGGGCCGCCGCCACGCGCCATCCATGGCGCGGGGCGGCTAAACCGGCATCCCTGCCGGTTTACCCCCCAAATCCCTGTCGAATTCCGGCCAGCGTGTTTGACGGGGCGCCTGAGATCAAGATCAAGATCAAGATCAAGAGCGGCTCGCTTCGCATCGTGGTTGGTGTTGGTTGATACAACGTTGTGTCGATGTCTGTGTTGGCATGGCTGCAACGGTCGTCATCTCATTTGCATTCGCCGCCACGGTCGATTTTGGAAAAAGCAGTTAGCCGTACGGGCCGGTGCCGGTCCGGTCGACCAGGCGGATGCTGTCACGGCCAGCCCGCTTGGATTCATACAGCGTGGTATCGCCTTGTTCAATCAGCGCCGTCAGGCTCGGCGGTGGTTGATCAAACAGGTTGGCGCCGATGCTCAGGGTGACCGGCGCTGGCGTGGCGAAGGTCTGCGCGGCCAGTTGGTGAAACTGGTCGCGCAGGCTGCTGCCCAGCGTGACAATTTGCTCGGTGGAGGCTGGGTTCAACAGGATCACGAACTCATCGCCGCCGAGGCGTGCGGCCAGCGCACCTCGGGGCACCACGCCGCGGATCATTTCACTCAACGCGATCAGCAAGCGGTCGCCGGCGATATGGCCGTGGAGGTCGTTGACCGATTTGAAGTTGTCGATATCGATCAGCAGCAACGCACCCGGTTGCGCCGGCGACACCTGGGCCAGCAGGCGTGGGGCGCGCAGGTCGAGGGCGCGGCGGTTGTACAGGGCGGTGAGGGGGTCGCGGGCAGCGAGGCGGGCGATCTGTTGTTCGCGTCGGTAGCGTTCGGAGCCGGTCATCGACAGGGCAATCAGCATGATTGCCATGGCGCCTTCCACGAGGGAGACCTGGATGATTTCGCCCTTGAACGCGGCAAGGTCGATCAAGGTGCCGGGGATCAGTACCGACAGGGCCTTGGCCACATAGAAGGTGCCATGGATCAGCAGCACATAACGCAATTGCACCGCGCCGATGCTCAACGATTTGCCATGGGGGCGCAGCAAAAAGCTGGCGCGCAAGGTCGGCAGCGCCACCAGCAGCGACTGCACCCCCAGCATGGCTTTGGACCACGGCAGGTCGGCCGGCAGCATCAGCATGCCGAACCAGACCGCCAGCATCAGCAGCCACAGGCGTGACAGGCGCACCTGGGTGAACCGCGCCACGCCGAGCAAAAACAGAAAGTGCGCGCTCACCAGTAGGCCGTTGGCGAACCAGATGCCGATCATCACAAAGCCATTGATGCGCAGCAGCGCAAGCGTGGACCCGATGCTGATGGTCGCGAAACCGGCGCTCCAGTACAGCAGCGAAGGTTCACGCACACTGCGCCATTCAACGGCCAGGTACAGGGCGGCAGCGGCTGCCAGGGCAACGGTGAGTGCCAAAATCGTAGGAGGGTCGAGCGTCATGTGCTGCCGGGTCTGCCAGGGTTGCGTTGAAAACCACGATTGTAAGCCTTCGCGAGCGGTTTTCGGAGCCTTACTGGCGAACGGCTATCAGCCCGCGGAGGTCGGTGCACGTAGGTCAGTGCACGCAGGTCAGTACAGAGGCACCGTTGCGCGGAACACCGTACCAGACGCCAGGCTCGACTCGACTTCAATCAATCCTTGGTGGGACGCCACAATTTCAGAAGCGATGAACAAGCCCAACCCGAGGCCTTCCGTGGGGCCGTGTTCAATCACCGCGCGTTGGGAAAAGCGCCCCATGGGGTTGAAGATAAATGGCAAAACGTCCACCGGGATGGGGTTGCCGCGATTGTGCACCGCGAACACCAACGTCTCTGCCGACGCCGACAATTGCACCTTGATCGGTGAACGCGCATCACCGTGTTGCACTGCATTGCTGATGATGTTGGAAAACACTTGCTCCATGCGCGGGCCATCGAAGGCGCCAGTGGCCTGGGTTGTCGCTTCGAACAGGATGTGTGAGTCGGGGTGAAACGCGCGGATTTCGTCGACGATCCGTTCACAGATCGGTGCCAGGTCGACGGCCGTGCGTTTGACCGGAATGCCGGGGCCCATCTGGCAGCGCGTCAAATCCAGCAGGTCGCCAACGATCTGGCTGGCGCGTTGGACACTGGTGTAAATCTGCGTGGCCACGCGGGTATTGCGCTCGCCCAAGGCCGGCGAACGCCTGAGCATGTCGGCGCCCAGCAGAATCGCGCCCAGCGGCGTGCGCAGGTCGTGACCGAGAATGCCCAGGAAGACATTGCGCGACGCTTCTACCGCGCGCGAGTAGCTGGCGATGGATTCCGCCAGCGCCTGGTCGATGGCCTCATGAAAGCGGTTCATGTCGTCGACTTGCAGCGCCGTGCCGTGTTTGATCTGGTCAAGCCACTGGCTGAGTACGCTGGTGCGCAACGCACGGTATTCAGACACCATCTGGTCGATGGAGAACCCCGCCATCAAGCGGGTTACCGCATGCGTTTCAGCGGGGCTCTCGGTGTCATTCTGCGGTGCCAGCCCCTGAGCCTTTTCGGTTTGTTCCTGCACCGTCTGGCTGGTGCGCAGGTCGAGTACGATGGCGTGCAGCATCTGTTCGGCGTGATCACGCAGGCCTGCACGGTCGAGGTCGGCGCCTGGGGTCTGGATGGTGCGTGCAAAGTCTTCCCAGGCCTGAAGAATCGGTTCGAGGTTTGCAAGAATGAAGTCTGGCAGGCGCATGCGGGGGTTCCTTGGAGGGGCGGCGAGCAGAAATGCGCGGGAAGCTGCCAAACAAGGATTTAAGCACGGATTGGCTTGCGGCATGCTGCGCAGGCGTCCCTGCCTGCGTCAGTCATGCGGATAAGTGCGGTCAAATGCCTTTGGTAGACGGCAGCAAGACGGTCAGGATGCCCACCAGTGGCAGGAACGAGCACAGTTTGTAGACGTACTCGATACCGTGTGTGTCAGCGAGCAAACCGAGCAGCGCCGCGCCAATCCCGCTGAAACCGAACATCAGGCCGAAAAAGATCCCGGCGATCATGCCCACATTGCCCGGCACCAGTTCCTGGGCAAAGACCACGATGGCCGAGAAGGCCGAGGCGATGATAAACCCGATCACGACGCTCAATACCGCCGTCCAGAACAGGTCGACGTAGGGCAGCGCCAGGGTGAACGGCGCTGCACCAAGGATGGAGAACCAGATGACTTTCTTACGGCCGATCTTGTCGCCGATGGGGCCGCCCGCGAAGGTGCCGACCGCCACTGCGCCCAGGAACAGGAACAGGTACATCTGGGAGCTGGAGACCGACAGCTGGAATTTTTCGATCAGGTAGAACGTGAAGTAGCTGGTCAGGCTGGTCATGTACCAGTACTTGGAAAACACCAGCACGGCCAGTACGACCAGGGCGAAGGTCACGCGGCCTTTGGACAAACCATGGGTGGCTTTGCCGCCTTGCTTGAGCTTGAACAGGTTGAGGTGGTTGCGGTACCAGCGGCTCAAGCCGTACAGCACCAGGATCGCGAACACGGCAAACAGCCCGAACCAGGCGATATGGCCTTGGCCGTAGGGAATGATGATCGCCGCCGCCAGCAACGGGCCCAGCGCGCTGCCGGTGTTGCCGCCGACCTGGAAGGTCGATTGGGCCAGGCCGTAGCGACCGCCGGAGGCCAGGCGCGCGACACGCGAAGTTTCCGGGTGGAAGGTCGACGAGCCGACGCCGACCAGGCCGGCCGCCAGCAGGATCGCCGGGAAGTTGCCGACAAACGCCAGCATCAGGATGCCGATCAAGGTGCACACCATGCCCGCCGGCAGCAGCCACGGTTTGGGGTGGCGGTCGGTGTGGTAGCCGATCCAGGGTTGCAGCAGCGAGGCGGTGAGCTGGAAGGTCAGGGTGATCAGGCCCACTTGGGTGAACGACAGGCCGTAGTTGGCCTTGAGCATCGGGTAGATCGACGGCAGCACGGCCTGGATCAGGTCATTGATCAAATGCGCCAAGGCGCAGGCGCCGAGGATACGCATGACCAAGGGGCTGGCTTGGGGTGCAGTGGTTGCAGCGGCGGGTGACGCGGTGAGGGTCGACATGCAGGCATTCCATACAAGGCAGCTAATCAGAGGCGGCGACTTCTTAAGGTCGCCATCCATTACAAAATGATTCGGCGTTTATGCTAGATTCGTCATGAATGCCTGTCTCGCGTAATTCGGGCGGCAACCATCGCAAAAAGGGCGAAATGATCAAACCACTGAATGAATTTCTCCAGGAAATCAACGAAGGCGCCTGGGCGGTCATCAGTTCCGCCACGGATTACCCGGAAAATTGGGTGATCCCCGACCACAGCCACGAAAAACATCAACTGCTCTACGCCATCGAAGGGGTGATGGTGGTGTACTCGGCGCTGAACCAGTGGACGGTACCGCCCAATCGCGGGATCTGGATGCCCAGCGGGCAGGTGCATTCGTTGCGCTGTGTCGGCACCCTGAAAATGCGCAGCGTGTTTGTGCGCCCGGACCGGTTCCCGAACATGCCCGGCGAGCCGAAGACGGTCAGCATCTCGCCGCTGCTGAGCGAGCTGATCAAGGCGTCGGTGAGTTTGAAACCGCCGTACGCCGAGGACTCGCGGGAGGCGCGGATCATGCACCTGATCCTCGACGAACTCGCCATCCTGCCGGCGCTGCCGCTGGCGTTGCCCCAGCCCGCCGACCCGCGTATCAAGCAGATCTGCCTTGCATTACAGGACGATCCGGGCGACGCCTCCACCGTGGCGGATTGGAGCGCGCGCCTGAACCTGGACCAGACCACCATCCAGCGCCTGTTCCGCAAGGCAACCGGCATGACCTTCGGCCAGTGGCGTCAGCAGGCGCGGCTGCTGCTGGCGCTGGAGCGCATTGCGGTGGGCGAGAAGGTGATCGATATCGCCCTGGAACTGGGCTATGAAAGCCCGAGCGCGTTTACCAGCATGTTCAAGAAACAGTTTGGCAAGACGCCGAGCCAGTTTTTCCGGTAATCACTGCACGGTGCCGGCGTGCACGTCGAGCAAGCTGTTGAGTGCCTCGATATCCAGTGGCCGACTGAGGAAATAGCCTTGGCCCTCTTCACAGGCCACGGCCTTGAGCAGCGCCAGATGCTCGGCGGTTTCAATGCCTTCGGCCGTGACTGTCAGTGCCAGGGTGCGGCCCAGCCCGACAATCGCCTGGATAATTGCCTTGTCATCGTCACTTTCCTCCAGTCGGGTGAGGAAGCTGCGGTCTATTTTCAAACCATCGAACGGGAAGTCGCGCAGATAGCTCAGGGACGAGTAGCCGGTGCCGAAGTCATCCATGGCAATGCGTACGCCCAATTGCTTGAGCGTGCGCATCACCTCAAGCGCCCCGGTGGCATCTTCAAGCATGACGCTTTCGGTGATTTCCAGTTCTACGCGCGCGGGATCAATGCCTGAGCTCTTCAACGCTTGCTGCGTACGCTCCACCAGGTTGCCACGCTTGAACTCCGTGGGTGACAGGTTGACGGACACAAAAAGAGGCTCCGGCCACTGCGCGGCACACACGCAAGCGGTCTCCAGTACCCAATCGCTCAGCGCCAGGATCAACCCGGACTCTTCGGCAATCGGAATAAAGGTGTCTGGTGCGATCAGGCCGCGTACCGGGTGCTGCCAGCGCACCAGCGCTTCGGCACCGACCATTTGCCCGTCGGCGATGCGATAGCGGGGTTGGAAGTGCAGGCGCAGTTCGGCATGTTTGATCGCATACCGAAGGTCGCTTTCCAGGCGCCGACGTTCGATGATCCGCGCATTCATGTCGCCGGAATAGAACCGCCAGGTATTGCGCCCGGCGGCCTTCGCCTCGTACAGCGCAATGTCGGCGTAGCGCAGCAGTTCCGCGGCTTCGCGGGCATCGTTGGGCGCGATGGCAATCCCGATACTGGCGCTGATGAACACCTCTTGCTCGTCAATTCTGATCGTGCGTTCGATGGATTCGATCAACCGCTTACACAGGGTTTCGACTTCGTCCTGAGTGCCTGCATCGGTCAGGATCAGCACAAATTCATCGCCGCCGACACGGGCGACCAGATCACCATGGCGCACGCAGTCCGCCAGGCGCGCAGACACTTCGTTGAGCACCCGGTCACCGGCCGCGTGCCCCAGCAGGTCATTGACCGGCTTGAACCGATCCAGGTCCAGGCTGAGCATCACCAGGGGCTGTTCCGTGGAGGGCAGGGCTTTGAGTTTGCCGTCGAGGAACGCTTGCAGGCGGGTGCGGTTGGGCAGCCCGGTCAGGGCGTCATGCTGGGACAAGAACTCGATGCGCCGACGGGCTTCGACTTCTTCCGTCACGTCGGTGGCTGTCCCGCGAAACCCGCCGCACGGCATCTCTCGCGCCGACAGCCGAGTGGTGCGTTCCTGTCCTGCTGCATCGACGTAGCGACACTGCACGCTGATATCCGGGCGCCGTCCGGGTGCGCTGAGCCACTGGGAAAGCAGGCCCGACTCGGTCTCCAGCAAGTCGTTCATCGTCGCCCCGATCCACGCATAGCGGGTCAACCCGGTGACGCCTTCGAAGCGTTCCGACAGGTAAGTGAAGCGCCAACCGGCGTCGATTTCCCACACCCAGTCGGAGCTGGCCTCCACCACATCGCGAAAGCGTGCTTCGCTGGTGGCCAGGGCATTCTGGCTGTTCTGCAGCGACGAATGGCTCGCATCCAGGGCGAGCGCGGCGGCGGTGGTGCGGCGCGAAATGGCCCAGGTCATCAGGCACACCAGCAACGCGGCCAGGCCCAGCAGCGGCAGGCCGACCCCCATAAGCCGCAAACCGGGCCGGGCCGGCTCCCAGTGCAGGCTGCCGGCGGTACCGTTGTCGCCGAGGGGAAAGAGCAACATTTTGCCGATTTCATCGGGGCTGGCAATGTGCAGTTTGTTCACGCCGAACTCATCGCCGATCACGGCCAGTTTGGCGCTGTTGAGGATGTCGATGAAGATCAGCACCGAGGCCGGCCGGCCATCGGCCCGCACCGTGGGGTCGGTGCCGGGAGTGATGGCGGCGGCCGCCACCAGCGCGGGGCTGCCGTGCACGTTGATAAAGGCGGTGACCGGTGTCTCGCTGTCGGCACCCGCACGGGCCTGGTCGAGAATCCCGGCAATGGGCTGGCCCAGCCATTGCGTAAGGTCGATATCCAGCAGCTTGCCGTCGACGACCGCGTACACCGTGCGATTGGCGTCGTTGACCACAAACAAGCCTTGAAAACCGAAATCATCAAACAACGTGGCGCCGAGATTGCCCCGCATGTAAGCCCAGTCATTGTCGACTTTAACGTGCAAGTGCTTGTAGGCATCGCTCCAGAAGGCGTAGTCCTTGACGGTCACCCGTAAGGTTTTCTCCAGCGATTGCACGGCTTTACGGGTATAGAAGGCGCTTTCAACCTGCTCGGAACGGTCCAGTTCGTGGGCGAGGTAAACCAGCGAGTAGGCCGCGGCAGCAAATACCACGGCCAACAAGCCCATGAACCGGAACAGCGAGGTGCGCGCCAGTGAAAGGCTGGTGCGGTCGGAAAGCGAGCGGACGATAGGAGCGAGAGAGTTCGGCATTGTTTCCCGCAGAGCGTCGCTGCAAGTCAGGGGTATGACGTGTTATCGGCGGCCGGGGCAAAACGTTGAGAGCGTTGCAGCGGATCAGGGCTCACGCTGGGGCGCAGTGCGTCCCCTGGCTTTGGGCTTCACCGGCAGGCTATGCACCTACAACATCGCCAAGGAGGCCATACGCGCACTCACACGCTCGGCGGCGCGAGAATGGGGAGTGGACAACATCACGGTCAACAACCTGTTGCCGGTGGCCGACACCTGGGGCGATGCGTATGACGCCCCGGCGCCGACCAATGTGCTGGGGCGTTACGGCTCGCCTGAAGATGACATTGCGCCGGTGGTGCTGTTCCTGGCCAGCCAGGACGCGCAATTCATTGCCGGCTACAGCCTCACACCGGATGGCGGGCAAATCATCGACAGTGCGCGGTAACCGCTGGCGCGAGCCGCGAGCCACGCCAACACGGCTGCGGCACCCAGCACCGCCGCACTCAACTGGAAGGTAGCCTGGTAACCGCTCCAGTCAAACACGAGGCCGCCAACGATAGCGCCCGATGCTATCGCCAGCTGGATGATCGCGACCATCAAGCCACCCCCTGCCTCGGCATCGTCGGGCAGGGTTGTCGACAGCCAGGTCCACCAGCCCACCGGCGCAGCGGTGGCGACCAGGCCCCAGAGCCCCAGCAAGAAAGTGGTCATCACCATGGAGCTGCCGACCTTGACCAACGCCAGCGCAATCCCCGCCATCACCAACGGGATGATGACCAACGTCAGGAACACGCTCTTTTTCAGCAAACGCTCGATCAGGAGCGTCCCCACCAGTCCGGCTAGGCCCAGCACCAACAATATGAGCGACAACCGGGAAACACTGACCTGGGTGACAGCCTCCAGAAACGGTCGCAGGTAAGTGAACAGCATGAACTGGCCCATGAAAAACACGCTGACCGCCAGCATGCCCAAGGCCACCGGCTTGCGCTTCATCAAGCCCAACAGGCGGCCGTTTTTTGCCGCCCCCTGCGCTTTGATCGACGGCAGACTGAGCATCAGCCAGGCCGCCGCCAGCACTGCAACGGGGACGACGCAAAAGAACGCCCCGCGCCAGCCGATCAAGCCGCCGACGAAGCTGCCCAACGGTGCCGCGATCACCGTTGCCAGTGCGTTGCCGCCATTGACGATAGCCAATGCCCGCGGCACCTGGGCTGCGGGCACCAGGCGCATGGCGGTGGCGGCCGACAGTGACCAGAAGCCGCCGATGGCCACGCCGATCAACGCGCGGCCCAGCATGAACACGGAGTAATTGGGTGCGAATGCCACCACCGTGCCAGAAATGATCATCAGCAGGGTCAAGGACAGCAGCAAGCGCTTGCGTTCAACCCGCGCCGCCACGGCCGCAATCACCAGGCTGGTGAGCAGGGCAAACAGCCCTGATACCGAAATGCCCTGTCCGGCCTGGCCCTCGGTGATATGCAGGTCGGTCGCCAGCGGCGTCAACAGGCTCACGGGCAGGAACTCGGAGGCCACCAGGGCAAATGCCGCCAGTGACATTGCGAGTACGGCGCCCCAGTTTTTTGGCTCGGCGGTCGTCACTTCAGGTACTTCCTGAAAAAGCCGGCGAGCGTGTCGAACGGGATCAGGTCGACCCGGTCGTACAAGTCCACATGCCCGGCGTCGGGGATGATCACCAGTTCCTTGGGCTCGGCAGCACGCTGGTAGGCGTCCTCGCTGAATTCGCGGGAGTGCGCATTGGCGCCGGCAATCAGCAAGAGCGGACGCGGAGAAAGGGTCTCGATGTCATTGAACGGGTAGAAGTTCATGAACTTCACGTTGCTGCTCAGCGTCGGCCGGGTGGTGGTGTGTGGCGAGGCGCCGGTGGGGGTGAACTCACCGCGCGATGTGCGATAGAAATCGTAGAACTCATCGCCAACCGCATCGCCGGTCAGGGCGTTCGGTGTGCCGCCGGTGTAGACGGTGTCGCCCCCCTGGAATTCCACATAGCGCTGGTTGGCCGCTTGCAGCAGTACCTGTCGGCGTTGCGCCAAGGTCACGCCATGTTTGAGGCCATTGCGAGTCGCGGCGCCCATGTCGTACATGCTCACCGTGGCGATCGCCTTGAGGCGTGGGTCGATCTTCGCGGCAGCGATGGCGAAGCTGCCACTGCCGCAGATACCGACCACGCCAATGCGCTCGCGGTCGACGATTGGCTGGGTGCCAAGGTAATCCACGGCGGCGCTGAAGGCTTCGCTGTAGAGCTCGGGCAACACCGCATTGCGTGGTGTGCCGGCACTTTCTCCCCAGAATGGGAGATCCAGGGACAACGTTACAAAACCCCGTTCTGCCATTTTGGTCGCATAGAGGTTCGCGCTCTGTTCTTTGACGGCACCCATCGGGTGGCCAACGATAATCGCAGCATTTCTGGAGGTGGGGGCAAGGTCCTTGGGCACAAACAGGTTGCCCGCGACCGCCATGCCGTATTGATTGTTGAAGGTGACCTTTTCGACACTGACCTTGTCGCTTGTGTAGAAGTTGTTGGCACCGTTGGACATATCGGCTCCCAGTGAAGTGGTACAGGTCACCAGCAAACCCAGGGTGAGCAGGAGGTTTTTCATCGGATGATCCTTGAGGGGGTGGGTGCGCACATTTTCCCGGGGGCGGTCAAGGTTCTGTAGTGCGTTTGACTGGATTACTTGCCTGATCCTCTGAGTTCTGCGGTTTGCCGGGACGCCACGGACCGCTCGGGGTAAAGTCCGATGACGAGAGAAAAAGAGCCTGTTATGACTATCAATGAAACGCCCCTGGACGCGCTGATCCAGGCTATTGGATCGCGGGTGCAGGCTCCGGGCGACTACCCCATGCCGATTCCTGGTCTTGGCTTCTACCGGCGTGAACAGCCCGCAAGCCCCGTGGTGTGCATGGTCGAGCCGTGCATCGTGCTGGTTGCCCAAGGTGCAAAACAGCTGTGGGCGGGGGGTGAGGGTTATCCATACGATACTTCGCGCTTCCTGGTGACCTCACTGGACATTCCCGCCAATTCCGAAGTGCTGGTGGCCAGCCCCGAAAGACCTTGCCTTGGGCTCACCTTCAAGTTGGATTTGCGCATATTGGCCGAGCTGATCGCTCAGAGTGAGCTGCCGCCGGCGCGGGAGCGGTCGGTGCTGAAGGGGGTGGGCATCGGTACGGTGACCCAGGGCATGCTGGCGTCTTTTGCGCGTCTGGTGGCGCTGCTGGATGAACCCGAAGCAATTGCGGTGCTGGCACCGTTGATCCAGCGCGAGATTCACTATCGTCTACTGAAAAGCGACCAGGCGAGCCGATTGCGTCAGATCTGTTCCGTCGACGGGCAGGGCTATCGGATTGCCAAAGCGATTGATTGGCTGAAGCTCAATTACGACGTGGCATTGCGCGTCGATGAGTTGGCGGCGCGCGTGCAAATGAGTGCGGCAACCTTTCATCATCACTTTCGCCAACTGACGGCGATGAGCCCGTTGCAGTATCAGAAGTGGCTGCGCCTGAATGAGGCGCGGCGCTTGATGTTGAACGAGCACCAGGACGTGTCCAGTGCCGCGTTCAAAGTGGGCTATGAAAGCCCGTCACAGTTCAGCCGCGAGTACAGCCGCTTGTTCGGCATGCCGCCTAAGCGCGATGTGGCGGCACTGCGTGCCAAAGCGACTGTCAGTGATCAGCCGCCGTCAGGTTAGCGTAGAAAATACAACCGATCAGCCGCGCGAACAGGCTGAGGGTTTCCGGCAGGTTGGGGTCTTCAAACAGCATCGCCCTGGAATCCAGCGCGCACAGCGCACCGAACAGGCGGCCGTCAGGCAGGAAGATCGGCGCACCGGCGTAGCTTTCGATGGCGAATTGCTTGACCACCGGGCGAGTGGCAAAGCGGCCGTTCTGGCTGATCTGCGGGATGAACAGCGTCTGAGGGTTGATAAAGAACTCACTGCACAGCGTGGTTTCGAGGTCGAGCACGTCGTCGACCTGGATGCCCATTTCGGCGGTGTCGTGCACGGAGCAGACCACCCATTCCTGGTCAGTGAATTTGGCGAGGCCGGCAAAGCGCATGCCGGTCAGGCGGGTGACCAGTTGCAGGATGCTGGTGCTGGCTTCTATTTCGGCGATGGCAGCGCGCTCATCGGCGCTGAGCAGGGACTGTGCTGAGGTGACGCTAGGAATCATAGGTGAACACTCCAATTGCGTGGTGGTCCTGGCCCACCACGCACGTTGAGGGCTTAGTTAATCCGTGGATGCTGCTGCACAAGGTTGTTGCGCTTGGCTTCCAATTCGGCGATCTCGGCATCGATGTCTTCGATCTTCTGCTCGATATTGTCGTGATGTTCCTGCAGCAGCTCCTTGGCTTCTTCCATGTCCGAAGCGGCCGGCGCTGCGCCGCGCAACGGTTTGTTGGCGGTTTCCTTCATGGTCAGGCCAGTGACCAGTCCAACGACCGCAAACACCATCAGGTAGTAGGCGGGCATGTACAGGTCGTTGGTGCTTTCCACCAGCCAGGCCACGGCAGTCGGGGTTACGCCTGCGATCAACACCGACACGTTGAACGCACTGGCCAATGCACTGTAGCGCAGGTGCGTGGGGAACATCGCCGGGAGTGTCGAGGCCATCACCCCGATAAAGAAGTTGAGGATCACCGCCAGGATCAGCAAACCGGCGAAGATCAGCCCGATCTTGCCGCTGGTGATCAGCATAAATGCAGGGATCGACAGGAACAGCAGGCCGATGCTGCCGGCGATGATGAACGGCTTGCGACCGATCTTATCGCTGACAAAACCGATGAACGGCTGCACGAACAGCATCCCGACCATGATCGCGATGATGATCAGCACGCCGCTGTTTTCTTTGTAATGCAGGTTATGCGACAGGTAGCTCGGCATGTAGGTGAGCAGCATGTAGTACGTCACGTTGGTGGCCGCGACGATGCCGATGCAGGTCAGCAGGCTGCGCCAGTGCTGGGTCGCGACTTCCTTGAACGACACTTTGGGACCGTGTGTCAGGCCTTCGCGGTCGCCCTGCTCGAGTTTGTCCATGTGCTGTTGGAACGCCGGGGTTTCTTCCAGCGCGTGACGCAGGTACAGGCCGATGATGCCCAGGGGCAGGGCGAGGAAGAACGGCAGGCGCCAGCCCCACGCTTCGAACTCGGCTTCACCCAACACGGTGGAAATCAGTACAACCACACCGGCGCCGAGCACGAAACCGGCGATGGATCCGAAGTCCAGCCAGCTGCCCAGGAAACCGCGCTTGCGGTCCGGGGCGTATTCGGCGACGAAGATCGACGCGCCGGTGTATTCACCGCCGACCGAGAAGCCCTGGGCCATTTTGCACAGCAATAGCAGGATCGGCGCCCAGATGCCGATGGAGGCATAGCCGGGAATCAAGCCGATGGCAAAGGTGCTCAGGGACATGATCACAATGGTGGCGGCGAGTACTTTTTGCCGCCCGTATTTATCGCCCAGTGCGCCGAAGAACAGACCGCCCAGCGGGCGAATCAGGAAGGGCACCGAAAAGGTACCCAATGCAGCGATCATTTGTACGCTGGGCGAGGCGTCCGGGAAGAACACCTTGCCGAGCACATAGGCGACAAACCCGTAGACGCCGAAGTCGAACCATTCCATGGCGTTACCCAAGGCGGCAGCGGTGATTGCCTTGCGCACCTTGGCGTCGTCAACGATGGTGATGTCTTTCAAACCGATGGGTTTGACGCTTTTCTTACGTAATTTCATGCGGGGGCACTCTAAAGCAGAACAGGGGAGGTGCCATCGCAGCGATGGCACCGCTCTGTCAGTTCAGATACAAGCGGACATGAAATAATTCACCCGTATTTGCGTTTTTTTGCAGATGCATTGAACTTTGTGAATTTTACAGAGAGTTATCCGAATGCTCGCCAGCCCCGCGCGTCTCACCTACCGTCAGCCACTCCCTAGCGACCTGCAGCCATTGTTCGCGATCTTCGGCGACCCTCGGACCCACCTGTTCAACCCCGCCGGCCCCCTGACGTGCCTGGCCGATGCGCAACGCCTGCTCGACGGCTGGCTCGAGCAGTGGGCCAGCCAGGGCTATGGCTGGTGGGCAATTGCGCGCCACGCAGCGCCCGAGCACATCATCGGCTTTGGCGGTATCGCGCCTCTCAATTACCTGACGCAAAGGCGCATCAACCTGGGTTACCGCTTTGCCGAGCAAGCCTGGGGCCAGGGCTATGCCACCGAAGTGGGGCGCGATGCCCTGAAGTTGGCATTTGAAACCCTGGCGTTACCCGAGGTATTTGGCCTGGTCCGGCCCGACCATGCGGCGTCGATCCGCGTGCTGGAGAAGCTTGGCATGCAGCCTTTCGGCCTGCTCGATGATGTACCCGGCAAGCCGCCCAGCCGGGTATTCAGGATTTGTCATCCTACAACTGCTCAAAGCTGACACTTTTCACAGCCGCGCAAGACCTCATATAACCCTAATCTTTCAGATTGACAGGGGATAGGGACCTCGATATAAAAGCCAAAGTTGTACGACGACATATGACGTTACATATGTCCTACCTAACAAAAATAAAAAGTGATGCCATGAACTTGATCGAGCCCATCCATGCTCATCGCATTGGCCAAGCAGTAGGTAACTACCGCTGGACCATCTGCGCGATGCTGTTTTTTGCGACCACCGTTAACTACCTCGACCGCCAGGTGCTCAGCTTGCTGGCGCCGCAACTGTCGACGCAATTTGGCTGGAGCAACACCGATTACGCCAACATTGCCGCGGTGTTCCAGTTTGTCTACGCGATCTCCATGCTGTTCGCCGGGCGTTTTGTCGACAAGATCGGCACCAAGGCGGCCTACGTGGTGGCGATCGGCATCTGGTCCACAGGCGCCATCATGCATGCGTTCTCGGTACCGATGGGCGAGGGCATCGCGGCGATCAGCGGTGCAATCGGCCTGGCGGTGATTCCGGTGTCGATTGCCGGCTTTATGCTGTCCCGCGCCGTGCTGGCGATTGGCGAAGCGGGCAACTTCCCGATTGCGATCAAGGCCACCGCTGAATATTTCCCCAAGAAAGAACGCTCCCTGGCCACGGGTATCTTCAACTCCGGTGCCAACGTCGGGGCGATCCTGGCGCCGATCTGCGTGCCGTTGATTGCCGGGTTATGGGGCTGGGAAGCGGCCTTCATCGTGATCGGCGGCCTGGGCTTTGTATGGGTGGCGGTGTGGGTCGCGCTGTACAAGAAACCGGATGAGCAAAAACGCCTGTCGGCCGCCGAGCTGGCGTATATCCGCAGCGACCAGACCGTGCAGCCGTTCACCCCGGCAGCTGCGGGCGATGCAACGAAAAAAGTCTCGTGGTTCAAGCTGCTCACCTACCGCCAGACCTGGGCCTTCGCCTTCGGCAAGTTCATGACCGACGGCGTGTGGTGGTTCTTCCTGTTCTGGCTGCCCACCTACTTGTCGGCGCAATACGGCATGAAAGGTCCCGACATCGTGCTGCCCCTGGCGGTGCTGTACAGCATGACCATGGTCGGTAGCATCGGCGGCGGCTGGTTCCCGAGCTACTTTATGGCCCGTGGCGATGCGCCGTATGACGGCCGCATGAAAGCCATGCTGGTGATCGCCCTGTTTCCGTTGGTGGTGCTGTTGGCGCAACCCCTGGGCTACATCAGCTTCTGGGTGCCGGTATTGTTGATCGGCGTGGGCGCGTCGGCGCACCAGGCGTGGTCGTGCAACATCTTTACCACCGTCTCCGATATGTTCCCGCAGAAGACCGTGGCCTCGGTGGTCGGCATCGGCGGCATGGCCGGCGGTTTGGGCGGGGTGGTGATGACCAAGATTGGTGGCTGGGTGTTCGACTACTACAAGTCAGTCAACGATATCCACACCGGCTACATGATTATGTTCGCGATCTGTGCGCTGGCCTACCTGGTGGCCTGGAGCGTGATGAAGACGCTGGTGCCGCGCCACAAGGAAATCACCGACCTGTAAGGCTTGACGTCCCGCGCGGCAATCGCGCGGGACCGTTTCACAGCGCGCGGGCCCAGGTCTGGCTGACCAGGGATTTACCGAAGCTGACCATCGGTTCCTCCTCCACCAACTCAAACCCGGCTTTCTGATAGAGCTTGCGCGCATCGGTCAGGATGTCCACTGTCCACAGCAGCATGCGGGTGTAGCCCACCTGGCGGGCAAAACGCACGCACTCGTCCACCAAACGCTGGCCGATGCCCATGCCCCGCGCGCTGGCATCCACGTAGAGCATGCGCAACTTGGCTGTGGTGTCGTCATGGCGGATCACAAACACCGACCCCACCACGTCACCGTCCTTTTCCGCGATCCAGCAACGCTCGGAGGTCGGATCAAATTCGCGCAGGTACTTGGCGACAATCTCCGCCACCAGCGCTTCGAATTCCCAATTCCAACCATATTCACGCGCGTATATCGCGGTTTGTTGTTGCACCACCAACCCCATGTCGCCGGGTTGTGGATCGCGTAGCAGATAGCTGGGCGCCGTGCCTTGCAGCAGGGCCTGGATGCGTTTCATGGCTTCGGTGAGCTGATGCTGTTGCTGCTCCGGCAGGCTGTCGAGCAGGGCGATGACTTCGTTCTGGGTGCGTTGCTCCAGGGGCGCCAACACGGCGCGACCGAGATCGCTGAGGTGCAATTGCACCGCGCGAGCATCGGTAACGGAGCGGACTTTCTGGATCAGGCCGCGCTTTTCCAGGCCGCCTACCAGCCGGCTCAGATAACCCGCGTCCAGGCTGAGCATGTGGCACAGGTCAGCGCTGGTGAGATCGCCTCGGGAAGACAACTCGTACATCACGCGGATTTCGGTGAGCGAGTAGTCGCTTTGCAGCAGGTGTTCCTGCAGCACGCCGATCTGCTGCGTATAGAAGCGGTTGAAGCCGCGCACGACACCGGCGCGCTCGATCAGCAGAGGGGTAGACATGCGCGAATACTCGAATGATTGCCTGGGGCAATTATATTGTTGCTTCAGGCAAGCATGTCAATCCATTTGATCAGGTGCGCACAACCATTGCCCGTGCTGGCCTGTTGCGGTCATTGCCGTATTTCCTTCAAGGCGTGACGCGTGGTGGCGGGCTGCCTGGCCGTCAGAATAATGCGAACAGCCAGGACCACACCAATCAATACCGCGGCTATCCCGGCCGTTTCCATGAGCGTGGGCCAGCGCGTGCTGAACCACAGGCCGAGCAGGCTGGCGAACAGGGATTCAAGGGCTATCAACTGGCTGCTCAGCACCATCGGCAGACGCTGGGTCGCAGCGTTCCAGGCCCAGGCGCCGATCAGGGTCGACATCAACGCGATAAACAAACACCAGGCATACAATGGCCCCGCCTGGGCAAAGCCGAAACCGAGGGTTGGCAGCTTGAACAAGCCCAACATCTGCGCCAGCGGTACCAGGCAGAGCGTGGCAATACCACTGCCCGTCAGCATGAGCGCGGTCCAGACGCCGGTTGCGGAGGGCGCGAGGGCCTGCAAGTGCTTCTGGTTGATCACGCTGAAGCCCACCCACACCACCACGGCACCCACTGAAAAGCACAGACCGGCCAGCCAGTCGCCACTGTTCGCAGGGGCGTGTTGGAGGCTGCTGAGATTCGACAGCAGCAATCCTGCCGTCAAGAACCCCAGCGGGATGGCCAGCCGGCACCAGCGCACGGTCTTGTTCCTGGCGTTACCGAGCAGGGCCAGTAACACGGGGACCAGGCTGACAAACGTCGGGGTCAACACCGGGCCGCCGAAGACGACGCCAGCGGTAATGCAGGCGCCGTAGCCCAGGCAGCCCGTTACACCGAGTCCGGCAGCGATCCACAACCGGCGCGGGCCAAGACAGCGCAATTGGGCGCGGTACAGGATCAACCCCGCGCAGCCGAGTACGCCGGCAATCAGGTACCGCACCGCCATGAAGTCAAAGAGGCTGTATTCACCGGTGACGTATGGCGCGATGAAATTCAGCGCCCAGCCCAGGGTCGCGATAACGGCAAGGCTTACGCCGAGGAAAGCGGAGGTCTGCATGGAGAGTGTCCCTGAAGTCATGCATTCATGGTGCCCAGCCACGCGGGTATGCTACAAACGAGTTCTCAGCCCTGGATCCATAACCTCAGATTATGAATGCACTCGGCAAAACCTTACCGCCTCTCGCGAGCTTGTTGCCCTTTGAAGCGGCGGCGCGCCTGGAGAGTTTCTCCAGGGCGGCCGATGAGCTTCACATCACCCAGGCC
Organism: Pseudomonas fluorescens group sp.; assembly: GCF_020093335.1. Taxonomy (NCBI): domain Bacteria; kingdom Pseudomonadati; phylum Pseudomonadota; class Gammaproteobacteria; order Pseudomonadales; family Pseudomonadaceae; genus Pseudomonas; species Pseudomonas fluorescens group sp. The sequence continues at coordinate 56,423 of NZ_JAIOKW010000002.1, read as the reverse complement.
GCTATCAGCCGGCAGATTCGGGGCCTGGAAGACAACTTGGGCGTCAAGCTGTTTTCAAGGCGCAATCGCGCAGTGTTCCTCACCCAGGAAGGGCGTGAGCTCGGGCGGGTGGTGAGCCTTGCGCTGCAAAGCATCAGCGAGGGGGCCGCCAGCCTGCGCGCGTCGCACCACCGCAACCGGGTGGTGCTGCTGTGCCAATTGTGCGAAGCGTTTTATTGGCTGATGCCGCGCCTCTCCACGTTTCACCAGCAGTACCCGCACATCGAGATCCAGGTGGTGACCTCCACCCGGCCACTCACGGAATTCAATGGCCCGTTCGACGTGGCGCTGCAAAGCACCTGGCGCGCCAGTGGCTCGCATCCGTTGATGTTCACCGCCTCCGACGAGGTGTTTCCGGTGTGCAGTCCCGCCTACCTGAGCGCGGAACAACCGCTGCCGATCACCGAATTGCAGTCCTATACATTTTTGCACCACAGCGCTGACGCGCCCCACTTGATGGAGTGGGATGAGTGGCTACGGGTATTCGGGCAGTTGATGGCCGGGAATGCACGCAGTGCCAGCTTCGACAGTTACCCGCTGATGCTGCAAGCGGCCGTGGAAGGGCACGGTATCGCCATGGGCTGGCGGCGTACGGCAAGTCGGTTGATTGAAAGCGGCGCGCTCGTAAGGCCTTGTGCGCAGAGTGTGCATTTGCCTGAGGCTATTTCGGTGTACAGGCACCAGGGAGAGGGGGCCCGGGCGGAGGTTGCGGCCTTGCTGGCTTGGCTGGAAGCGCAGCTGCAGGATGATGAGGGGGAAGGCGTCGGCGAGCGCGTCACTCGCGGCTAACCCGGCGTCCTGCCGGGTTAGCCTCCGATTCAAGCCTGGGTTCGGGCGCCGTGTTAGACAGGGCGCCCGAGGTTAAAAGCAGATCACGCGCAGCCAGCTACTGATTACGTGTCACCCGCCACACGGTATTGGCCAAGTCATCGGCAATGATCAGCGCACCTTTCGGGTCCACCGTCACACCCACCGGACGCCCACGGGTCTTGCCGTCGTCACCGCGAAAGCCAGTGGCAAAGTCGATCGGCTCACCGGACGGCTTGCCGTTGCTGAAGGGCACAAAGATCACCTTGTAGCCCACTGGGTTGTCGCGGTTCCAACTGCCGTGCTCGCCGACGAACACGCCGTCGGCAAATTTCTCGCCCATTTGCGGGATCGAAAAGTCCACGCCGAGGGCCGCAACGTGGGAACCCAGGCTGTAATCCGGCTTGATCGCGGCGGCGACCTTGGCCGGGTTCTGCGGTTGGGCGCGCGGGTCGACGTTCTGGCCCCAATAGCTGTAGGGCCAGCCGTAAAACGCGCCTTCGCGCACGGAGGTCAGGTAGTCCGGCACCAGGTCCGGGCCGAGCTCGTCGCGTTCGTTGACCACCGTCCACAATTGCCCGGTGTCCGGCTGGATGGTCAGTGCCGTCGGGTTACGCAAGCCGGTGGCGTAGGGCTTGTGTGCGCCGGTGGTGGCGTCGATCTGCCAGACCATCGCACGGTCGATCTCCACTTCCATGCCGCGTTCGGTGACGTTGCTGTTGGAGCCGATACCGACGTAGAGCTGGCTGCCGTCGGCGCTCACGGCCAGGGATTTGGTCCAGTGATGGTTGATCTGTGCCGGCAGGTCGGTGACGGTGCTGGGCGGGCCGCTGGCCTTGGTCTGGCCGTCGGCGTAGTCGAAGCTCACCAGCGCGTCCTGGTTGGCCACGTAGAGCTTGCCGTTGGCAAACGCCAGGCCGTACGGTGCGTTGAGGTTGTCGGCGAACACCGTCTTGAGTTCGTAGGTGCCGTCACCATCGGCGTCGCGCAGCAACGTCAGGCGGTTGCCGCTCTTGACCTTGGTGTTGCCTTCGGCCTTGATCAGGCTGGCGATCACATCCTTGGGCTTGAGCTTGGCCGCGCTGCCGCCACGGCCTTCGGCCACGAGGATGTCACCGTTGGGCAACACCAGGGTTTGGCGCGGGATGGCGAGGTCCGTGGCGATCGCCGTGACGCTGAAGCCTTCCGGAACCTTGGGTTTCTGCTCGCCCCAGGGCGCAGGCTCGGCGATCTTCATGCTCGGCAACAGGCTGCTTTGTTGTTCCGGCAGCTTGGGGTCGGGGCCGCGGGCCTGGGTCTTGTCGCCTTCGCCCCCGCAGGCGGCGAGCAATAATGTGGCGCTCAACAGGGTCAGGGTGCTGGACGTTTTCATTTGACACCTCCCGCGCGCAGGCCGGTCCAGGTGGCCGCCAGTGTCAGCAGCAAGACGATGGCCGACAGGACCAGGCCGGTCGGCATCGAGGCATAGGCATCCTTGGCATGCTGGAAGGCATTGACCAGGCCCACTACCCAGGTGGCCACCAGCAGCAGGACATAGCGTGTGGGTTGCCCGGCCTTGCGTTCGGCACGGAGCAGGTTGACCAGTGCGAACAGAAACGCGAAGCCAGCAAACACCAGCGCACCGGCAATCAACCAGGACGCGAAGTTGGCCCATTGAATCTGGTAGGTCTGGGTGTAGGCAATGTCGCTGAGCAAGGCACCGAGAAACAACGGCACGGTGCCGGCCAGTAAGGTCGCATGCAGCGGCCCGGGTGTGTATCGGTAAGCGGGAAGGGTAGTCATCGTGGTAGCGGCTCCTTGTTGTACAACGCCCCTTAGCAGGGCAGCGCATAGGAAATGAACGCACCGCGTGTCAGAAAGTTCAGCGTGAATCGTGTCGAAATATTGTGAACCCACTGGGCCGGTTTCGGCCTAACGCCGTATCATTTCCGCACTTTTATTCCGTCAGGCGCTTCCATGACTCATCCTCGCATCGGCTTTGCATGCCAGTACAAGCATCCCGAACGCCTGCTGTCGGCCAGCGCCTTGAAGCTGATCGAAGGCCCCTTCAACCCGCGCACGACCACATTGCGTTGGATGGAGAGTGTCTCGCCGCAGGTGGCTCGCGACAAATTGGTGGAAGTGGTCACCCACAACCTGGCCGCCCAATTACGCCTGCTGAGCTATGTCGCCGGACTGCCACCGACCCTGCGCATGCTGCGCCTGAGCAGTGATCTGCTGCCGTTCTACAGCCATCCGAACGTTGCCGCCGTCTATAAAGACCCGGCCATCGAGCGTCAATTGGTGGAAGGTTTTGCCGCCATCGGCGAGCTTGCCCGCGCTGCGGATATCCGCCTGTCGTTCCACCCCGGCCAGTACTGTGTGCTCGGTTCGGAGAACCCCGGCGTGGTGGAAAACAGCCTGGCTGAATTCGAATACCACGCCGACATGATCCGCATGATGGGTTACGGCCGGCGCTTCCAGGACCTCAAGTGCAACGTGCATATTGCCGGCCGCCTCGGCGTGGAAGGCACCCGTGCGGTGTGGTCGCGCCTGTCGGAAGTGGCGCGCAACTGCATCACCTTTGAGAACGACGAAAAGACCTACGGCCTCGATCATTGCCTGCAAGTGGCTGACTTGGCGCCGGTGGTGCTGGACATTCACCACTGTTGGGTCAACGAAAACCACTACATCGACCCCCACTCGGAGCGGGTCGCCCGCGTGATCGAAAGCTGGCGCGGCGTACGGCCGACCCTGCACTATTCCCAACCCCAGGAGAGCCTGCAGGAACTGGGGTTCGACGCCGAGCATAAGCTGGAAATGGACGCGCTGTTGCAGGTGGTGTCCAAGCGTGACCTGTACGCCCACAGCGCGCAGATGTGGAACCGTTGGACCAACGATTACGCGCTGCAATTTCTCGATCGCTTCGACATCATGCTTGAAGCCAAGGACAAGAACGTCGCCTCATTGGCGTTCTATGAGCACTGGAAGCGGCGCAGCCCACCTTGAAGAGGGGCCATCGCAATAGCTCAAGGCGTGCAGGACGTTGTGCGATCAATCCTCAGCCTGCATGCTGGCAGGCCTGACACAAGGAACCGCCCTATGCCAACCCTGCATCTGCTCTGCGGCAAGATCGCCTCGGGCAAGTCCACGCTCGCCGCGCGCCTTGCCGCCGAGCACGCCGCCATTGTGCTGAGTGAAGACCACTGGCTCGCCACGCTATACCCCGGTGAAATCCGCGCCATTGCCGATTACCTCAGCTGCGCCCAGCGTATTCGCGGCGTGCTGGGGCCGCTGGTCATCAATATGCTGCAATCGGGCGTCAACGTGGTGCTGGATTTTCCTGCCAATACCTTGGCCAGCCGCGAATGGCTGTTGGGCCTGGCGCACGTCGCCCAGGTCCCGCACTGCCTGCATTACCTTGAACAGGATGACGCCACCTGCCGCGCCCGACTGCACGCGCGCAACGCCCAAGGTGACCATGACTTTGCCGCCACGGATGCCGAATTTGACCTGATTACCCGCCACTTCTGCGTGCCGAGCGAGGAGGAGGGGCTGGTGATCGAGAGGCATCGGCCATGAGCGCATCGCGATCCACTGGCGTGGACGCCGACGGTTTTATCCTCACGGTTTCCGACGGCCCCGTGCAGCGTGAGTTTCAGCCATTGCTTGAGGATGTCTGCAACCAACTCTCACATCCAGAGTTTGGGGTGGACGGCATTTACCTCTATGGCAGTGTGGCGCGCGGCGATGCCGTCCCGGGTGTTTCCGATCTTGATCTCACGCTGGTGCTGCGCGAGTCGCCGACGTCAACGCAGTTGGCGCGCTTGGACGTCGTGCGGTGCGACCTGGAGCGGCGGCACCCGCACGTCACCAAGGTGGATTTCGATATCGGCAGCCGCGCACAAGCACTTGCGGCTGAAAACCGGAACCGCTGGGGCTACTGGCTCAAGCACCATTGCCGATGCGTATGGGGCAATGACCTGGCACTGCACTTCGAGCGGTTTCGGCCGTCACTGGACATTGCCTTGGCCGTGAATGGTGACTATGCCGCGGTGTTGACAGCCTATGTCACCCGCATCGCACGTGCCGACACCGAGCAAGAACGCCTTCGCTTGCAGCGCGAAGCGTCGCGCAAACTGATCAGAGCCACCCAGGTATTGAGTGGAGAAGACGGATCGACGTGGCCGCAGACACTTGAAGAGCATGTTGCGCTGTTCCTACGGGGTTATCCGACGCAGGTTGCCCAAGTGGCCTTCTTCCTGTTTGAAGCCCGAAACCCCAGTGCCGACAGCGAAAAATTCTTAGATCGGCTTCAAGCATTTCTGGGCTGGATGGTTTCACAGCAAAGGTAGATAGCAGCTCCCATACCGATCTTCGCCATGGCTCAAATTGCGCTCGCCGCTACGACCGAAATCCCACTTACACAGCCGATCCCTTGTGGGAGCTGTCGAGCTTTAGCGAGGCTGCGATAGCGGTGTGTCAGACGCTGAAAATGTTGGCAGTACCGCCGCCTTCGCAGCCTCGCTGGGGCTCGACAGCTCCCACATTTGATTTTCGTCGTGGCTCAAATTGCGCTCGTAGCTACGACCAAAATCCCACTTATACAGCCGATCCCTTGTGGGAGCTGTCGAGCTTTAGCGAGGCTGCGATAGCGGTGTGTCAGGCGCTGAAAATGTTGGCAGTACCGCCGCCTTCGCAGCCTCGCTGGGGCTCGACAGCTCCCACATTTGATCTTCGTCGTGGCTCCAATTGCGCTCGCCGCTACGACCGAAATCCCACCCACACAGCCGGATCCCTTGTGGGAGCTGTCGAGCTTCAGCGAGGCTGCGATAGCGGTGTTTCAGGCGCTGAAGATGCCGGCAGTGCCGCTGCCTTCGCAGCCTCGCCGGGGCTCGACAGCTCCCACATTTGATCTTCGTCGTGGCTCAAATTGCGCTCGCCGCTACGACCGAAATCCCACCCACACAGCCGATCCCTTGTGGGAGCTGTCGAGCTTTAGCGAGGCTGCGATAGCGGTGTTTCAGGCGCTGAAAATGTTGGCAGTACCGCCGCCTTCGCAGCCTCGCTGGGGCTCGACAGCTCCCACATTTGATTTTCGTCGTGGCTCAAATTGCGCTCGCCGCTACGACCGAAATCCCATCCACACAGCCGATCCCCTGTGGGAGCTGTCGAGCTTTAGCGAGGCTGCGATAGCGGTGTGTCAGGCGCTGAAAATGTTGGCAGTACCGCCGCCTTCGCAGCCTCGCTGGGGCTCGACAGCTCCCACATTTGATTTTCGTCGTGGCTCAAATTGCGCTCGCCGCTACGACCGAAATCCCACTTACACAGCCGATCCCCTGTGGGAGCTGTCGAGCTTTAGCGAGGCTGCGATAGCGGTGTGTCAGGCGCTGAAGATGCTGGCAGTGTCGCCGCCTTCGCAGCCTCGCTGGGGGTCGACAGCTCCCTCACTCAATGTTGGTCGCGCACTTCCAGGCTCATACGATTGGCGTATGACCCCCCGCATGTCGCTCGTTCACGCCTTTATCCCGTTGACGGTAGGCGGCACCTCAATGAGCATCGCCGCCTTCCTCAGGACTTGAACCGGCCCACCAGCCCATTCAACTCATCCGACAGGTCCGACAGCCGCCCGGAGTCGTCCTGCGCCGAGTTGGCCAGGCTTTCCACCAGCCGCGCTTCGTCGTAGATCTGTTGGATGTGCCGGTTGATCTCTTCGGCCACGCTGTGCTGTTCCTCGGCGGCAGCGGAGATCTGCAGGTTCTGGTCGCGGATTTCGTTTACCGACGTCTGGATGCCTTCAAAGCTGTCCCGCGCGCTTTCGATGGACGAGACGCTGGCGCGCGAGAGGTCCAGGCAACTGCCCATTTTTTGCGTGACTTCCTGGGTCTTGTTTTCCAGGGTGCCGAGCAGTTGCTCGATCTCGCCCGTGGAGTCGGAAGTGCGTTTGGCCAGCGCGCGCACTTCGTCAGCGACCACGGCGAAGCCACGGCCCTGGTCACCGGCACGGGCAGCCTCGATGGCGGCGTTGAGCGCCAGCAGGTTGGTCTGTTCGGCGATCGCGCGAATGGTGCCGAGGATTTGGTTGATGCTGCGGCTGCCGGCTTCCAGCTCGACCATGGCCTGGGACGATTCGGTGAGGCGGCGACCCAGACGGTTGACGTTATCGGTGGTGGCTTCGATCTGCTGTTTACCCTCGGCCACGCGCCGGTGCCCGTTTTCGGCGGATTCCGCGGCACCGCTGCATGAGCGCGCGACTTCATTGGCGGTAGCCACCATCTCGTTGAACGCCGTCGACACCAATTCGACCGCCTCGCGTTGCCGGCCAGCGGCCTCGTTCATGTTGTGCGCCACCTCGCTGTTGACCTTGGAGGCGTTCTGCAGGTTGGCCGAGGCCGCGCCGATATGCTGGATCAGTTGGCGGATCGCCGCGAGAAACTTGTTGAACCAGCCGGCCAGTTCGGCGGTTTCATCTTTGCCCTGTACCTGCAGTTCGTGGCGCAAGTCGCCTTCACCTTGGGCGATGGACTGCAGGCCGGTGCTGACCTGGCCGATGGGTTTGACGATGACCTTGGAGAACGCCGCCGCGATCAGCCCGAAGATCAGCACGAGCACGCCGACGATGGTCGCGGTGAGGTAGGTCATGCGGGTGGCTTCGGCCATGACTTCACGGTGTTCGATCAGCCCGATATAGCGCCAGCCGAGGCCGGGCGAGGTCCACACGTTGGCCATGTAGCGCACGCCGTCGATCACCACTTCCGTGGAGCCCTGCGGGGTGTCGGCCAAATGCGCATAAGGCGCGCCCAGGTCCTTGAGCGGCTTGAAGCTGTGGGCGGCGTCACGCGGGTCTACCAGCACCACGCCGTCTTCGATCAGCATCACATAGCCGCTTTCTCCCAGCTTGATGCTTTTGACCAGTTCGGTGAGGTTCTTCAGCGACACGCTGACCACGAATACGCCCTTGGGCTTGCCGTTGTCCAACAGCGCCCGCGCGGTGCCCACCAGTGCCACGTCGTCTTTGTCGTAGTAGTAAGCGGGGGTGCGCACGGTCTTGCCGGGGCTGGCCATCGCGGCCTTGTACCAAGGGCGTGTGCGTGGGTCGTACTTGGCCAGTTGCGGGTCATCCGGCCATTTGGCGTAGGTGCCGTCTTCCAGGCCGATGGAGAGGATCGCCGCCGCCGGGTGCGTGGCACCAAAGCGCGCGAAACGGTCGATCACAGCTTGCGCTTCGGCTGGCATCGGCTGGCTGGCCGCGTCGGTGGGCTGGTAGTTTTTCAGCGTGTTCACCGACGTGTATACAGGGTCGGTGGCCATCTGATCGACGTTTTGCAGTGTGCCGTCGAAGAACTGCCGGATGTTGCCATCGATCTGGCGGATTTCACGGGTGCTGCCATCGATGAACTGATCCACGGCCTGGGTGCGCGTGTTCATGACCGAGATCACCGCCACCAGGCTTACCGGGATAAAAGCGACAGAGACGAATGCCAGTACCAGTTTATTTTTTATTTTCATCGAGACGACCATCAGCGGAGAGGGCGGCCAAATCGCCGATTTCAATCAATAAAATACGGCGATTCGCTGTTTCTGCTGTTTCGGCCCGATACCGGTAAATCTTTAGGGTTTTTTGTACACAATACAAAGTGCTTATTGTTCTGTATCCAATCAGTACACATCACGCAGATAACGCTTCTGCTCGCTCAAGTGCCGCCAGTACTCCGCGGCGCCTTCCACGCCAAGCCCGCCGTGGGTTTGCGCCACTTGGCGCAGGGCCTGGTCGACGTCTTTGGCCATATGGCTGGCGTCGCCGCAGATGTACAGCTTTGCGCCGTCCTGCAACCAGCGCCACAGCTCGGCGCCCTGTTCGCGGATGCGGTCCTGCACGTAGACCTTCTGCGCCTGATCGCGGGAGAACGCCAGGCTCAAGTGGGTGAGCAGGCCGTCGCGCTGCATGCCTTGCAGTTCGTCCTGATAGTAGAAGTCGCTGGCCGCGTGCTGTTCACCGAAGAACAGCCAGTTGCGCCCCTGATGGCCCAGCGCTCGGCGTTCCTGCAAGAAGGCGCGGAACGGTGCGACGCCGGTGCCGGGGCCGATCATGATCATCGGCACCTCGCCGTCGCTGGGGGGGCGGAAGTGCTTGGACGGCTGCACGAACAACGGCACTTCTCCGTCGCCGACACGGTCGGCCAGGAAGGTCGAGGACACGCCTTTGCGTTTGCCATAGCGCACGGCGGCCACGGTGAGGTGCACTTGCTGCGGGTACGCCTTGGCACTCGAGGCGATCGAATACAAACGCGGTTGCAGGCGCTTAAGCGTGCCCAGCAGTTCGTCCGCCGAGCACTCGATCGGGTATTCCTGTAGCACGTCCGCCAGTTGCCGGCCCCACAACCAGTCATTCAATTGGGCCTTGTGCTCGGGGTTGAGCAGGTGCTTGAGGCCAGGGTTGGCGCTGCGCTCGGCGATGAAGGTCAAGGTATCGCTGCTGGGCCGGGCGATTTCGAAATGCTGGGTGAGCGCCTGTTGCAGGGGCACATCGCCGAAGGTGTCGATGTTCACGCTGGCACTGGGGCTCAGGCGGGTCAGGTCGAGCAGTTCGCTGACCAGTTCGGGGCAGTTGCGCGGCCGCACGCCCAACGCGTCACCGGCCTCATAAGTCAGCCCGGAGTCGGCCAGGTCCAGGGCGAACTGGCGGGTCTCCTTGTGCGGGCTTTGCGGGTTCAGGTGCCGGTTGAGCAGCAGGCGTGAGCCGTACAGCTTGGTCTTGCCGGCAGGCGTGGCCGGTGCGGCGAGTGCTACGGGCTTTGTCGGGTGAAGGGTCTGTTGGAAGCGCACCAGCCAGGCATCGGCCAGGGCTTCGAATTCGGTGTCGCAATCGACGCGTTCCAACAGGCGGGTTGCGCCCAGTTCCAACAGGCGCTGATCGAGCTGTTTGCCATGGTTGCAGAACTGGTCGTAGTTCGGATCGCCCAAGGCCAGCACCGCAAAGCGCAGCGAGTCCAGGCGCGTCTCGGCGGTGCTGAGGCTGTGCCAGAAGCCTTCGCCATTGTCCGGCGGGTCGCCGTCGCCAAAGGTGCTGCTGATCAGCGCCAGGGTGTGGGTGCTCGCCAGTTTGCTCGCGGGGAAGTCTGACATCGCGCTCAGCTCCACCGTGATGCCCGCCTCGCGCAGGCGCTTGGCGAATCGTTCGGCCAGGGCTTCGGCGTTACCGGTTTGCGACGCCCACAGCAGGGTGACGGCCGGGGAGGGCGCTGCGAGGGTTTCCGTATGGCTGAACAAGCCGCCGAGCACGCCGTTCAGCCACAGCCGGGATGCGTCGGCCAGCGGTGCATTCGCGGGCATTGTCGGTACGCCGACAACCTGGCGCGCGGCGTTGGATTGCAGGCCGCTGAGGAAACCGGCGAGGTAGGTGCGCTCACTGTCGCTCAGGGGCGGTGGCGATACGTGACGGATGCCGGCGAGGTCGGCGAAGGCGTCGAGGCGCGACAGGGTGCAATCCTCTGCTACGGGGGAAGGGAGGTCCAGGAACTGGTGGTCGATCAGTTCGACCCGGGCCAGGGCGACGGCGCAGAACTTGAACTCGGGCTGCAAGGAAATCGGGTCCACCGCATCGTTGGTCACTGCATTGATCGCCAGGTGTTCGCCGAACACATCGTTCCAATGAAACGGCGCAAAACAGTTGCCTGGCCGCACACGGTCGGTGACCACGGCGGGCAGCACGGCGTGGCCGCGCTGGGAGCGTACTTCAACCCGGTCCTTGTCCTGGACGCCCAAGCGGGCGGCGTCTTCCGGGTGCAGCTCGACGAAGGGGCCGGGGTTGAGTTTGTTCAACGTGGCGACTTTGCCGGTCTTGGTCAGGGTGTGCCATTGGTGCTGCACGCGGCCGGTGTTGAGCACGAAGGGGAAGGTGTCATCGGGCATCTCGGCGGGCGGCATATGGGGGCGGGCGAGGAACTGCGCCTTGCCGTTATCCGTGGCGAACGCGAGGGTGCCGTTGGTGCGGTAGCGGATCGGGTTGCGGTGCGCGGCCTCAGTGGATGCGCAGGGCCATTGCAGCGGCTGTTCACGCAGGCGCGGGTAACTCGCGCCACGGATGTCGTAGCCGGTCTTGGGGTTCCAGGCGCGTTTGATTTCTTCAAATACGTCGGCGGCGGAGGCATAGGTGAACGCCTCGGCAAAGCCCATCTCACACGCAACCCTGGCGATGATCTGCCAGTCGGGCAGGGTCTCGCCGGGGGCGTCGACGGCTTTCTGCATCAGGGTCAGGTTGCGCTCGGAGTTGATCATCACGCCCTCGGCCTCGGCCCACAGCGCGCCGGGCAGCAGGATGTCGGCGTAGCGGTTGGTCTCGGTGTCGAGGAACGCGTCCTGGGTGATCACCAGCTCGGCGGCCTGCAGGCCATTGATCACGGTTTGGCGGTTGGGCACGCTGGCAACGGGGTTGGTGCAGATGATCCAGCAGGCCTTGATCTGCCCGGCGGCCATCTGTTCGAACATCGCCACGGTGCCGCTACCGGCCTGTCGCGGCAGGCTGTCGTGGGGGATCTGCCACAGGTCCTCGATAAACACGCGGTCGGCCTCGACCAGTACCGAGCGTTGCCCCGGCAGGCCGGGGCCCATGTAGCCCATTTCGCGCCCGCCCATGGCGTTGGGTTGACCGGTGAGGGAAAACGGCCCGCTGCCCGGACGGCAAATGGCGCCGGTGGCCAGGTGCAGGTTGCACAGGGCGTTGGTATTCCAGGTGCCGTGGGTGCTCTGGTTAAGGCCCATGGTCCAGCAGCTCATCCACTCGGCGGCCTGGCCGATCCAGTCGGCGGCTTGGCGGATATCGGCTTCGGCAAGGCCGGTGATCGCAGCCACCCGTTCTGGCGAGTAGTCCTCCAGGAACGCGGGCATGGCCTCCCAGCCCTCGGTAAACGCGGCAATAAAGGCCGGGTCGGTATGGCCGTTTTTGACCAGCAGGTGCAACAGGCCGTTGAGCAGGGCCAGGTCGGTGCCGGGTTTGATGGGCAGGAACAGGTTGGCCTTGTCCGCCGTAGCGCTGCGCCGAGGGTCGACCACGATCAACTTCGCCCCGGCCTTGACCCGGTCCATCATGCGCAGGAACAGGATCGGGTGACAGTCGGCCATGTTCGCGCCGACCACGAAGAACAGGTCGGCGCGGTCGAAGTCTTCATAGGAGCCTGGCGGGCCGTCGGAGCCGAGGGACAGTTTGTAGCCGCTGCCGGCGCTGGCCATGCACAAGCGTGAGTTGGACTCGATGTTGGCGGTGCGCACGAAGCCTTTGGCCAATTTGTTGATCAGGTATTGGGACTCCAGCGACATCTGGCCCGACACGTAGAACGCCAACGCATCCGGCCCGTGGGTGTCGAGGATCTGGCGCAGGCGGCCTGCGGTTTCACGGATGGCCTTGTCCATGGCGATGCGCACGGGATCATGCTCGCGCGCCTGGCGCACATAGGCGTTCTCCATGCGCCCGGACTCGGCGATGGCTTGCCCGCAGGTGGTGCCCTTGGTGCACAGGCGGCCGAAGTTGGTGGGGTGGGCCTTATCGCCGATCACCTTGACCACCTTATTCTGCTCGACCTGCATGACGATGCCGCAGCCCACGCCACAATAAGGACACACACTGCGCACGTTTTGGTTTGCCATCCGTAACCCCGTAAACAAAAAAGGCGCCTTGTAACCCTCCGTTGAAAAAACGGGGATTACACGGCGCCTTTGTCGTGAGAGGGCAATCAGCGTTGATTGCCTGGTTGAAGTGTTCCTAGCAAGTCACGCGCCAGGTTTTTTATCGGCCTGAAACACCCATTCTGAGGAGGACCGAGATCATTGTGGCGAGGGAGCTTGCTCCCGCTGGAGTGCGCAGCGCTCCCAGGATGTTGGGGCCGCTACGCAGCCCAGCGGGAGCAAGCTCCCTCGCCACAGGAAGCGGGCGGGTGCACTTTTATGACGCGGGGCGCACCAGTTGGAGGCGCTGAAAGCGCGCGTAAAAAACCGCTGATTACGTTGTGATGCCGTGAACGCAGGCCTTGTCTTCGGTTGGCACAGACCCTGCAAGCTCCCTCTCAACCCACCTCGGTCAACGACGATCGACACCATGGGCAATAGCGGTGTATCCGGCGCAGTCGCCCGATCCGAACCCGCATAAGAACAGGCAAAGACGCCTGGAACCGCAAGGTTTCAGGCGTTTTTTTTTGCTTTTTTAAACCGTGATGAGCTTTGTCGGGTGATTTATATGAACAGTCTCAAAACCCTGATCGTCGTCGGCAATGGCATGGTCGGCCACCACTGTGTGGCGCAACTGATCGAACGCGGCGTGCTGGATCACTACCGCTTGCATGTGTTCAGCGAGGAGCCGATGCGCGCCTATGACCGGGTGCATCTGTCCGAGTATTTCACCGGCCGCGATGCTGAGTCGCTGGCACTCTCAGACGCCTCGCTGTACCAGACGCCGGGGGTGACGTTGCACCTGGGCGTGCCGGTATTGGAGATCGACCGCGCCCGCTGCGAGGTGATCACCGCCGACGGTTGCGTGGCCTATGACAAGCTGGTGCTGGCGACCGGTTCCTATCCGTTCGTGCCGCCCATTGAGGGCGCCGAAGGCGATTCGCGCCTGGTGTACCGCACCCTTGAAGACCTGGATGCCATCCGTAAGGCCGCCGCCAATGCGCGGCGCGGTGTGGTGGTGGGCGGTGGCCTGCTGGGCCTGGAAGCCGCCAACGCGCTGAAGAGCCTGGGCCTTGAAGCGCACGTGGTGGAGTTCGCGCCGCGCTTGATGCCGGTGCAACTGGACGATTTTGGCGGCCTGGCGCTCAAGGCGCAGATCGAGCGGTTGGGCGTGGGGGTGCATTTGTCGCGTGCGACTCAGTCGATCAGCGCCGGTGAGCAGTACCGCTATCGCATGAATTTTGCCAATGACGAGTTCCTCGAAACCGACCTGATCGTGTTTTCCGCCGGCATCCGCGCCCAGGACGCACTGGCTCGCCAGGCCGGCCTGGAGATCGGCCCGCGTGGCGGCGTGGTGATCAACGACGAGTACCTGAGCTGCGACCCGAACATCTACGCGATTGGCGAATGCGCCTCCTGGAACGGCAGCCTGTTCGGCCTGGTCGCGCCGGGCTACCAGATGGCCCGTGGGGTTGCTGCGCTGCTCTGCGAGCAAACCGCCGAGCCGTTTGTGGGCGCGGACATGTCGACCAAACTCAAGTTGCTCGGCGTGGACGTGGGCTCCATCGGCGACGCCCACGCCCATACGCCCGGCGCGCGCAGTTATCAATTTATCGACGAGGCCAGCGCCAGCTACCGCCGGCTGGTGGTGGATGCCTCGGGCAAGCACGTGATCGGTGCTGTTTTGGTGGGCGATAACAGCTATTACGACACCTTGCTGCAATACATGCAGAACAGCATCGTGCTGCCGTCCGAGCCGGCCAGCCTGATCCTGCCATCCTCCAGCGGTGCGCCGACCCTCGGCCCCGGTGCGTTGCCGGAGTCGGCCACGGTGTGCTCCTGCCACAACGTGACCAAAGGCTCGATCTGCTCGGCCATCGACAGCGGCTGCAGCGACCTCGGCCTGCTCAAATCCCAGACCAAGGCCTGCACCGGTTGCGGCGGCTGCGCGGGGTTGCTCAAGCAAGTGTTCGAGCATGAGCTGATCGCCCGGGGTGTCAGCGTCGACAAAAGCCTGTGCGAACACTTCGCCCACACCCGGCAGGAGCTGTATGCCCTGGTGCGCGTGGAAGGCATCATCACCTTCGAAGAACTGCTGGCCAAACACGGCCGTGGCCACACCGGTTGCGACGTGTGCAAGCCGGCGGTGGGTTCGATCCTGGCGTCGTGCTGGAACCAACCGATCATGGACGCCTCCCTGGTGCCGTTGCAGGACACCAACGATACGTTCATGGCCAACATGCAGAAGAACGGCACCTACTCGGTGGTGCCTCGCATTCCGGGCGGCGAGATCACCGCGGACAAACTTATCGTGATCGGCGAGGTGGCGAAGAAATACGACCTCTACACCAAGATCACCGGCGGCCAGCGCATCGACCTGTTTGGCGCGCAACTGCACGAGCTGCCGGATATCTGGGCCGAATTGATCGCGGCCGGTTTCGAGACCGGGCATGCGTATGGCAAATCCACGCGCACGGTGAAGTCCTGCGTGGGCAGTACCTGGTGCCGCTACGGCGTGCAAGACAGCGTGAAAATGGCGCTGCTGATCGAGGACCGCTACAAGGGCCTGCGCTCGCCGCACAAGCTCAAGTTCGCGGTGTCCGGCTGCACCCGCGAGTGCGCCGAAGCCCAGAGCAAAGACGTGGGCGTGATCGCCACCGAGAAGGGCTGGAACCTCTACATCGCCGGCAACGGCGGCATGCGCCCACGTCATGCGGAGCTGTTCGCCACCGACCTGGATGACGCCACGCTGATCCGCTACATCGACCGTTTCCTGATGTTCTACATTCGCACCGCCGACAAGTTGCAGCGCACCTCCGTATGGCGCGAAAGCCTGGAAGGCGGCCTGGATTTCCTCAAGGATGTGATCCTGGACGACAGCCTGGGCCTGGGTGCCGAGCTGGAAGCGCAGATGCAACAGGTGGTCGACCGCTATGAATGCGAGTGGGCCAACGCCCTCAAGGACCCGGAAAAACTCAAGCGTTTCCGCACCTTCGTCAACGACAAACGCCCCGACCCGGACATTCACTTCGTCCAGGAACGCGGCCAGCGCCGGCCGATCATGGCCGCTGAACTCAACCTGATTCCCGTCATCGAGGAGATTGCCTGATGAGCCAGC
Source organism: Pseudomonas fluorescens group sp. (assembly GCF_020093335.1). Lineage (NCBI taxonomy): Bacteria > Pseudomonadati > Pseudomonadota > Gammaproteobacteria > Pseudomonadales > Pseudomonadaceae > Pseudomonas > Pseudomonas fluorescens group sp. The sequence continues at coordinate 40,819 of NZ_JAIOKW010000002.1, read as the reverse complement.
CTAATACTCAACGCACCCTGGCTACTTGGAAAGGTGTGTGCAGCGAGGCCGACCTGGTGAGCAATTCCGGGGTGGTGGTGTGGCTGGACGGCGCCCAAGTCGCGCTGTTCTACCTGCCCGGTGCGCAGGACCAGACGCTGTACGCCATCGACAACCACGACCCGCAATCCGGCGCGAATGTGATCGGTCGTGGCTTGGTCGGCAGCATCAAGGGCGACCTGGTGGTGGCCGCACCGATCTACAAGCAGCATTACCGTTTGCACGACGGCCAATGCCTGGAGGCACCGGAGCAGCGCCTGCGGGTGTGGCCGGTGCGGTTGAATGCTGGCGTAGTGGAAGTCAGCGTGGGCTGACACCCAGGTCAAAATGTGGGAGGGGGCTTGCCCCCGATAGCGGCCTGCCGGTCAACAGATTCATTGGCTGATCCACCGCCATCGGGGGCAAGCCCCCTCCCACATTTGACCTGCGTTGCATCCGATAGAGCTTACTGCTGCACCTAGTCGCTGATCAGGCGGCCAGCGCCGTCGCGTCATGAGTCAGTGTGGGCTGATACACCGAGGTCAAAATGTGGGAGGGGGCTTGCCCCCGATAGCGGCCTGCCGGTCAACAGATTCATTGGCTGATCCACCGCCATCGAGAGCACGCTCCCTCCCACATTTGAACTGTGTTGCATCCGATAGATGCTTACTGCTCTTTGCTGCAATCACGCGGGGTGATGCCTTTCTCCTTGGCGTACTGCGCGGCAGAGGCTTCGATGATCGGCCGCAACAGTGCGCGGTCGGCCTGTACCCAGTCGCTGATCAGGTTCCAGCGCTGGCCATCCCATTGCTGGAAGCGCACGGCGCCGCCGCCTTCGTGGTCGGCGCAGGAGAGTCTCAGCGGTTGCACCAGGCCTTTGGCGCCGAGTGCCTGAAGCCGTGCATCGTCGAGGTTCAGGTGTTCGAACCCCCAGCGCACCTGTTCGCCGGTGAGCGGTTGGTGGCCGTATTTTTCCTGGGCCAGGCGTAGCGCTTCGACGTTGAGAATGCCGTTGACCACGCCCAGGTTGTAATACACGGTGCCAAAGCGCTTGGGGTCGGCCAGGTTGCCTTTGCCGGCGTCCACCACGCTTTGCTTGATGCCTTGCAAGACCGGAAAGTCGGTGCCGGAAGGGTGCGTGGTGATCGAGATAAAGCCCTTGGCGGCGGCACCGGCGGGCACCACGTCTTCCTCCGAGTTGCTCCAGATATTGCCGATGATGTGATCGGCCGGGTAGCCGACTTTTTGCGCGGATTTCAGCGCCACCGGGTTCATCACGCCCCAGCCACGCAGGATCACCCAGTCGGGTTTGAGGCGGCGGATATTCAGCCACTGCGATTGCTGTTCGTTACCGGGGTGCGGCACTTCGAGCAGGGTCAATTCGAAGCCGGCATTTTTTGCCAGGGTGTCCAGTACGCCATTGGTTTCCTTGCCGTACGGCGAGCCGTGGTACAGCACCGCAATTTTCTTGCCCTTGAGCTTGTCCGCGCCCCCTTCGCGTTGGCCGATGTAGTTGATGATCGCCGAAACTTCTGAGTACGGATTGAGCTGCAGCGGAAATACATAGGGGAACACGCTGCCGTCGGTGGAGTCGGTACGGCCGTGGTTGATGGTGATCAGCGGCAATTTGTCGGCGGTGGAACGTTCCAGGGTGGCGTAGGCGATGCCCACAGACAGCGGGTTGGTCGCGGCGGCCGGGGCACCGTTGAGTCCGCCCTTGAGGCGTTCGTAGCATTCGACGCCTTTCTCCACCACGTACTCGGTCTCGCATTCACTCCAGGTCAGCTTGACGCCGTTAACCCCGCCCTTGGCGTTGATGTATTGCAGGTAGTCGATAAACCCGCCGAAGAAACCGGTGCCGCCGGCGGCATACGGGCCGACCCGGTAGCTCTGCAACGGAAAGTATTGTTCGTTGGCAGCCTGGGCGCCGGCCGAGAACGTGCCGGTGATCAGGGCCAGGCCCAAGGCCAGGCGGCGCAGCGATAAGCGGTGTGTCATGGAGGTCATTCCTGGGAGGTTATTGAGTTCAGTAACGCAGCGGCCACACCCTGGCCCGTTGACGAAAGCGCTGCCACAGGCGGGCCAGCCCCTCCGGTTCCTTGATCAAAAAAGCGATGATCAGCGCGCCGAAGAGCATCTTCTGGATGTTCTCCAATTGGCCCGCGTCCATCAGCCCGGCGGGCAGCAGGGCGAAGAGGTTGCCCAGCAGGATTGGGAACAACACGATGAACGCCGCCCCCAGGAAGTTGCCGAGCACGCTGCCCAGGCCGCCGATAATGATGATGAACAAGACCTGGAAGGAGCGGCTCAGGTCGAAGCCGTGAGGCTCGACGGTGCCCAGGTAAGCGAAGGCCCACAGTGAGCCCGCGACGCCCAAGTAAAAGCCGCTGATCGCAAACGCCAGCAGCTTGGTTTTCAACAGGCGAATACCGATGACGGCGGCGGCGGTGTCCATGTCGCGTACCGCCATCCAGTTGCGGCCAAGCTCGCTGCGGACCAAGTTTTTGCCCAGCCAGAACAGCGCCGCCACTAGGGTCAACGTCAGTACATAGCGGCCTCGGGGTGAGCTGAAATCCAGCCCGGCAACCAGCAGCGGTGGCGAGGTGATCACCCCGGAAGCGTTGTCGTTGGTGAACCAGCTGAAGCGGGTGAGCACCCACTCCACCACGAACTGCGCGGCCAGGGTCGCCACCAGCAAGTAAAACCCCTTGATACGCAGGCTCGGCAGCCCGAAGAGCACCGCCACCAGCGCCGCGATCACACCCCCCAGGGCAAAGCTGACCAGCAGCGGCAAACCGGGCACGCGCAGGTGCAGGTTGTAGGCGGCGAACGCGCCCACGGCCATGAACGCTGCCGAGCCCAATGAGAGTTGCCCGGCGTAGCCCGTCAGCAGGTTGAGCCCAAGCCCCGCCAGCGACAGCACCAGCAGCGGCACCAGAATGGCGCTGAACCAGTAGTCATTGCCCAGCCACGGCAGCGCAAAAAACGCAAAGCCCAGCAGCAGCCACAGCCCGATGCGGTCCTGGCGCAGACGAAAGGTACGGCGCTCGGCCGCGTAGGAGGTGCTGATTTGACCGACTTCTTGATACAGCATGCAGGCATTTCCTCAAGGACAATCAGACCCGTTCGATGGCGCGCTCGCCGAATAAGCCGGCAGGCCGCACCAGCAGGAACAGCAAGGCAAGGACGTACGGCACCCAGTTTTCAATGCCGCTGCCGATGATCGGGCCGAGGTAGATCTCGGCGATTTTCTCGCTTGCGCCGATGATCAAACCGCCGACAATCGCGCCGCCGATGGAAGAGAAACCGCCGATGATCAACACCGGCAACGCTTTGAGCACCACCAGCGACAGCGAGAACTGCACCCCCAGGCGCGCGCCCCAGAGCAACCCGGCCACCAGGCCGACAAACCCCGCCACCGCCCACACCAGCGCCCAGATACGCGGCAGCCGGATACCCACCGCCATGGACGCCAGCGGGTCATCCGCCACCGCACGCAACGACAGACCCACCCGCGTCTTGTTGAACAGCAGCGACAGGGCGATCACCAGCACGGCGGCGGTGCCGGCGGCAAACAGGTCGAATTGCGAGAGCAGCATGCCGCGGATTTCCAGCGGCTCGTCGGCGATGCCCAGGTCCAGCCCATGCACCTGTGCGCCCCAGAGGAACTGGGCGAACCCTTCGATCAGGTAAGACAGCCCAAGGGTGGCCATAAACAGGATGATCGGCGGGCGATTGACCAAGGGGCGCAGCACCACTTTTTCGATCAGCAGCGCCAGCACCACCATGCTTGCCAGGGTGAGCAGGAACGCCCAGGCGAAGGGGAAGCCGCGTTCCAGCAGGCTGACAAATGTCAGCGCGGCGAACAGCACCATGGCGCCCTGGGCAAAGTTGAACACGCCCGAGGCTTTGTAGATCAGCACAAAACCAATCGCCACCAGGGAATACATCACGCCCGCCAGCAGCCCGCCGATCAGCACTTCGAAGAAAAATTCCATGCTCAAGTCCCCAGGTAAGCGGCGATGACATCGGGGTTGGCGCGCACCTGCTCCGGGGTGCCGTCGCCAATCTTGCGACCGTAGTCGAGGACCACCACGTGGTCGCACAGGCCCATGACCACGCCGATATCGTGTTCGATCAACACCACGGTGGTGCCGAACTCGCGGTTGATGTCGCGGATGAACTGACTCATCTGCGCTTTCTCCTGCGCGTTCATGCCCGCCATGGGTTCATCCAGCAGTAGCAGGGTGGGCTCGGACGCCAGGGCGCGGGCCAGTTCGACACGCTTTTGCAGGCCATAGGGCAGGGTGCCTACCAGCACATGGCGCCAGGGATGGATCTGCAGAAAGGCAATCACCTTTTCCGCGTGCAGGCGGTGCGTGTCGTCCTCGCTGGGCGCGCGGCCCAGGCGCAGCATCTGTTCGATCCAACTGCTGCGGCGCTTGAGGTTGCGCCCGGTGAGGACGTTGTCGAGCACACTCATGCCCTTGAACAGCGCGATGTTCTGGAAGGTCCGCGCAATCCCGCCTTCGGCCGCCTGGTGTGCGCGCATACGCCGTCGCGTCTGGCCCGCGTAGTGGACAGTGCCGCTCTGGGGGTGGTAGACCCCGTTGATCACATTGAGCAGTGAGCTTTTACCCGCGCCGTTGGGGCCGATCAGCCCGCAGATGTCGCCGGCTTTGACGTCGAAACTGATGGAGGTGATGGCCTTGATACCCTTGAACGACAGGGAGATGTCATCGAGCCGCAGTAATACCGATTGAGTGGGTGAGTGCATGGCGGGCTCGTCAGACAGGCTGAGACAGCAAGTGGTCGATGGGTTCGTGGCGGGGGGAGGGCTCTTGCCAGTGGCCGGGTCGAATCCCCAAGGCGGAGAAGAACGCCGCCGTTTCCGGGCTCAGCGGCGGTCCGACCAGCAGCGGCACACGCAGGCGGCTCATGCCCAGCACATCCCGCAAGGGACGCCGCACCAACCAGTGGCCCAGCCAGTGGCGAGCGGGGGATGAGCTCGGCTGCATGGCCCAGCGGTACACGTGGTGGCTGAGGGTGCCCGGCATGGGCAGGCGCTCTTGCACCCACTGTTCCAGGCGGGCGTAGGATTCGCGGGTGCCGAGTACTAACGTGGGGCCGAGCTCTCGGCGGTCGGTGTCACGCGTGGCCAGAGCCTCGGGAAAGTTGAGGCAAAACCCGGTGTGCAGCCAGGGAGCGAGCAGGTAACGCGCTTGCCCGCTGGCGGCGAATACCCGTGCGGCCAATGCCTCCTCTTCGGCGCTCAGTTGTTCCCGCTGGACCAGCGTGCGAGCGCCCGCCAGCAACTGCGTGTGAGTCAAGCGCAGCGGGGTGTCGGCATGAAAGACGAACGCAGTATCGCCGGGTTGCGTGGCGCAGACGGGGGCGGGCGTTTCCGCGCTTAAGTCGGTATAGGCGATCAACTCGGCGCTTTGCTGCTGACTCAGCCCACGTCCGTCGAGGTACATCACTACTGCGTCTTCACGCAGGTGTTGCAGCGCTTGCAGGTCTTGCGCCAGCACGAAGCGCGGCCGCAGCCCGGCGAGCAGCGCACGGTTGTCGCGGTCCGGGTCCAGCAGCGTGACGCTGCCCCCCAGCCATTGCGCCGCCAGCGCCAACAGCAGCGCTTCGGGACGCGCTTGGCTGATGATCAACAGATCATCGTGCTGACGGAAATTGCGCGCCTGCAGGGCCGCGGCGAGCCGGTTGACCTCGTGCGCCAGTTCGCTCCAGCTGCGCGTGTGCCAGATGCCCAGATGCTTGTAGCGCAAGGCAATCGCCGAGCCTCGGGTGTGGGCTTGAAGCAACAGCGCCTGGGGCAGTGTTTGAGGCATGGGGGCATCCTTCGGGTTGATGCGAAGGCTTTTGCACGCGTCATGCCATAGCGTTAAATGCTTTTATTTCAATGGGATACGCGTGTTTCGTGAGGAGTTGGGTTGTGTTGATTCCGCACAAGCTGTCCAAGCACTGTTGTTGCGCCAACAGCGGTGTCAGTGGATGTCTTCGGTGGCGGGCCCCCGCCCGTCACGTCGGAATGAGCCCCGCGTCCCGATAGCTCTGCACCAGTTCGTCGTACAAACGCAGATCGGCGCGCGTGCGGGCAATCAACTGTGCACCGGCAATGGCGGTGTAGATGGCGCGGGCGCGGCGCTCGCAGCTTTCGGCATCGCCGGGTTGGATCTCAGTGAGCAGGGCCGCCAGCCAAGCCACGTTGATATCGGCAAACGCCAGGATCTCTTTCTTGACGGCCTCGGGCAGGTCCTGGTATTCGGCCGCCATAAAGCTGGACAGGCATAGCCGATTACCGTCCTCGAGGGATTGGCGAAAGATGCTGGGGTAGATTTGCATACACTCCAGCGGATCCGGGTTTTCCAGGCGTATGGCCTCGAGAGCACTGGCGGTGTTTTCCCAATACCGCTTGGCGACGGCCGCGCCGAGCTCGGCTTTGCTCGGGAAGTGGTAATAGATACTGGCGTTCTTGATCCCTACCGTTTCGCCGATGCTGCGAAAGTTGATGCCGCTGTAGCCGTAATGCTGAGCCGCGGCTTTGGCGGCTTCCAGGATGGCTTCACGCGCGTTTTCACTCACGTAGGGATTCCTCGGTCGTGGGGTGGGATGGGCGGATTCTACGCCCATAAGGTTTTACCTGCCAACTGGTAGGTAATGCTTGACAGCTGAAAAACAAGCGCTCAATGTTTACCTACCACTTGACAGGTAGGCGACCCCATCATGACGTTCCAACCGACACACTCCGACGCATCCTCCCACCCGCTGATGAAGATCTATGACTGGTACAGCGGCCCGTATCCGGCACGCGTGCGGATCGCCTTGGCCGAGAAAGGCCTGCTGCCGAGCATCGAGTTCGTCTCGGTCAACCTCTGGAAGGGCGAGCACAAACAGCCTGCATTCCTCGCCCTGAATTACTCCGGCACCCTGCCGGTGCTGGAGCTTCCAGACGGCACGTTGATCGCTGAATGCACCGCGATCACTCAGTACCTGGACGTCCTTGAAGGAACCCCGACCCTCACCGGTAAAACTCCCGTTGAGCAAGGCCTGATCCATATGCTGACCAAACGTGCGGAAATTGAGCTGATGGACGCGGTCAGCGTCTATTTCCATCACGCCACGCCTGGGCTTGGACCAGAGGTCGAGCTTTACCAGAACGCCGAATGGGGCATGCGTATGCGCGATAAGGCGGTGAGGGGCATGCGCTACTTCGATGGCCTCCTCAAAACACGGGCGTACGTAGCGGGCGATGCGTTTTCCATGGCGGACATTGCCGTACTGGGCGGCCTGATCTTCGCCGCACTGGTGGAACTGCCGATACCGCAGGAATGTGAGGCACTGCATGCGTGGCAAGCCAAGGTGAATGAGCGCGCCAGCGTCCAGGCGTGGCGAGCGATGGTGGCGCAGCCTCGCTAGGTTGGAAAAGGCGGCCCATTTGCATGGATTACTTTCCGCTGTGGGGGTGGGTTTGTGCCGTTCTGAAAATGGCATGCCTGGCTAAACCCCGTACTGGTCACGGTGACGCTTATCACGGAACGCGTCGCACGGGCCCGCAACATCTTTTCCCGCGCTACGCCTCGGAACCGGAGCACACACGCAGCATGCCCGTCTGGTTTTATCACTGGAACAACGCGCTGCCTTACGCAGAAGACCCACATGGGGCGTTGCGCAACGATTGAACCTCTGACGCTTTCAGCCCGCGATTGCGTTCAGTTCGGCAAACACTTCGTCCGTCGATATCAATTCATCCACGGCAAGGTTTTCGTGCAAATGGGCGTCGGCCCGGTACGCACCGTGCTGGAAGGTAATGCGTCGCCGGCTGTTGAAGCCGCGCTGGAGCAACAGACCACGCTGTTGTTGACGGCGTATCTGCAAGCGCACGCGTCAGCCGCACCCTACCGGTGACAGGTGCGCTCAATCATGAGCCAGGATCTCGTCGGCAGTGACAACCTCGGCATAATCCATTGCCAGGTTACTCAACGACAACGCATGCACATCCTCGGCCGGCCACAGGCGCCCGGACAAATCCGTTTGATCGAAGGTGTAGCAGGCGTCTGAAACCACCGTCACCTCAAAACCCAGGTTGCCGCCGGAACGTGCCGTGGACTCCACCGAGTTATTGGTGATCACACCGACGATCACCAATTGCCGGATCGAACGCACCTGCAGCCAGCGCTCCAACCCCGTGGCGGCGAAGGCATCCGGCACGTTCTTTTCCACCACATGCTCATGCGCAAGCGGTTCCAGCGCCGGCTGGAACTCGCAACCCGGTTGGCCCGGCCAGAACACCGAGCCGGGCGAACGGGAAATGTGCCGGATGTGCACGACCGGGCGGCCGGATTGTCGCCACGCATCCAACAGGCGCTGTATCTGCACTTCGGCGCCTGGGTTGTTACGCCGCCCCAGCGTTGGCTGGGTCATGCCTTGCTGCATGTCGATGATCAGCAGTGCGGTGTGGGTGGCTATCGGCGGCATGGCGCATCCCTTTTATTGACCGGCTATATAGTTAGATGATCCGACGGGGTTTACACCTACATGGGGAGTTTCATGTAGGACCACAAGATTTTTTCACGCACGTCGTCTTTGTTAGGCATTCTCGGGCCATTAATATCTGAAATGTTGCATACATGAAAATTTTTCTTGCCCCAGCTCTCAAGTGGATCAGGAGACCTGCACATGACCGAGCCTTGCACGTATTCACTCGGAACTTTGGCTGTTGGGGGATTCTCTGTGAGACTAAACCAATCCTTTTCAGCGATCTTATGAGTCATAAAAAGAGCATAGGCGGTTGTTATCCACACGATCACGGCCAGTGTCAGGCCGACGTAAGGTATTACCCGGACTCCAATTCCTTCAATTGTGGAGCCACTGGGTCCGGTCAGTGCAATCGCCAGAATGGCGGATGTCCAAACGCTTGCAAGAGCAAAAGCAGCCTGAAACTTACCTTCGCTGCTTTTTGCATACAGACAAAACTTGACAGGGTTTTTGCGGATGGTTGCCAGTGATTCAACGGTTGTGAACAGTGGCTTCTGTTGTTCGCTGGAAAGAAAATCGCGTACTTTTTTGTCGGCTCTAAAGTAAATCCAGAAACTCGATACCGTCAGTACGATTAAAGCGGCTATGGTGATGGCGCCGTTTCCGATGTTGTCCTTGCCCGTGTCTAGACCGTCCCAATACTTCCAAGACAAAACGGCTGCGGCAATGTTGACTGTCCAGATCAAGGGGTTTTCAATGAATTCGAGTTTGTCTTTGAACACAGCGTATTCCTTGTGATATTCAAAGTGATGATGAAATGAAATGGCCCTTTATACGCTTGCGAGTGCGGGCGCGATAAGTTCAAATTTTAAAGGGTTTTCATCGTTAAAACGTTGCAGAAGCTCCATGATTTTTAGTTTTGGAACCCCAATTATTGTATTGTCTTTTCTGTATTTTATGCCAATTCCAGCGAAGCGGAATGTATCGTCAATGCTGGCTTTTAGCTTTTGTTCCTTAGCGAAAAAATACATAGCGCCCCCGCTCATTCCGGCAGGGTGAGGTGCAGTGCTGACAGGGCCGGCATATTTTAAGTTGGCGTTTTTGCGGATGTATTTCCCAGTTATTTCTGCATTATTGTTAGTCACTATTCGAGAGCGAATAGAGTAGTATTTCGCATTTTTAAAGTAACGCCCGCTCTCGCCGTCCTCAACATATTGCTGGACCAGGGATTCCGGAGATTTGGAGTTGTGGATTTTTTTCGACTTCGACTGGCTTACGGGAAAACCGATCCAGGCGAAGTATTTTTTATCAAATCCAATCAGGCTGCTCAGGGTTAGATTGAAATAATTCTTTCCCTCAAAGGCGGTATTGAAATGATCTACAATAACAATATCTTCTTGTTCGAAAATTTGATGGCCGATAGCATTTTCGCAGATGTTATAGAAGCTGCCGTCCGTCATGAATAGGTAGATTTTGTCAATCGAAGTGCTGCCGTTCAATGCATGTGCAGCAAATAAAATGTAATGATGCCCGTCGTATTTTGCCAGCGTGCCTGTAGATGAAAACTCATAGTTTCCCAAGCTGTCCTTGATGTATAGAGGAATCACATGCCTTTGTGCATTTCTATCGTAATCGTCAGATTGGTAGTTAAATGGCTCGCTCACTTCAGTTTCCCTTGAGATGATCTCGGTTGTTCGTTGTGCTTTCAGCCATTAGGTACAGACTTTTTCAACCGGTTTGCATGCTCTTTAAGCTTGCGGGTCAGATCAACAACGCCAAGCTCTCGGTTAAGCACAACTTTTCGCACTGACGTTCCCTGATGTCTTGCAAAGCGGCTATCAAATGACTTGAGGTATTCCCGTAGCTGCTCTCCCTCAGCTTCGGATTTGGCTTGGGCCACGTCGAGAATCAACGAAATATCGTATTTCGTTTTCGTACTGTCCGTGTACCTGACATGAAGGTAAACCGGCCAATAGTGCTCGCGAATAAACTGTTCCCAGCGCGGGGGACATACGGCCAGCCAAGCACGGGCATGATCGATAGTTTCCCGACTGAAACCAGGCACCTTTGCCAACAGCATTTCTTTTATCGAGGCCATCCCCTGAGTATCGCGAAGCAATGTAAACGCCGCTTTATTCTGCAGCATGAAAATCATGTGCTTCGAGCTACCGTCTTGTAACCAACATTTCTCGAGGCGCCCAGTGTTGGTTTCAAGCATGTGCCTGACAGCAGAACCGTGTGATTGATGTAACTCTGCTGCCAACGTGATTGCTCGCTGGCTTGCAGGACTTTCCCATTCGGTTTGCCGGTTGCAGTAGCTCACGACCAATCTGGCCGCCGCGTTACCGCGCTCCATGTGCAGCAGCGCGCGGTCAGCCGATGCTTTTAGCCAGTCATACCCGAGATGTAGCCAATAGCCATTGGAAGGACGCTCCGACCAGTCTCCTCCTACAAAATCCCGATCAAGGGCAATGTGGACGCTGCTGTAGTCCTTCAGATGAGGATTGCTGGCTACTACTTCCTGCCAGTTGGCGCGATAAGTGTCTAACTGAAGCTCGCTGTGCGCAGTGCCAGCCTTGTTCTCTATCAACAGCACGAACTTGTTGTCCGGGTCGATCACAAACAAGTCAACGCGCTCAGCCGCTTTTAATCCTAACTCTCGAGCCGTGAAGACGCTGCCGAAGCTGGCCGTACGGATTCTGGACGGTGGCCATTCAGTAAAAAAGCGGGACGTCGTACTTCTTCCATCGAGTCCGCAGTCAGCGGCTGCTTGGGTTGCGCTGATCAGCAGGTCGCGCACGATCTGATCGCCTTGCCCGTGTCCCTCTCGCGGGTCGAATAGCCAGGCAAGGAAATCCGAGTGCTGATTTTCACTGAGGGTTATGACATCAAGGATGTCATCTCCGATTTTCAGGATTTCACAGAGCTCAGACAGTTTTGGGTCACAGAGGAAGTCCTCTACGGCTCCGATTGTTGCATCCATGCGGTAACGCTCACTTCAAATAGGGTGGGGCGGCGGCAAATTATGTCTAACGCGCACAGAAAAAGTGCTGTCGTAATTCGCAATCAGGGTGATGGCGATATGATGTCATTTCTTGTGTCCAGCGGCAACAGTCAGTAACCATAGATCCGCTTTTGGCCGGTCATTTCGAAGCCATTGCAGAAGCCTTCAGCATTGATCATGCGACACGCTCTGACGAACATAATAATTGTCGAATTCACTGCTTTCGACGAACTTGAAACCATGGCGGGTATAAAAGCGATTCGAGGCACTGTCTTTGAGTGCCCCCACTTTAATAGGGCGCTCAGCTGCATCGGCTTCGTTGAAGATCTGCGTGAGAACAGCAGCGCCGATGCCTGATCCTTGCATGCTCGGTCTAACGTACAAATGATCGAGTAACAGTTCATTGTGGTACTGCTTGACGACTACGAAACCTACCCGCTCTCCAGAAACCTCGATGTAGCGTGTGTTGTGGGCTTCAAAACCATTCAGAAACCGCTCCCTCGCGCGCACTGGATCAAAGCGGCCAACACGCTCCAGGCTTTCGCGCATAGCCTCGATTCGAATGGTTACAAGGTCGTCCACATCGCTTTGTTGAGCCTGGACCAAAACGACTGAAGCCGTTTGAGGGGGTGTGTAGGGCATGTTTGCACATCCTTTTGCTGGCGTGACGCGAAACATATCAGCCCATGCGTAGACCCAAACAGGGATTTATGCGAAGCAGCCGCCGTTTGCCATTACACTGCTGCCCCGAATTTCAGCAAGGATGCTCTGAATGCGTTCGTTAGTGCGCGGTGTGTTCCTTTCGATAACCTTTGCCGCACCGGCCATGGCCGAGCCGCGCTCGTTCTCGGTCAACGATCCCAGTGGCAAATTCCTGGTCGAAGCAGTGTTCCCGGACGTGCCGCAAGACGTGCAGCAACTGGCTCGCGCCCTGATCACCGTGCGTGACAGAACCACCCTAGAAACCCTGCAACAGTTGCAGACCCCGGCCGGTAACGTGCCGCAGGATCGCAATGGCGCGACACGCGCTGACCATCTGGTGGGCGAGTACGGCTTGTTGTACTTCGCCGATATCAACGGGGATGGGCGCCAGGACCTGGCGATTCGTAATGGTGAAGATGCCAATGAGAGCTTGCAGTACCACTACGATGTGTATCTGCAAGACCCGGTTAAAACCCAATGGGTACTGAACCGTCCATTGACCGACCTGGCGAACGAAACCTTCGGCGGGATGTTTTCAGTCGCGAAGGACGGCATCATCCATTCGCAAACCAACCGTGGCTGCTGCTGGACACGTTCCAGCCGTTTGCACATGCGCGACGGTGAGTTGGTGCGGCTGGATTCCTACACCCAACAAGAAGTCCCGCCTACCGAGGATGGAGAAAACTCGAGCATGCCCCGTGGCTACATGCTGCGCACCACTGGCGAGTGGAAAGACGGTAACTGGCAGGAGACACCGCGCCTCGAAGGCCCCGTCAATGAAGACCCTCAGTACTTGGTCGGCACCCTCAACGGCAAGATCCCGGTGCAACTCTGGTACCAGCAGCAAGGTGCGGTGCTGATCGGTGAAGTGCGTTACACCAAAAGTGGCAGTGGCAAGCCGATCAAGCTGGTGGGTGAGCAGGGCGAGTATGACGGCAAGGCGTTCGACTACCTGTTCGAATACGCCGATGACGGCCACCAGACCGGGATCTGGCGCATAACCCAGGAAACCGTCGAGCCTTATCGCTACAGCGGTAGCTGGGTGGCTGGCGGCAAGGGCAACACGCCTGAACTGGAGATCCAATTGCAGCGTGAGGACCGCGAACCGGAGTACGACAAACTCAGCGAAGTCGCGCGCGACCAACGCAGTGGCCATTACCAGATGCGTGATGACTTCCTCGACCGCGATGGCGACCTGGACCTGACTATCTTGCCCGAACGCGATGCCGAGGGCCGGGAACTCGCGCAATTCACCCTCACACTCAAAGCCACCGGCACCTCCAAAGCCATCGTGACCGCGCATCACACCGTGCCGATGGAAACCGAAAACCTGATTATCGTGCGTGACCCCCTGGCGTCCAAACGGGCAGGCCCGTACCACATCCAACTGGTAAAGAACTTCGCGGTCATTGAACACAACTCGGCGCCCGACAGCCTGGATTACTTGACGGGGAAGTACCGTAAGCAGCCATGACTTGAAACCGGCTGATGGGCGTCTCCTTTGGCGTAAAGCGTTGCACCGTCGAGCGTCGCTTCTCAACGGTGCTCACCGTCAGCGATTGAACCGCTCGACCAATGCATATTGGGTGGCCGCGGTATTCGTCAGCTCCTTGCTCAAGTCCGTGGATTGATGGGCTTGCATCGAGGTCTGGTCGGCCAGTTCGGCGATGGTGGTGATGTTGCGGCTGATCTCCTCGGCGACCGCGCTTTGCTCTTCGGTGGCGGCGGCGATCTGGGTGGTCATTTCGGTGATATGGGACACGGCCTCGCTGATGCCTACCAGCGCCTGGTCGGCCTCCAGCACCCAGGCCACGCCTTCTTGGGCTTGGCGTTGGCCGTGCTCCATGCTTTGCACCGCGTTGTTTGAAGACGCCTGCAGCTGGGTAATCAGCGCGTGGATCTGGGTGGTGGACTGGGACGTACGCTGTGCCAGTTGGCGCACTTCGTCGGCGACCACGGCAAAACCACGGCCTTGCTCGCCAGCCCGTGCGGCTTCGATGGCGGCGTTCAGGGCCAGTAAGTTGGTCTGGTCGGCAATGCCCTTGATCACATCCACTACGCTGCCGATTTCGTCACTGTCCTTGGCCAATCGCGCCACGGTGGCTCCGGTTTCGCCGACCACTGCGGACAGGCGTTCGATGGCTTCGCGGGTATCACGCGCCACTTCACGGCCGCGCCCAGTCAGTACGTTGGCTTGCTGAGTGGCGTCGGCGGTACGTTGAACGTGGCTGGCGACTTCCTGGGTGGTAGCGGCCATCTGGTTGACGGCGGCCGAGACCTGTTCGGTTTCGACGCGCTGGCGGTCCAGGCCCTTGGAGCTGGCGGTGGCCAGCTGATCGGATTGCCCGGCCAGGGCGCTCAACTGTTCGGCACTGTCCTGCAGGCGGGTGAGGCAGGTTTTCAGGCGCGCGTCCTGGCTGAGGAACGCGGTTTCCAGACGGGCCTGTGGGCCGCGTGCATCGCTGTACATCTGCGCGATCAAGGCATCCGACGTCGAAGGCTCCACACCTTGCAGCAGGCGCAACGTGCTGCCTTGGCGCCAGCGCGAGCAGAGCACACCCACCGGCACGGCGACCGCAACAGCCACCGCGATGGCGATGGGTGCACTGAGGAATAACCCCGCGAGGCTGCCGGCCAATCCGGTCGCCACGTACGGCACGCAACTGATCGCGGCCGGCAGCCAGGCATCCAGGCGCGGTACGCCCGGCTTGCCTTGGCTGATGCGTTGGTACAAGGCCTGGGCACGGCGGATTTCATCGGCAGTAGGCTTGACCCGCACCGACTCGTAACCCACCACCTTGCTGCCCTCGAAGATCGGCGTGACATAGGCGTTGACCCAATAGTGGTCGCCATTTTTCGAGCGGTTCTTGACGATGCCCATCCAGGGCAGGCCTTGTTTGAGCGCACCCCACATGTGCGCAAAAACCGCGGGCGGCACATCCGGGTGACGTACGATATTCTGCGGGGCGCCGATCAGGTCGGCGCGTTCAAAACCACTGATCTCGACAAAGGCGTCGTTGCAGTAAGTGATGACACCTCGGACATCTGTGGCGGAGATGAGTTTTTGCGAAGGCGCGAGGGAAATCTCACGCTGTGTTACGGGCTGGTTATTGCGCATTCCGACTACTCCCTGATTGCCCTCAGTTCATCGGCGCCAATTGCAAAAAAGTTAATCCACATGGGTCAATTGGCCCGCCACTGGTCAAAAGCCTGAAACTTCCCGATGAAAAACCTCATAATGGCGGCCATTTTTGTTTAGTCCGTTATTCTGGTGTGCCCCCATGGAAATCAAGGTCAACTTTCTCGACAACCTCCGACTTGAAGCCAAGTTCGATGACTTCACGGTGATTGCCGACCAGCCGATTCGCTATAAAGGCGATGGCTCGGCACCGGGGCCGTTCGATTACTTCCTGGCGTCGTCGGCCTTGTGCGCGGCGTACTTCGTGAAGTTGTATTGCCAGACGCGCAATATCCCCACCGACAATATTCGCCTGTCGCAGAACAACATCGTCGACCCGGAAAACCGCTATAACCAGATCTTCAAGATTCAGGTCGAGTTGCCGGCGGACATCTCCGACAAGGACCGCCAGGGCATCCTGCGTTCCATCGACCGTTGCACGGTCAAAAAAGTGGTGCAGGCCGGACCGGAGTTCGTCATCGAGGAAGTCGAGAACCTGGACGCCGATGCCCAGGCCTTGTTGATGCCCGGTTCGACCTCCGACGGCGGCACCTACATCGCCGGCAAAGACCTGCCACTGGAGCAGACCATCGCCAACATGTCCGGCATTCTGGCCGGACTGGGCATGAAGATCGAGATCGCTTCGTGGCGCAATATCGTGCCTAACGTGTGGTCGCTGCATATCCGAGATGCGCACTCGCCGATGTGCTTCACCAACGGCAAGGGCGCGACCAAAGAGGGCGCCTTGGCGTCGGCACTGGGCGAGTTCATCGAGCGGCTTAACTGCAACTTCTTCTACAACGACCAGTTCTGGGGCGAAGAGCTGGCGAATGCGCCGTTCGTGCATTACCCGGACGAGCGCTGGTTCCAGCCAGGCCCCAACGACGAACTGCCCAAGGAAATCCTCGACGCCTACTGCCTGAAGGTCTACAACCGCGAAGGCGAGCTGCGCGGTTCGCACCTGTTCGACACCAATTCCGGCAATGAGGAACGCGGTATCGTTTCGCTGCCGTTCGTGCGCCAGTCGGACGGTGAGGTGGTGTACTTCCCGTCCAACCTGATCGAAAACCTCTACCTCAGCAACGGCATGAGCGCGGGGAACACCCTGGCCGAAGCCCAGGTGCAGTGCCTGTCGGAGATCTTCGAGCGCGCCGTGAAGCGTGAAATCATTGAAGGCGAATTCGCCTTGCCGGACGTACCGGCCGAGGTGCTGGCCAAGTACCCAGGCATCCTCGCCGGTATCCAGGGCCTGGAAGCCCAGGGTTTCCCTGTCTTGGTGAAAGACGCGTCACTGGGCGGTGAATTCCCGGTGATGTGCGTGACCCTGATGAACCCGCGTACCGGCGGCGTATTCGCCTCCTTCGGCGCGCACCCAAGCCTGGAAGTGGCGCTGGAACGCAGCCTCACCGAACTGCTGCAAGGCCGCAGTTTCGAAGGCCTGAACGACTTGCCGCAGCCGACCTTCGAAGGCCAGGCGGTGACCGAACCGAACAACTTCGTCGAGCACTTCATCGACTCCAGCGGCGTGGTGTCGTGGCGCTTCTTCAGCGCCCAGTCGGACTACGAATTCGTCGAGTGGGACTTCACGGGCGCAGGCGAAGACTCGAATGCCCAGGAGGCCGCGACCCTGTTCGGTATTCTTGAAGGCATGGGTAAAGAATCCTACATGGCGGTGTACGAACACCTCGGCGCTACCGCGTGCCGCATCCTGGTGCCGGACTACTCGGAAATCTACCCGGTGGATGACCTGATCTGGGACAACACCAACAAGGCGCTGTTCTTCCGCGAGGACATCCTCAACCTGCACAGCCTCAACGAGGAAGCGTTGCAGGCGTTGGTCGAGCGCCTGATAGAGAGCGAGCTGGACGACTACACCGATATCACCACCCTGATCGGCATCGAGTTCGACGACAACACCGCCTGGGGCCAACTGACCATCCTGGAATTGAAGCTGCTGATCTTCCTGGCCTTGCAGCAATATGAAGAGGCCAAGGAGTGTGTGGAGATGTTCCTGCAGTACAACGACAACACCGCCGAGCGTGGCCTGTTTTACCAGGCAATGAATGCGGTGCTGGAGATGGAGCTGGACGACGACCTGGACCTGGCGGATTACGAGGCCAACTTCCGCCGCATGTTCGGCGATGAGCGGATGGATGCAGTGATTGGTTCGGTGAACGGCGATGTGCGCTTCCATGGCCTGACGCCGACCAGCATGAAGCTGGAGGGGTTGGACCGGCATCAACGTTTGATCGAGAGCTACAAGAAGCTGCATGCGGCACGTGCCACCGTCACCACCGGCTGATACTTGGCCCTGCAGGAGCTGGCTTGTTGTGGTGAGCGTGATTGTTGTGGTGATCGGGCTCTTGTGGTGAGCGGGCTTGCCCCGCGCTGGGCTGCGTAGCAGCCCCATGGGGAGTATCAGATTTTTTGTGTTCGGGGTGGTTTGGGCCTGCTTCGCAGGCCAGCGCGGGGCAAGCCCGCTCACTACAAGAGCGTGCTCAACCACAAGAGCGCGCTCACTACACAAACCAATCCAACCTGTTTAGATGCGTGCCAACGCCTGCGCCAGGTCGGCGCGCAGGTCTTCCACATCCTCAACCCCCACCGACAACCGCACCAACCCATCGCCAATCCCCAACTGCGCCCGCGTGGCCGCCGGGATGCTTGCATGGGTCATGATCGCTGGGTGCTCGATCAGGCTTTCCACGCCGCCGAGGCTTTCGGCCAGGGCGAAGATCTTGACGTTTTCCAGGAAGCGCGTGGCGCCGGCCAGGTCGCTGTTCAGGTCAATCGAGATCATCCCGCCAAAGCCGCGCATCTGTTGGCGCGCCAGTGCATGCTGCGGGTGGGACGTGAGGCCGGGGTAGTAAACCCGCGCCACTTGCGGTTGCTGCTCCAGCCAGGTGGCCAGGTCGAGGGCGTTGCTGCAATGGCGCTCCATGCGCAGCGCCAGGGTTTTCACGCCGCGCAGGGTGAGGAAGGCATCGAAGGGGCCGGCGATGGCGCCGACCGAGTTCTGCAGGAAACCCAGACGTTCGGCCAGTTCGGGGTTATCGCCGACAATGGCAATACCGCCGATCACATCGGAGTGGCCGTTGAGGTACTTGGTCGTAGAGTGCACCACCACGTCAAAACCCAGCTCCAGCGGGCGCTGGATCCACGGGCTGGCGAAGGTGTTGTCGGCCACGCAGATGATGCCTCGATCGCGGCAGATGCGGGCAATGGCGCTGAGGTCGGTGAGACTCAGCAGCGGGTTACTGGGGGTCTCGACCCAGACCATGCGGGTGTCGTCCTGCAAGCTCGCTTCAAATGCCGACACATCACTCAGGTCGACAAAGCTGAAGCGGTGCCCGGCGCTGCGTTGGCGCACCTTGTCGAACAGGCGGAAGGTGCCGCCGTATAGGTCATTGCCGGAGACGATGTGGGCGCCGGCATCCAACAGCTCCAGCACCGTCGAGATCGCCGCCAGCCCGGATGCGAAGGCAAACGCCTGGCTGCCGCCTTCGAGGTCGGCCACGCAGCGCTCCAGGGCAAACCGCGTGGGGTTGTGGGAGCGGCCGTAATCGAAGCCCTTGTGCACACCGGGGCTGTCTTGCAGGTAGGTGGAGTTCGCGTAGATCGGTGGCATCAGCGCGCCAGTGGTCGGGTCGGGAAATTGCCCGGCGTGGATCACGCGGGTGGCAAACGCGCTTTTATCGGACTGACTCATGCGAGGGATCTCCGTAGGTGGTTGAGCAGGTCGACGCGGGTGATCAGGCCGTGAAAGCCTGAAGCATCGGCAATAATGGCGACCAGGCCGCGATCCAGCTCCGCCTGAAGCTCCGCCAGGCTGGCGTTGGGGGCGAGGGTTTGCAGGGTATTGGTCATGGCGCTGGCGACCCTCATGTTGAAATGCGCGGCGTCCTGGTGCAGGCCCAGCAGGATGTCGGACTCATCGATCACCCCCACCAACTCACGGCCGTCCACCAACACCGGCAGTTGCGAGACATCCGCCAGGCGCATGCGCTGGAATGCGGTGAGCAGGCTGTCGTCAGGGCTCACGCTGATGACTCGGCCGTCTTCGAAGCGCCGCGCGATCAGGTCGCGCAGGTCGCCGTAGTGCTTGTAGTGCAGCAGGCCCGCGTCGTTCATCCATTGGTCGTTGTAGACCTTCGACAGGTAGCGTGTGCCCGTGTCGCACACAAACGTGACCACGCGCTTGGGCGTGGTCTGTTCGCGGCAGTAACGCAGTGCGGCGGCGAGCAGGGTGCCGGTGGACGACCCGCCGAGAATGCCCTCGGCCTTGAGTAACTGGCGGGCGTGATCGAAGCTTTCTTCATCGCTGATGGAATAGGCATGGCGCACGCTGGACAGGTCGGCAATCCAGGGGATGAAGTCCTCGCCAATGCCTTCCACCGCCCACGAGCCTGGCGTCTCCAACTGGCCGCTGCGGCTGTACTCGGCCATCACCGAACCCACGGGATCGGCAAGTACCATGGCCAGTTCGGGTTGCACGCGCTTGAAGAACCGCGTCAGGCCGGTGAGTGTGCCGGCCGAGCCGACGCCCACCACGATTGCGTCCAGATCATGTTGGGTTTGTGCCCAGATCTCCGGCGCGGTGCTAGTCTCGTGGGCCAGAGGGTTGGCCGGGTTGTTGAACTGGTCGGCGAAGAAGGACTCCGGGATGTCCTTGGCCAGGCGTGCGGCCACGTCCTGGTAATACTCGGGGTGGCCTTTGCCCACATCGGAGCGGGTGATGTGCACCTCGGCGCCCATGGCCTTGAGGTGCAACACTTTTTCCGTGGACATCTTGTCGGGCACCACCAGCACCACCCGGTAGCCTTTGGCCCGGCCGACCAGTGCCAGGCCCAGGCCGGTGTTGCCGGCGGTGGCTTCGATGATGGTGCCGCCGGGGCGCAGGCGGCCGTCGCGCTCGGCAGCGTCGATCATGGCCAGGCCGATGCGGTCCTTGATGGAGCCGCCGGGGTTTTGGGATTCCAGTTTGAGAAACAGCGTGCACAGACCGGTGTCGAAACGGCTGACGCGCACCAGTGGTGTGTTGCCGATCAGTTCGAGTACGGCGGGGCGGGAAGGGCTGGGCATGTCGTCACCTGAATACGGATGGGATGGACAGCAAAAGCGCAAAGCGTGGGTTCGACGATAGGCCGGGATCGGTCCGGTCGCAACCGGACGGTCCGTTGGCTGACTGTTTTTGGCGCATTAGCCGGGCGGGTTCAGCACCTGCTGTAAACGCGTGACAACGGCGGTAGTGGCGGCCTGCATCGGCGCGCGCAATTCGCCGCCGATCAAGCCTTGCAGGGCCAGCGCGGCCTTGACCGGCGCCGGGTTGGGCTCCATGAACAGTGTGTTGATCAGCGGCAGCAACTGAAAGAATGTCGCTCGCGCTTCGGCCAACTGGTTGTCGCGTACCTGCTGGCACAGCGCCACAAACGCTTGCGTCTGAATATGTGCCGAGGCCGCAATGGCTCCGGTCGCGCCGAGGCACAACGCGTTGAACATCTGTACGTCTTCGCCGCACAGCACGTCCACCTCACCGCTGGCCAGCAGCGCGAGGGTATTGCCCAGGTTGCCACCGCAATCCTTGATCGCCACGATGCGCTCATGGGCAACGATGTTGAGCAGGGTCACCTGGTCGAAGGTCACGCCGGTACGGTAGGGAATGTCGTAGAGAATGATCGGCACGCTGGACGCATCGGCCACGGTACGGAAGAACGCTTCCAGGCCCGCCTGGGATGGGCGGATATAACTCGGCGCCGGCACCAGTAACCCGGCCACCGGGCGTTGCAGCACTTCACGTTGGAACTGCAGCAACTCGACCTGGTTATTGCCTGCCAGGCCCATCACCACTTGGTGCGCGGGCACCCATTGCAACACCGCATCCAGCACGGCCAGTTGCTCCTGACGGCTCAGCGACGCCGCTTCCCCGGTGGTGGTGCACACCATGATCCCGGACACGTGCTTTTCCAGCAGGTGACTGACCAGCCGGTGCAGGCCGTTAAAGTCGATAGCGCCGTGGTGGAACGGCGTGACCACGGGAACCCAGATACCTTGAAACGTTGACATGCACTTTCTCCTGATGATTGACCGCTGGAGTCACCGTCAGAAGGGCAGAGGCAAGTGTGCAAGGTGGGTAGACCGTCGCGCTCAATGTCCTGTCAGCTCATCTGACGGGACAGCGCGCCCCGGTCACATGAGCGACTGTTTCTTCGATTTGAGGGTGTGTGCAACGCAACCTTGCGCCTTGGCAATCAAGCCAATGGCGCACAGGTTAACGGAGGACATTGCAGACATTGGCTGACACACCCTGAATAAGGCCTCCATCTTCATGGAATATTACAGAGTGTGTCAACGGGGCTTATTCGAATTTATCGATACGCGAGTCGGAGTAAAAAAACTCGTTCTTGTCGGTGCTCGACTCAAGGAAGTAGGCGTAGTCGGTCAGGAAGTACAGGTGGCTGACGCGCTTGTACTTGTCGTCGTCGACGCGGCAGGACAAGGCCTTGGCGGTGCCCGACAGTTTCGCGTTGAGTTCGCTGGCTTGCAGTTCACGCTCGACCTGGCAACGGGTGGTTTGTGAGTTTGTGCTGCTGCCGATCAGGCTGTTGAGGCTGGAACGTGTGCTTGCATAGGTCACTGTCTCACCCACGGGCAGGGCCTTCCAGTTGCCGGTGAAGCTCAGTTGGGTCAGCGTCGAGCTTTCGGCCATGCCTGAACCGCCGTAGGTGGCTTTCGACACCAGGTTGAACAGGTTGCGCCAGCTCACGGCCTGGCTCTCATAGCCGTCGCCACGGGTGGCCAGGGCCAGTTGACCGCTCGGCGCATCCTGGCTGATGAACTGGGTACTTTTGTTATCACTGGCCTTACCACGGTAGTTGCTGGTGCCGACAAACTGTACGTATTTGAACGAACGAGTGGGCTTGTCCAGGTTCAGTTGCGTGATGGCCGCCAGCACGGCAGGCTGCACGGACGTCAGGGCAATGGTGGTCGGTGCTTTCATGCGGGGCTTGAACGTCGGCAGTGCGGCGATTTTTTCCGGGTTGACGCAGACTTTATTGAACAGCAACTCATAGTCGGCATTGCTGCCAGCGATGTTCTGCGGCGTGGGGAAACTGTCGACACGACCGTCGCTGACGCGGTTGTTGGCATCCATGTCGTAGCCGGCAAGTTGCAGGTAAGTACCGGCTTTGCACGCCACCGAAAAGTGTTCGCGTTTTTGCGCATACGGGGCGTTGTAGGGCAGGTCATTGAGCACCGTCGGGTTATCGAAGGCAGCCCAGAAGCGCGTTTCGCCGTTGACGGTCTTGATGCTGTTGGCATCGATCAGGACCTGGTTGTCACGTTCGTTGGTCTGCACCAGGCGCCAGTCCGGCTGCGGTGTTTCGGCACAGGCGCGTACGAAGGTCTGGTTGGCGGCCAGGGTCGCGTACAGTTGCGGCGACAATGTCTGCGCTGTTGCATAGCGGCCAATGCTGCCTGGGTACATGCGTCGGACAGCATCCATGTACAACAGATGCACCTTCGGTGAAGAGCACGCAGCTTCCATTTGCAGGGTACGACGCACGCCATTGGGGAGGGCGGGCATCAGCAGCTCAAAGCTCAGCGAGTCGCCTTCGCGCACAATGCTATTTTCCACCAAGGGCTGAGTGAGCGCCTGGGTGAAGATTTGATCGATCTGTTTTTGTTGGGTGGCGCAACCGGCCAAGGTGGCGAAGCCACCGATCAGCAAAAGGGGAGTGATAAAGCGCACGAGAGCCTCGTTGAGTCCATTCAGGGATGTAAGGGTGACGGCGGATAAAGTTGAATCTTTAACCGGATGTTGCGGGCCGCAAGCCTAACGAGGATGGCCGCCTCTGTACAGCCGTGGCGTGGCCGCCGCCGGATATGTAAAGGTCGCAATCGTTCTGCCGTGGTCGTAGTGAGGCGGTAGGCTGTGCAGATATTCCGGGAGAACCTCGATGATCCGACGTGCGTGTTTGGCCGCTCTGCTGACCTTGTCCGCCTCGACCGCCTTTGGCGTTTCGAACTACGATCATCTGTATGCCTTCGGCGACAGCTACTCCGACAATGGCGCGGGCGAAGCACTCACCACCCGGCTTGCCGCGCAGAAGGTCAAGGAGGCCCAGGCGCTGCCAGGCCCCCTGTACTGGAAGGGGCGCTGGAGCAATGGCCCCACCGCCGTCGAAGGCCTGGCACAGGCATTGAACATTCCCCTGACCGACTATGCGGTGGGCGGAGCCAAAAGTGGCCATGGCAACTACTACGCGTGGATGATGCCGTCCCGCGACACCGGCCTACTGGGGCAGGTCGCTGAGCATTTGCAAGTCGCCAAGGGCTACAAGGCCGACCCCAAAGCGCTGTATTTCATCTTCATCTCGGCCAACGATTTTTTTGAATGGGCCGACTTCGCCCATCCTGAAACGGTCGAGGCCTTGAGCGAAGCCAGCCTGGCGAATATCCGCAGCGCCACCGAGCAGTTGGTTACAGCGGGAGCCAGGCACATCATGGTTGTGGGCACCACCGACCTGAGCCATGTGCCTGCCGTGGTGCAGGGCAATCAGGTCGACAATGCGGAAAAGTACCAGCAGTTGCTCGCGCAGAAACTCCCTGCAGTGCTGGCGCAGATCGGGACGGAGAAGGTCAGCTACTTCGATCATCTGGCCTTTAGCGACACACTGCGCGCTAACCCGGCGGAAAAGGGGCTCACCGACCTCGACACACCGTGCCAAGCCACCTACCCGGAGGTGAAGCCGGTGTGTGCCGACCCCGATACCCATTACTACTGGGACGAATGGCACCCCACCCGCAAGGTTCATGCACTGGCGGCCAAGGCGATGCTTGAGGCGTTGCCTTAACCTGCAGCGACCGCCGCCTCAATGGCGGCGATATCGATCTTTTTCATGGTCATCATCGCCTCGAAGGCACGCTTGGCGGTCGCCGTGTCAGGGTGAGTCACTGCGTCAGTCAGTACGCGTGGGCTGATCTGCCACGACACCCCCCATTTGTCCTTGCACCAGCCGCAGGCGCTTTCCTGGCCGCCGTTGCCGACGATGGCGTCCCAATAGCGGTCGGTTTCGGCCTGGTCATCGGTGGCCACCTGAAACGAAAACGCCTCGGTATGGGAGAAGATTGGCCCGCCGTTAAGGCCGATGCAAGGGAGGCCCAGGACGGTGAAATCCACGGTCAATACGTCGCCCTGTTTGCCGGCCGGAAAATCGCCGGGGGCCAGGTGGACAGCGTTCACCTGGCTGTCCGAAAAAGTCTTGGCATAGAAGGTCGCAGCCTCCAGGGCGGTGCCGTTGTACCAGAGGCAGAGGGTGTTTTTGCGGGTCATGATGGGTCTCCACATGAGAATGGGAGTGTGGAGTTTAGACGGCCAGTTGCTGCACGATAGGAAAGCCACGCGTGAAGGCTCGAATTGCATTGGAGGCGCTTATCCCAAAATGCCCCCAAGCAGGGTTCTATTCAGCCAAGATCGGGGATGTGACAATTCATTCATCACCCGGCGACAGGAACCAGGCGGGCTTATGGCACGTTGCTCGCGACAGCCATTCTGATTGGCCGGCCCGCTCTCTACTTTGCGTGGGCAATCCTGCGATGAGGCGTGATGACGATCAGCTGGATTTGCTGCTAGGCCGGAGGGCGTCGTTCGGCGCGCTCACTACGTCAGACCGAAATGTATTCCGTTTTTGGATGCTATGACTCTCTGCGCGCGCCTTGGTCCTTGCCTGCAAACATATTGACGGCCGGCATCCCTTTGAAAACGATGATGAGGTGGCGGCGTTTGAGGCAATTGCTGCTGAACTGAACGATGCCTCCGATGCGGAAAGGAACTGTTTAGTTGAGGCGGCTAAAAAGCTTGGAGTCGATAGTTGGGCTGAAGAGATGGGCATTATCTGATACGGCGGATTGGACCTGTATGAACGACAGTAATTGGCTGGTGCGCGACCGTCGCTCTGATTAGCCATCCTTGCCTTTCCACACGTGGAGGACTTGTCATGAACAGTGATTGCTGATTTTTTGTAGGTAAAAGAACCTCCAATACGACATCTACTGAGCTCTGATACTGCAACTTTCGGGGCTTCACCCAGTGAAGCCTGATGAATGTCTGGGCATCCGCTCTGGGGCGATTACCGCCCTCGCGACAGTCCGAGATCGACCCAAGGCGGTCATTCGGCGAATCTTTTGACCGAGGCTAATAGGAGTTAAATGCAGTCAGCTCTTCTGACGCAGAACTTGCATGAGCTGCTCAACGACGATGGCTTCGACGAAGCCTTCACTGGACCCCACCTTAAAAGCAGCACAACAAGCCGATCCGTCGCCGTCGCAGAGACGGTAGACAGCAATGACACTGCTCGGTCCGCAGCCGGTGTGCCCGCATAGCGAATACCCGCCGTCAATCGACCCTTGCATCACGCCAAGGCCATAGCCCGGCGTGATCCAAGGGCGACCGGGAATCGGGCCGCCCAATGTTCGTGCTCTCTGCATTTCCTGAAGCAAGTCCGTGGAGAGTAGGTCTGCACAAAAGAGTCGATCCAGAAATAACGCTGCTTGCGAAATGTCACCGATCAACAAGCCGTGGTAAACCCAGGCGGGATCATAATTTGAGGCACTTCCAAGGTGGGTCGTTTGTAAGTCTGCTCGCGTTTTTGCAAAGCGAACGCTCGATAAGCCCAGAGGAGAAAGTGTCCGTTGAATTACCGCTTCATCAAGCTTCAGATCAGTCAGCCGTTCAATTAGCCAGCCGACAAGCAGGTAGCCGACATTGGAGTAACGCCAACCGTTTCCGGGACTGTATCGGAGTCGAGCACCGTCAAGGCGTTGCATCATTTCATCGGCCGGCCAGGCTGGCTCACTGTTTTTAACGGCAGAGTGATACTCCGCAAGTTCTCCGTAATCAGCCAGACCGGCCTCATGCCGCAGTAACTGGCGTAGCGTAAAAGGCTGATCAAGAACGGGGTCGTCCAATCCGACCAGCCCGTCACGCACCAACGATAGGGCAGTAGCAGCCAAGACTGTTTTCGTGAAACTCCACCAGGGGACCATCAGTTCTGAGCGATCAGCCGCTTGTAGCTGACCATTTGAAACTAGTGAACTGAGCATTGGCTTCCTTGGAGTCTTCAGCGGATCGGCAGCTTGACAAGATACCTCAATCATTCCTCTTCGCGCAGGCAAAGGTCAGCCGTTGCACTGTCCTGAACGACTGCTCTTGGCCGACAGCTCCCTGATCAGGCATTGACCAACTCCATGATGTGGGTGGCATGGACATCTTCTGTTCGACTGAAGCCGCAGCGCAAATAAAACGCGTCGCCTCCAGAAGTATCGGTGGAAAGACGCACCTTCTGAAAGTGAAGAGTTGCGTGTGCAACCAACGCGTTTACCAGCGCCTGACCGACGTGTTGATGCCTTGCCGCAGGTGCAACGTACACTCGCCGCAGCCTTGCGGTATCGGGCTTGTTATAGGGATCAACTGTTAGCCCTCCGATTCCTATCACTTGCTGGTTCGAATACGCTGCCATGAGACATTCACCGGGTGCGTTGAAGCGATTCGTTCCAGAATGCCACTCCGAAATCAGGCGCGTAAGAAACCGGAAACCTTCTGCAACGGCCTCTTTCTCCAAAGTAAGAACTTCCGCCGGCAGGTGCGTAATCTGTTGAATCTCGGTTAGTTTCATTAATCGTCCCTGATTCGGTGTGAATCCTTTTGGCTGATCGAGGATGCATCGGGCGCATGCTATGAGCGATGCAAGTGGCAGCGCAGCTACCGACCTTTCGCTGACCTTCAAAATCAGACGATTTTGGCTTAAAGATTAGTCGCTAAAAGGCTGCGCTCCGGCGCGCTTGTACTGTTCGTTCCACCAGACGACAAGTTCGGCATGTTGTTCATGAGTGATCCACGCCACGTTCGTTTTGTCTGTTGGATCGCCCCGCAAACCAACGGCTTCTCGGTAGGCTTTCATCGCAGCCAAGCTTTCATCCTGCGTGAGGACGATGAGGTAATCGTCGTTTTGCCAACCTTCGTTCATAAAATAATGACCCACTTCCAGTCGCTGCTAGGCGTCTTATCTGAGCGTAAAAACCAGAACCGCCAAATTTCCCACTATACCGAGGACCACCCACGCAAACGCTACCAGTGCCTTGAAGACCTTCCGCGAGGGGCTGAAAACAACGCTAAGCAATGCCCCGATGAGGATGCCTGGAAAGCTGAATAAGTAGAAAAGCCACCCCATGGAGTCTGTGACCCAGAGGTGGAAAAGGAACAAGTACAGCCCCATGGCAGTCGCCATTCCTCCCAGCGATTCTCGTGACGCTTTGCACAACAACGCGATGCAAAGCACTGCCACTTGCGGTAACCAGGTGCATGCAAAGTTCTCCAGGAAGAAGGGGCCTTTTCCCGTGGTGTAGACGGCAACGGCAAGGCCCAATCCGACGCCGATGGTTGCCAGCGGAATACGACTGAACTGTGGAGGGTTATTTTCCATCGATCTCATTCCCTGTGACCTTTTTGATGCGGAAGGTTCGTGAAAGTCCGCAGCCTTTTTACAGTGAAATCCCGCTAAATCAAGCGACATTCGAGATGCCAGCTTTTTACCCAAACAGCCGGTCGCGGCAGCTTGAATAAAGCAGCAAGAATCGGATAGTAAGCACTGTACGAATTCCAGTCTGATAGCACTCCAAACCAAAATAGGAGTTCGACCATGGCGTTCCGTATAACTGGCCTTTCCCCGGAGCCATTTCAGTCACTGTTTGGGTTGCCCGACCAAGAGCTCGCGTCTCTCGGGATAAAGCGTTACATCGTCGACAGCAACCCAGGCTTTCCTGACCGTATCGAAATGAAGGATGCGGAGCTAGGTCAGAGTGTGCTTTTACTCAACCATGTCTGTCAGCCAGCCAAGACGCCATACCATGCCTCACACGCGATCTTCATACGGGAGTGGGCCGCGCACGCTTACGACGCAGTCGATCAGGTACCCGAGTCTATGCGGATCCGCCTGCTATCACTTCGCGCTTTCACTGATGATGGGATGATGCTCGACGCCGACGTCGCTGATGGAATAGCAATAGAACCTGTCGTTACCCGGATGTTTGCCAATCCAGAGGTTAGTTACATTCACGTTCACAATGCCAAGCAGGGTTGCTACTCCGGGCGAATAGATCGGGCTTAGTTACCGCAGGTGTTTGTGGTTCGTCTTCGATTTTGCTGGTCACCCCTGCCGTTGCGAACATGCTTAATAGGCTGATTGCCGAAAATTATGGCTTTCAGAATGACTTGGCAGGCGTTACATCGGGTACAGTTACCGAGCTTTTGGCCTCCAAGTTTGGTATGTCTCCTGAGCGTGCTGCAGCGCTTGTCGTTGCAGTCAGATTGGGCGTTGCGGCGTTTAATGCGGCAAAAGGTGGTGGCGGTGCAAAAGGCATCGGTGGTACTACAGTTGACAGGAGTGGGCCAACTGTTGCGCCGCCCTCAAAACCGAGTTTCCCCGCGTCGCAAGCCGATGGTGACTTTGGCTACTTGAACCAACCTGGACCAAGTAAACCACCGGCATTTTTTGATGCTCAAGCGTCAGCTAAGAGTTTTATTAATAATGGTAGGATTTACGCCGCAGACTTACAGAAATTGGTTCCGCCTGGCAAGCCAGATCTATTCAAACCTTCAGCTACTTTCACCGACGGTAGCAAGTTCCTGTACACGTTGAATGGCCAGCGGGTGGAGATAAAGTGGCATGCATCCGGATGCGAACGCTGCCATGAATCATGTAGGGTCGAACTCAGGAGCTGGATGGGCCGCGCAAATAAAAATAGGAAATAAATTGCTTGGTCAAGACGGCGTGCTTTACCGGAGGCCTTCGAATACAACGCATACCTGTGGATTTCTAAGCATGAAAAATGTTGAATATTATGAGTCGCTGCCAGATTTCATGACCAAGGAGGAACTTGAAACGGCGTTTACAGAGTTGTTGGATGAGTTCGAACCTGAAAAAAACGGCAGCGCGGTGCTTATAAAGTCATTGGTGCAATTGAGTGAACGACAGTGGCATACCTATAGTTTACTAGACGATAGTCTCAGAGAGCGAATTGAACATTGCTTGTTGTGTTTATGGAGTGGTCATGATCTGGAGCAGGCTGAAGAGGTTATTAGCATTATGGCGAGTTTAGGGCTTGAAGCGATCAATACTTTCCTAGCCTCTCGCTCGCCTAAAGACGTGTCACCGGAGGTGTTTAATGAGATTTCACTCGCGTTATCCGAGTTGGGTAGCTCTGTGTCAGATCCGTATATTGGGATGCGCTAATTAGCGGCGACATAGTTGCGAATAATTTCCTGAATCGCCCCTAGTTTCGTAGACACGCCGAGTGACCGCTTTTGGCCGATTTCTGCCTGTCGCAACTGGCCGAAATCGCCATTCAGCAAACCGGATCCCGATAACGTCTTATCCAGGAATACTGGAAGGATTTAGGCTCGGCTTGATGGCTCCGCCGCCGATAGCTGCCCAGATCAGCGCTGTGGCAATAAGTACAATGTTCAAGCACCTGAATCTGTTCAATACTCACGCCACTCGCCACCAAGTGGTGTAGTGCATATTTTCGTAGATCGAACCAGGCTTCATTATGTGTGACCTCAGGTTCGACCCAAGGCGCACTTGCGGGTGGCACTCTGTGGGGCGTCCACGGCGGAGAATCGTTTTGCCAAAGATGGCTGTCGGCATATTCAATACCCTCGACAAACTTCCTGTTCACCTCATAACAACAGGGGCCGATGGATGGGCCTATCACTATTCGCAATCCAGCAAGAGAAGCACCTTCTTTCTCTAACCGGCCTATCGAATTACCGAGGATGCCTGCTTTCAAACCCTGCCATCCGGCATGGATTGCCGCGACAAATGGTTGATCAACCGACGCAATCAGAACCGGCAAGCAATCGGCAGTGATGACCGCTACCGCACCCCGGACTCCTCTAGAGAACAGTGCATCGGCGACAGGATGTTCATCTCGCCCTTCCACGTCAGCATCGATGATGTGCGTACCGTGAGCCTGGGCACAGTAACGTGTTCCTTCCGGCAGCGTTAAATTTCCAGAAGTCTCGAAACCATGCTCCACGCCGGGGATATCGAGCAGCAACGAAGACAGGTAGGTCATAAAGCAGGTCCTATCGATGGCAATCCCGGGTACTGGCATATCATCCGTAATAGGGATGGGTCAAGCTCGCAGGAGCCCTGCTGGACGTTTACGCTCACAGCCTAAAGCTGCTTGATATGACCGTCCGCACCTGGCCGTTAGCCGCCACTCTAGTGAGTCCCCTCAAACGAGGCTACGCACAGGGGGTAAGTTGTAGCAAGCGCCCCCCATGCACGTTTGGCAAAATGCTTAAGTCCTGCAAGCGGCGTCGCGGACAACCCCGGAAACGCGAGCCAGCGTCGTATTCAGGGTGGCGGGCCACCCTGGCCGTGCAGGGTCCTGCTTAAAATAGTGGCTGTATTCCTTCAAGAAAGACTGAAAAACCGAGCCCTTGACGTGGCGGCTGAAGGCGGATTCATCTTTGTAGATTTCCACGAAGGTCACCTCCGTTTGCTGCGCCAATGGAATTGCTGGTAACGGTGGTTCGATAGGATTGTTGTCAGCGTCCAAGGGGGCGGGGGCTTGCAAGTGAACCATGTACATCCAGGTGTCGGGCTCTTTTTCCCTGACTCTCTCGGCCAAGCCGTCCAGCGCTTGTTTCAGGTCGAGTGGGCATCCATCCAGCAGTTCCCAGCGAGATATCAATGTGATCATCATTGCGTCCTTTTCAGTCATGCCAAAGGTTGAATCCATTCAAAGGAAGGTGCGCCATTTCTTCCCTGGGGATCGTTTGCGATAGGCGTTGCTACCATGGTCAGCGCGGTAGCAGTCATGTCGTGCATGCTGTTCAAAATGGCGGTGTACATTGCGCCCGCGGCGCCATTCAACGCTTCAGCAATTTGATAGAGCATGAGTGAGTAAAGGCGATTGAATTGCTCATTAAGTGCCGACATTGCTGGATCGAGCGCATAATCTGTTGACTTCGGATTGCTCAGGATCGGATAGACCTCGTTGTAGTCCACTTCGAAGGCTTGGCCGGTGGGTGCCTGATGAGGATTGTCGCCAGCCTGGTAGTGGCGACCGAACTGAATTTCCCGAAACCGGAAGAAGTGGGATACCTCATTTGGCTGGCTAAAATACTGTTGGTCGTCGTCATATACGTTATGGCGGCTGCCTTCACCTTGAGTGACGATCACTTGAATGGCGCGCCGAGCCGATGCCAAGTCGGTGATGACGATGGGGCTTCCGCCTCCGCCCCAATAGTAGTCGAGTCCCAATTGGTGCTCGACGTTGCCACTGAACACGGCCGTCGGCCCATAGGTCTTGCACAGCGTCTCAAGCTTGTTGGAGAGCGCCTCGTAAAATTCACCGATCGTGTAGCCGGGCACGTCGATCTGCTGGACGGCCGCGAGCTCGGGATGTTCGCCCCAGCCTTCAGGCAGCTCGATCTGGGTAAAGGTTTCGATGTTGGCCGGGCTGAAAGGGCCGAGGTTGGCCTCGAACTCCCTGTCCTTGAAACGCTTGCCGTTGAACGCCAGTGCCAATGGAAATGACGGGACATTGTCAGCCGTGAAACATGCTCTGCCACCGATAGCAGAGAGCAGATTGCCGGCCAGAGACAAATGCAGCATTTCCTCCATCATCACACCTCGCAGGATGTTAGCGGGCACTCGATTTTTTCCGGGCTTGATACTGATCAGGGGGGTCATATAAAGCGGGATGGTGGATAGTTCCAAGGTCATGGCGGTATGCAGCCACTTGCTCAGTTCTTGTTTTTCCTGTTCCAACGTACTCATGTGATGTGCCCTCGCATTGTCATGGGTGTGCCGGAGCTGCCAGGTGTTCGCCCAACCGTAGCGCCAGTGCCGTAAGCGTCAATGTCGGGTTGATTGCGCCAGTGTTTGGGAAGGCTGCGTTGGAGCAGATATAAACGTTGTCGACACCGAAAACCTTGAGGTCTTTATCGATGACACCCTCTTGCTCTGTCCCTGCCATCCGGCAGGTGCAGGCGGAATGATCGGCTCGCCAGGAAATGGAGGGCGGCCCGGCGAGGGTTGCGCCCATCGACTCAAAGATGTTTCCCACATGGGCGCTTATTTGCTGCATCCGTGTGTTGAAGTCCGCGGACTGCGAGTAGTCCACGATGGTTTCCTGCAGGCCCATGCGGTTGCGGATATCCAGATTCGAGACTCTGTTGCTGTATTCACTCGGGATCTCGACCATGCCGTGAATCTGCACTTGGGTTGGACCTTGAACTGCTTTCTCAATGTCCTGACGCAGCATGCCGTTCTGCATCATTTGGGTGACACTCGACGGCTTGTTGTTGACCAGCGTGGCGAACGAACTCGGCGGGTTTATCAGTATAAATTTACCCGCGGCCTGCTCCTGCGGGCTGTCGAAATAACGGCTGCACAATGTTGGGAAGTCCATCTCGGGCTGCAACCGGTTGGGATTGTCTTTGAGAGTGCCGGTGAACACGAAGTAGGGGTGGGTCACGAAATATCGGCCTACCAGGTCATGATCGTTGCCGATACCCAGGGGCCAATATGTCGAGCATGAACGCAGCAGCAGCTTCGGCGACTCGATCGCGCCGCCGGCCACAATTACCGTGTTGGCTTCAACCGTAAGGAACTCGCCGCTCATTTTATTCAGGTAGGTGACACCGCTGGCATGCTGTCGAGACGACATGGTGATTTGCTCCACCACGCAGTTGTCCATGATGCACAGGTTCGGAAAATTGCCCCATGCCGTCATGT
This sequence comes from Pseudomonas fluorescens group sp., assembly GCF_020093335.1. NCBI lineage: Bacteria > Pseudomonadati > Pseudomonadota > Gammaproteobacteria > Pseudomonadales > Pseudomonadaceae > Pseudomonas > Pseudomonas fluorescens group sp. Next base: position 7,620 of record NZ_JAIOKW010000002.1, on the reverse strand, counting down.
CGCCCAAGAAGTTGGGCGCTGCGTAACGCGCACCGAAAGGACAATATTTGCAGGTGCCTGTGGTTTTGCAGGGCGCGTGGCGGGACGTGGTGTTGGTGATGCCATGGCGGGCGATCGGCACATTGGCGCTGCTCATTCCCAAGGCGGTCATGGCCTGGTAGACGGGCTGGTCCTCAAGCGTGTAAGGAAAGGCAGGGAACGGGTAGGGGGACGAGCGGGGCGGGTCTTGGTCGGTTGAGTCTCCTGAAACGCCAATGTAGCACTCTGCCTGGTTGTAGAAGGGCTCAAGGTCGGTGTAGGTAATCGGCCAGTCGGCACCTTGGCCGGTGTTGCTCTTTAGTCGGAAATCTTCTGCTTTGAGCCGGAAGGACCAGCCTCCCCAATGGATGGTAGAACCTCCATAAGTCATGACCCTGGCTCCCGCCAGTGGGACGACGGTCGCGCCAACACTTAGGTTCTCGCCTGGAGCGTCACGCTGCGGGTAATCCAGGTCATTGTATTTGTAATAGGGCAGCTTCGTGTAAGAGCTGCCCGAAACCATGAAGTCATCCCACAGGGCCTGGTCTTGCATCTTCACCCGGGTGCCAGCTTCAAGGATTAGGATTTCCCGGTTGGGATCGGCTTCCAGCATTCGGTTGGCTATCGCTGCGGCCGCTACGCCAGAGCCTATGATCAAGACGTCGGTATTCATTGTGCGCCCTCCTGCCCGGTCCGGTAGGGGACAGGCTCACCCGGGATGAAGGCGCCGGCAATGTAGCCGGGGTAATTGATAGCCCCTGTGAATGCCTTGAATCCGCCCTGCGAGACTTGGAAAGCAATGAACTCGTTAGATACCTTCTGCCGTACCAGGCTCAACGGCGTCTGTGGCGGCGCTTGGTTGGCTGCTGTGTCGGTGAATAGCATCTTGTAAGCCGCCGCCTCGCCCAAACGTTCGACTAACTCATCCAGCGTCTGGTTGGCTTGAATATAAAAGCTTCTGTACTCGGGGTGCAGTCGGATACGGTTGTCCATGAATACGAACAGCCGTGATTTAAAGTTCTGTGGGTTATCCAGATTGTCCCAGAAATGGCAAATATGTTCGAAGAGGTCGAACATCGCCTCGTATACCTCTGGGGGTAGCGGCTCGGCGCTCAGGTTGGCCGGATGGTTGATCTGTTGCTGGTACATACGTCACTTCCTCCATGGAAAATCGTCGCATAGCCCGCAGCAAGCCATCAGTTGCCTCTCTAACGCCGACGGGCCCCAGTCAGATGGTCGCAGCTTGTCAGGCAGCAGGTTGTGTTACGGTCAGCGTGTAGTTGTAATTATTTTCGCCGACTTGCTGCGGGCTGCTGATTTGGCAAGCCAATCCAGATTCGCGACCTAACGTGATGTACGGCACCCACGAGCCCGGCTCAGAGCCGGAATTGATGACGCAGTTGATCTCGGGATTTTCAGTCAGGTAAAGCGTAAAAAACACGTTGCCGTCGTTGTCCCATAAGCCTGTGCTCACGGGCCCGGCAGTGGCGGGAGTGGATACGGTAATTTGCCCGCCGTAGCTGGCCCCACCGTCATCACTGGCAAAGGACACACCCAACGCAAGGCTGCTGGATAGAGTGAAATTACAGGTGAGGTTTGAGGTGCTGGTCATGATTCGCTCCTTGAATTCAATACGTGGTGTGACCCGATGAAACAGGTGGGTTGGTCCAGTATAGTGGCAATTCGCCAAGCGCCAGTCGAAGTCCAGAATTAATTGGATCCTGTTAAATTACTTGGCTCCGACCCTGTCCGGGTGACGGCGATATCAGTCCCTGCAGGCGGAGCACGCGCGCGCAACGCGCCCTCCGAACCGCAGTGTTCCATTTTGATCAAGTTACGTAGCAGCGTCGCTGAACGCTCTATCTGCTGGGCGTTGTGCTACTTATTACGTGGCCGAGAAGCTATACATGTCGTTCTGATGGATTGGGTTGCGGTGATCTGTAAAAATAATTCTGAGCGTGAATCAATCGAGCGCTCCTCACTCCGCAGACGCAATCTTAATAAGCTCATCAAACCGTAAACTTACCTATTTGCCGCTGTAGCACGGCTCCGAGTTCTGCCAAGTCATTACTTGAACTGGCCGTTCTCTCGCACGACAAAGCTGAATCATCCGCAATATTACGAACTGAAGTAACACTGCGGTTAATTTCTTCTGCCACGCAACTTTGTTCCTCACCGGCGGTTGCGATTTGCCTGACCATCTGCTGGATGTTGTCAATCATCCCCACGATGGTTTCAACCGAACTCCCGGTGTTTGAAACTTGTATGACGGTTTCATCAGTCAAACCGCGACAGACTTCCATCATCCCAGCAGCTTCTTCGGCTATTTTTTGCAGATTGGCGGTCAGAGCTCCAATTTCCAGGGTTGCGCCCTGAGTCCGTTTGGCAAGCGTTCTCACCTCATCTGCTACCACCGCAAATCCTCGACCCGCATCACCCGCCCTCGCAGCTTCGATAGCGGCATTCAGCGCCAATAAGTTGGTTTGATCTGCGACTGACGTTATAACTTGCAATACCCCACCTATATTTAGGCTCTCTATTTTGAGTTGTGCCATAGCGGCTGCAGATTTCGACACCTCAGAGGCCAGACGTTTGATTTGGGCTATTGCGTCTTTTGCCATGGTGCCGCCGGTCTGCGCGTGAAGGTTAGCGTTGAGTGCCGCATGGGCTGCTTCTTCGGAGTTGCGCGCAACTTCAAGGGTGGTTGCTACCATTTCGTGGATCGCGGTGGCGACTTGGTCGATTTCAATTCTCTGATTTCCTACGCCGATGCGGGTTTGCTCTGTCGCAGCGGAAAGGTCAACGGCGGCATCAGAAATAACGGCCGATGACGTATTAACTTGACTAATAAGCAGGCTCAGGCGTGACTGCATTTCACCTAAGGAGGACAGCACACTACCGGCCACTGACATTTTCGCTTCAAGAATCGGGCGCAAGTCACCACTGGCAACGCGCTGAGCGATGGTGGACAAGACAGTCGGCTCTGCACCAAGAGCACGTGATAAACCACGAACTATCAGAGTGGTCAGTACGACCCCTATGGTAATTGCCAGTGCGCAGAAGAACATCAGAAAGTTACGGGTGTTTTTATATTCGTTTTGCGAGTCACTGATGCTAGCCTGCGCGAGACTTGAGTTAAAGCTCTTGTAATTCATAACGCTGGTTACAAGTTTCTTTAGAAGTGGCAGGCATTCACTGTTCATCATATCAATGGCCGCTTTATCATTGCCACTCATGGCTAACCGCGTGATCTCTAAAGCGACAGGGCCATAAATTTTCTCAATTTTCTCGATCTCAGCCACTAAACTCCGAGCGTTGTTACCCTCGGCGGATGGAGGTAACACATTGACGCCCGCTACCAGTTCCGACAAAAGCTTTTTAACTTTTTGATGTTCGGTATTTATGGCATCCGCCTCAGCCTGTCGTTCCACTGCAGAGGTGATCAGTACAAGGTTGCGTGCTGAAATAGCACGTTGCTGCGCAGCGAGCAATAAATCGTTCATCAGCCCCATGCGCTTATCCAAACCATCAACATAATTTGAGAAGCGTAGATTTGATTCATTTAAACTAATGACAGAAAATGCAGAGATCATAAACGTAATCACTACCATTAAGCCAAAGCCCAACAGCAATCTTGTCCGCACCGACCATGAATTTAACATGCTGAGTCTCCAAGAGATTTTTAGTATTCTTATGGTGCAGCCAAGAATATGGCGCATTGGGACTATGGGCCGCTGGATGGCAATAGTTCAAGTGTTAAATGGCGTTGTGATACTAAAGTGCTAAATTGCAACTCTAGCAGCCCAATCGAATTGCCTGCACTGTCTGTGCATATCTATTTGAGTGGTTTTTTATTTCTGGCTGGATATTTACTTCAAAGTCATACGCAAAACAAGAAGTGCTCTATACTTAACTCAATTTAATTTTGTCGAGCCGTAGAATGAACTCTATGCTCAAGTTCATGACAGACCGCTTTTGGCCGAAAGCAGTCCATCAGAAAAAATCATATTGATCATCATCGGGCATCTGTCGACAGGCGGGCTGGGTTTCTACAACTACACGCAGCATCCGCTTGCCTACGCCTTTGTATTGGCCATGAACGGCAAGCCCGACGCGGCTGAAGAGGAGCTCCGACGCTATCATGCGCGTCTTTCAGAGGCCGCCCAGAGGAAGCTTCGTAAGCTGTTCGTGGAGGCCGGCGGTTATCCTGGTCAGTGATGAGCACGGCCAGGTTCGAGGGTGTCGATGTAAAACAACCGGCCCCGCGCTAGTCGTCGATTAACGCTTCAGGGCCTCACACTGGTTACGTAAGTTGCTGTCTCGAATATTTCCGCAGCTTTGACCGTTGATCGTGGCATTGCAGTAAGCGCGTTGATTGTCGTCACTGATGTTGCCGCAACTTTGCCCGTTCATTTCAGCATTGCAGGTGGCCCGCAGGTTATCGTCGCGGATGTTGCCGCAGCTTTGTCCGTTGATTTTGGCATTGCAATAGGCGCGTTGATTGTCGTCACTAATGTTGCCGCAACTTTGCCCGTTCATTTCAGCATTGCAGGTGGCCCGCAGGTTATCGTCGCGAATGTTGCTGCAGCTTTGTCCGTTGATTTTGGCATTGCAATAGGCGCGTTGATTGTCGTCACTGATGTTGCCGCAACCGGCGTAGGCGTACCCACTCAACATCAATAGCAACGCAAATATGACTCTCATCGTTCTCTCCATAGCGGGCAGGAAATAGCTTGGCCGCTGACTGATCCAAAAAAGATCGTGATGCATCAGTGAGCCGGTCAGGTTTTCAACTGGTTGAATAGCTGTTGCAGAAACACATCACCTGCCGCTGATTCTGAAAGTAAATAGTGCCCAAACCAAATATCCCAGCCAGCGGCGAGGCTAAACTCAGCGCAATGGAAACTTGGGTGAATTGTCGTGTCAAGGCCGACGACGGGCGATCCCACCTGTCGGAACCCATGGTGTTTGACTAAGGTGTCGACCAGCGAAAGCCAATAAGCGTCAGGCAATTCGTTGAGGCCCAGGGTTAGATGACCATTGGCTGCGGTGTGAAGAGCTGGGTGCATGGCGGACCCTTCAATCTGCTGTCGATATTGATCACGCGTTCCCAAGCCTACTGCTGCACCGTCCAGACCGCCAATTCATACCCATCCAGGTCCGTAAAGTGAAACCGACTTCCACCCGGGAACGTAAACGTCTCGCGGGTGATAACGGCACCCAGGGCTTTGAGTCTCTGTTGCGTATCATCGAGATCATCCGCATACAAAATCACCAGCGGTCCCCCCGGTCTAACGGGCTCCCCGGTGGTGAAGCCTCCGCTCAGGCGGCCGTCGCTGAATTCGGTGTAACTGGGGTCATAGTCGACGAATGTCCAGCCGAATGCGCCGCCGTAGAAGGCTTTGCTACGGGCAATATCGCCCACGTTGAATTCGATGTTGTCGATTTGTCGGTCTTTGCCGCGAATACTCATGCCTGTCTCCTTGGCTGATGTTCGGAGTCGCGAGTGTAACGTAAGCAAACGCCGTCATGAACGTGAGCGTCCGGGTGCGCCCAAAATGCCTATGATGCAGTCGGAAACAGAATCAAGGGAGGAAATACAGTGGCGTTTGATGAGGTGCTTGACCGGCTGCGCAGTGGTTCATAGCCGGCCTTTCAGAAAGCGCTGATCATGATCCGGATGTGGCAACAGGCAGCTGTCGTACTTCCCAAAAAGTCGATAGCGATTGCGCGCCACGCGGTCGTAAGCCCAATCCCGCAGCCCGCGCGGGATAAAGCGCAACAGCAGCAATGCACGCCACGTGGCAGGCAGTTGCGCAATGATTTCGAACACTGCCTCTGAACGCACCCAATAGTGATGGTCGCGAATGACCGCCAGGGTGTCGAACTGATCCAGGGGCAAACCCGCCCAGGCCAGCAACGCCTGGCCCTCGGGAGATTGCACTGCCGCCAACCGCACGCGCCGCGGGTGGTCATGGCGAATCAGGAACCTTGCCCAACCGTTGCACAGCTTGCACACGCCGTCGAACAACACCACGGTCTCGCCGGGGTTGAGCAAAGGCGCCGGGGCAGGGCGGGTTTGGCAGACTGGCATCGGCGTGGGTCCAGACGGGGCGGATGGCTGTCGATCATACCTGTCTTCGGGAACTGCTGTGCGGCGGCACTGCTGGCATTTTCTGCGCCTGACCCACCGCTATCGCAGCCTCGCGCCTATAGGTATGAACCTAACGCGACAGCGACAGTGCCGCGCCTTTTTCCTCCGTGCCCACGTCGTGCAGGGAAATCCTCGACGTTTCCGGCAACGCCAAACCACCCGCCAGTGCGAGCAATGCCACCGCTATCAGATAAAACGCCGGTGACAGGTTGCTGCCCGTGGTGCTGATCAGCCACGTCGCTATCAGCGGCGCGGTACCGCCGAAGATCGTGTACGCCATGTTGTAAGTGATTGCGGAGGCGGTGTACCGCGTGCGTGTCGGGAAGGTCTCCGACAGCAGCGCTGCCGTGACCACGCCACACAACACGGCGCCCACCGCCAGCAACATGACGCCGACAATGGACGCTGCAAACGAGCCGGAACTGGCCATCAGGAACGATGGGTACACCACCACAATCAACAACACGCACGCGGTCATCACCGTGACCCGACGCCCCACCCGGTCCGAATACAACCCCGCCAGCGGGCAAATCGCCGCAGCGAAGATCAGCGCGATCAGCGACACCAGCAACGCCATCGCCCGACTCAGCCCGCCCGCCACTTGCAGATAGGTCGCGAAGTAGGTGGTGAACATATAAAACGACAGCGCCGTCAGTGACACAAAAGCGCCCAGGCAGCAGATCGCCGCACCATGGTTGCGCAAGGTTTCCTTGAGTGGCGAGTGGGCGACCGCATGCTCCTGCTTCACTGCCTGGAAGGCCGGCGTCTCATCCAGCTTCCAACGCAGGTAAAGCCCCACCAGCCCGAGCGGCGCGGCGATCAGGAACGGCAGGCGCCAGCCCCAGTTGCCCATCGCCTCGGCCGATAACGATGCTTCAAGGGCGTACGCCACCACGGCGGCGGCGGCGAAGGCGGAAAATGTCGACACGGGCACGAAGCTGCCGTACCAGGCGCGCTTGTCACTGGGTGCGTGTTCCATCAGGTACGCACAGGCCCCGGCATATTCGCCCCCGGCGGAGAAGCCTTGGGCGCAACGGATCAGCGACAACAGAATCGGCGCCGCGACACCGATGGCGGCGTAGGTGGGGAGCAGGCCGATCAAGGTGGTGGCGCCGGCCATCAGCAGGATCGTCATGGCCAGGGTACGTTTGCGCCCGATGCGGTCGCCGAGCATGCCGAAGAAAATCCCGCCCAAGGGCCGGAAGGCGAAGGCGACGGCGAACACCGCGAAGGTTTTGAGCAACGCCGCACTGGCGTCGCCGCTGGGGAAGAATTGTTGGGCGATAGTGGTGGCGAGGAAACCGTAGACGGCGAAGTCAAACCACTCGACGAAGTTACCGATGCCGGCGGCGATGATGACCTTGCGCAGGGTTTGGGGGCTTACCTGTTCGGTGGAGGGGCTCGTCATGGGGAAGGCCTCGGAAGGGGTCGGGGATACTGGATTATCC